>NZ_CP066150.1:0-328544 GCF_023206395.1 Vibrio sp. ED004 | reverse complement strand
TGCGCAGCGAGAGTTGGTTGAATCAAGCAAACTTGCCGCATTAGGTCGTATGTCGAGTGCGATTACTCATGAACTCAATCAGCCGCTTACTGGCCTAAAAACCCTGCTTTCAAGCAACCAGCTACTGATGGAAAGGGGTGAGACTAAGATGTTGAAAGCGAACATGGACTTAGTCATGAGCCTAATCGACAGAATGGCTAACATGACCAGCCAATTGAAGTCGTTCGCCTTCCAAAGACTGGAAAAGCCTTACCCAGTTTCACTGACAGACGCGCTGCAAGAAACCCTGCGTATTCATCAAGCCGAATTGGAAAACGTCGATATCCGCGTGCGTGTCGCTTCCAATATTTCGATGGTAATGGGAGAAGAGGCGCGACTTAGACAAGTGCTTGGTAACCTGCTTAGAAACGCTGTCGATGCCACGCAGAATCAGAAACCAGCGACCATTGTTATCAGCGCTCATACCGAGCAACAACGCGTGGTCATCAAGGTTCAAGATAACGGTTGTGGTGTGTCTGAAGATCAACTCGAAACCATTTTCGAACCGTTTCACACCAACAAAAAAATGGGGGAAGGCTTAGGACTCGGGTTGGCTATCACGGCAAACAACGTGCGTGATATGCAAGGTACCCTAATTGCGAAGAATAATTCAGACCAAGGCATGACATTTACGTTAACGCTGAAGAATGTCGATAGTAAGTAATTACTTACATTGAGCTTAAGCACCCCATTCTATTGAGTCACTAAAACTAAAAAACCGCCCACAGAGGGCGGTTTTGATTCACTGATTGGCGTGTGACTTATCAGCTAATCCGTTAACGACTTACTCAGCTAACTGCTTCAACAATAGTTCTGTTGGGCGCACAATCGCGATGATCGATTCATCGTAGATTTTCGCTGAATCAGACAGAATCGCTTGATAAGCGTTCACATCGGCTTCTCTTACCTTCTCGCCAGCTTGCGCTTTAGCAATTAAGGTTAATGCTAAATCTGCAACTTCGACGGTTTTCTCAGCAACCACAACCGTCTCTACCGAAGATACGCTACCCGCAAAGACAGTTTCCGCTGCTAGTGCAGCCGATTTTGCTTGTTGATAATGATCTGCAAGTTGCTCAAGCGCTTGTTGATTGCCTGTCGCCACTTCGTTGACCAAGTCTTGCATCTCATACACCGCGTAGCTTTCCACAGGCAGCGCATCCACGAAGCGGTTTAGGCGCTCGTATTGGCTGTACAAGGTGCCCTTAGGTTCGGTGGAATTCCACTTCTCCCAGTTACGAGCATAATACTGTGCTGGCTCGGTGTACTTCGCTAGCACGCGCAGGTCGTGAATATCTTGGCCTTTTGCAATGCGCTTCAACAACATGTCAGCATCGGCGTGGTGACGTAATCCAACCGACACTTCCGACCATGTATCCATCGCTTTCATGCGCTTATACATGCTTCGTTCATCAGTCAGTTCAGCATCCGACCAGAAACGCTCTGCAATTGCATAGCTGCGTGGCCATAAGTAATTTTCTACCGTGAGGCTGTCTTTGTTCTCTAGCCACATGGTGATCTCGCCGCCTAAAATAAGCTCTTTTTCTTTGTCGGTTAGCTCCGCAGGGTAACCACCATTTGGCTCAGGGATCACGCTGCCTTCAACATCGCTGCTCGCAATCACTTCACCTGTGGTTGGCCAGCGCACGTTACCAATTAACTGATAGCTGCCTTCCGCAAACCCATTTGGATTGAGGTTAAGGTTGAACTCGGTGTACGACATGAAGTTATCGAAGTGGCCAACAAAGGTTTTACCCGGCACATAATCAAGGATGTAGATCTCTTCACGAGACTTGCCGTTGTAATCACTGAACGCGCGGAAAGTACCGTCTTTCGCTTCAATGATAGTCAGTGTTCCCTTACGTGGGCTGCCTTTAGAACGAGGCTTTTGCCATTGGTAAGTCACAAACTTCTCACCGCTGTGAAGCTTGTCGTCAACCGTGATGCCAGTTGGCATTGGATCATTACGATAGTGGTAACTGGTTGGCTGAGGTTGGTCTAGGTAATAACCCGTAGACAGAATACCTGGGTAGCCCTCTTTCGCCGCACGACCAATGCTGTCGTGTCCTTGCCAGCTCTGAATCACGATAGAAGTTGGCAGATCTTTATGCCAAATCTCATCCCAACCCGTCATCTTCTTGCCGCGTTCTTCCAGCATCTTTTCAACTTTTACGTTGAGGTAAGACTGCAGGCCGCGCTCACCATCAATATTGTTCTCTTCAATGAATTCTTGGTGCTTTTCGCTGTTTTTCCATTGCGCATAGTTCGGCTCATCGCCACCAATGTGGAAGTACTCATCTGGGAATAGTTCTGTCACTTCGTCGAACACATCGCCCAGCATTTCATAGAGCTCAGGATTAAGTGGATCCATCAGTGGCTCAAATACGCCCCAACCACGTTCTTGTTCGTAGCTTTGACCTTCACCACCCGACATCAAGTGTGGGTAAGCATGCGCCACAGCAGAAGAGTGACCCGGCAAGGAGACTTCAGGAATCACACGAATACCAAGGTTACGAGCATACTCGACTAGGTAACGAACTTGGTCTTTGGTGTAGTAGTTACCGTCGGCAGTTTCAGACCACAGACGCGGCCAAGATTCCGTTTGAATACGAATACCTTGGTCGTCCCAGAAGTGCCAATGGAAAACGTTCATCTTCGCCGATGCCATCGCATCTAACTGACGAATCAGCACATCGAATTCAATGAAATGACGCGAGGTATCATAAGAGACACCACGCCAACGGAAACGAGGCTCATCGACAATTGTTACGGCAGGAATACGGTAGCCAGTCGCTGTCGTTTCGACGAGCTGTAAAAGGGTTTCGATGCCGTGGATAGCGCCATATGGGCTTGGTGCGCTCAGCGTGATTTGCTCACCCTGAGTGGTAATCTTGTAGGACTCTACAGAGTCGATGTTCTGTACTTCAGACTTTGGTGCCGCGTCGATATCAATGATCAGGTTCGCTTCGTCTGCACTATCAACCTGCCAGTTTAAAATCGGTACGCCAGTTTGGCGCTCAAGGCGGTCGACAAAGCGTTTTGCGGTGTACTCAACGCGATCAGAGTTAAAGCCTTTGATGTAAACCTTGAAGTTACCGTCAACCTTAACTTGCCCAGCTTGTAGCTCGACGGTCTGTGGATACGGCATTAAATTTAGATCGGTATTCGGAGCCATTGCTAACGCCATTGGGGACACTACTGAACCTGAAATCAATAGAGACAATATAGTTTTTTTCATTATTAGTTTTCCTATATAACGGGGGTTCTGTTTTGTTTATCGGAGGCAATTCACAAAACAGAACCTTCAGCCACTGCTGTTGTTTATCGTGAGCTCATTCGCCTGTTAACAAACGAATGAGCTCACAAACTTATGACTAGCTAACCAACTCAACCGCTTCACGAACCAACACCGCGATCTCATCCCACTGTTCGTTCTCGATCATCTTTGGCGATACCATCCAAGTGCCACCACAGCACACCACGCGATCGACCGCTAAGTAATCATTGACGTTGTGTTTGCCGATACCGCCAGTAGGCATTAGCGACACATCAACGTAAGGCGCAAGCAAAGATTTCACCATATTGATGCCGCCAGACGCTTCAGCAGGGAAGAATTTCAAGAAGTTAAGGCCTAGCTCCAACGCTTGCTCTACTTGGCTTGGGTTGTTTACGCCAGGAACGATTGGCATACCGATCTCTTGGCAACGCTTAACCGTGTTTGGGTTCAGACCTGGTGCCACGATGAACTCACTACCCGCCTCTTTAGCAAGGTCGATTTGCTCTGGTGTTAATACGGTACCTGCACCGATACACATCTCTGGGTAAGCATCACGCATCGCACGAATCGAATCAGCTGCCGCTTCGGTACGGAACGTCACTTCTGCTACTGGCAGGCCGTTTTCTACTAACACTTTTGCTAGTGGAATCGCATGTTCCACCTTGTTGATTTGGATAACAGGGATAACTTTGAATTGCTTAAGTGTGTTGATCATTTCTTGAGACATAATAATTTCGCTTTATTTTTCTATTTTTTAATTAAGTGATTCATAGCGCTTACCGAGATGATCGCGCCTGAGTATTGAATAACGGTAGAAGCCAGTTGGTGACCAAGTTCAGCTGCATCGGCAGTGCTCTCACCAGTAAGGCGCGCCGCCAGATAACCCGCGGCAAATGAATCGCCCGCAGCGCAGGTGTCGACCACGTTAGAAACACGAGTCGCTGATACATAGCTCTCAACAACATCGCCTTGTTCAACTTGAACAATTTTGCATGGCTCACAGCCACGTTTGATAACGATCTCTTGGCAACCCAAGCGAAGGCAGCGTTGTTGAACGCTCTCGGCATTGCCCCAGACCAGCAAGTCGTCGTCTTCGGTGATCAGTGCAATGTCTACCAATGGCAGTAACTTGGCGTACCAATGCTGAGCTTGTTCAGTCGTCCAGAGTTGTGGGCGATAGTTATTGTCAAAAATCACCTTGCCGCCTTGGTTTGAGAACACGCTAATGGCTTTGAATAAGCGCTCACGAGAGGCGTCATCTAAAATCGCGATACTGATACCGCTGATATAAACCGCGTCGACTTGTTTCTCTGTTAGCGCGATTTCGAGCTTATTCAGATCACTAGCTTGAAAGTAAGATTTTACTGCTGCATCGTTGCGCCAGTAGTGAAAATGTCGCTCGCCTGTCTCGTCGGTTTCGACCATGTAGAGTCCAGGAAGCTTGTTCGCAATACGTTCAACGAAATTGGTTTGAATACCTTCTAGCTGCCAGCTATCAATCATATTTTGAGACAGCTCATCACTGCCAAGGCCTGTCGCATAGTGCACAGAGAGGTTTTGATGTTGCGTTAAACGAGAAAGGTAAAGTGCGGTATTAAGTGTGTCACCGCCAAACTTTTTGGTTAATGGAGAGCCGCTGATTTCGACCATACATTCGCCAAAGAAAGCAATATTGAAATGAGAAGATGCAGGCATAGCTGATCCTAAAATAGAGAGATAAATGGGGAAGAAGGCCCTGCCATTAAGCAGGGTCTGAATTAAGCAAACCAGTTGTGGATACTAGGTTTAGCTTGTTTGATTTGCAGGACGTTGAGGTGCCGCTTCTTCTTCAAGTACGCCAGTCTCAGACATTTCCATCTCCATCAGAGCGCGCTCGTCATCAAGAATCGCTTTTGCCATTTCAGGTGTTACTTGGTTAGCCGGAGTCACTAGGCTCACAACCACACCTGCCGTTAGAGCAAACAGACATGATGGGATAACTGGGTTGCCCCAGAAGGCTGTGTAGTCAGCGTTTAGCATTACTACGAATGAAGCTACAGAAGCACCCGCTAGTGTTGCAAGCGCACCTTGCCAGTTGTAACGTTTCCAGAATTTGCCCAACATACCGCACACAAACATGCCCGACATAACAGTTGAAATCATCTTAGTGATGTAGCCAATGATGTCGTTTGACGTCAGTGCGAACAGCAATGCGAAGCCAATTACCACAACCAAAGCTAGACGAGAGTAGTTCAACATTGATTCTTTGTTTGGTACGCGGCCTGTGAACATCACGTACACATCACGCAGTAGGATAGATACACCGGCAATCGCATCTGAGCTTGCGCTCGACATGGTTGCAGATAGACCAGCGATAAGAACAATCATGCCTACGCCGACGGGAAGAACCGTTGCAGCTACGTATGGGAACGAGTAGTTCGGGTTATCCAATGATGGGTCGATTGCGTGTGCAGCCATACCAATGATTGCTGGAATAATTGAGAAGAAAAGGTACAACACACCAGAAGCGACGAATGAGCGACGGATAGTTGAAACATCTTTACCAGAATAGATGCGTTGGCGGAATGAAGGTGTTGCAAGTACGCCCACACCGATAACCACAGCCAGAGAAACAGCAGGCAGAATGCCCAGTTTATCGATTGCTAAAAAGCTTGTAGCAGCAGGGTCCATCGCAGCGTAAAGGTTGTCCATGCCACCGATGTGATCGACAGACATTACCGCCATTAGGATGAAGCCAGCAAAAAGGATGATTGCTTGAATCGTATCAGTCCACACAACCGCTGTGTAACCACCGATAACCACGTAGATAGTGAATGCTGCAGCAATAATGATTTTCGCAAGGTTAAGGTCGATGTCTGCAATCCACGCTAGGTACATGCCACCACCTAGAATGTGCGCACCTAACCAACCGATTGACGCGATAAAGATAAGTAGGCCAACCACGTTTTTTACGATTCGGTTAGCGCCAACATAGTAAGCCAGCTCTTCACTCATGGTCATGAAGTTCAGTTTACGAACCGGAGCAAACCAAAGTGCAAGCAATAGGATGCCGATAGCACCGCCAATTCCGTACAGAGCACCCGCCCAACCATTTGCGTAGCCAAAGCCAACCGCGCCCATACTTGAACCCGTGCCGACCATAGTCGCAACTGTGGTACCAAGTACTAAGAATAATGGCAGGCCACGGCCGCCTAATAAGAAATCTTCGCCAGATTTTTGATTACGCGAGACAAACCAGCCTAACCAAATTAAAAAACATACGTACACGCCGAAGCCTGTAAGAAAAAGTGTGCTGTTCATTTGACACCTCTCAGTGAAATATTGAGTTCATTCTTGAACTTTATTTATGATTCATTCATTTTTATATTTCATATAATTACTTTATTGATTTTATCTATTTTAATTAAAGTAATTTTTATAAATGTAGGGTGAGAGTATTAAAGGATAATAACAGGGATGACTAACCCCTAATACTCTCTAAGTAGGTAATTGTGATTAGGTTATTACTAAACGCGATCCGCGCGGTAGCAAGTCACATCTACTTCAACCTTCACGTCTACAACTAGGTCGCAAACCATGCAGATACGAGCCGGTGGGTTAGCACCAAAGAACTCTTTGAATACCTTATTAAAAGATTGGAAGTAACGAGAATCCGTTAGCACAACCTTTACGTGCATTACGTCTTCTAGGCCGTAGCCCGCTTCAGTCATAATATCGACACAGTTTTGGATCGCTAGGCGAGACTGGTCAACAATGCCACCCTCTACCACTTCACCATCTGTCATCGGTGTCTGGCCAGAAACGTACAGGAAACCACCCGCTTCAGTTGCGCGTGCAAATGGTAAATGTTGTCCGCCTGTACCTGTACCGCCTTCAACACCGTAACGTTTAATAGTCATTTTTTAACTCCACTTCTTTATAGATAATATTGGGTTTATAGATAAAACAGTTTCTATTCCAATATATTTAAATTAATTCGTCGTTTTCTTATTACTGTATATTTAATAAAATAATTAAATTCTAATTACGGTAAATGAAAACGCCTGAACGATTATTTTTCACTTTTCCTTTTTGGTAAGTTAACTCACCATTTACAAATACACTTTCTATTCCCTCAGCAACTGAAATAGGATTTTCAAATGTTGCTGTGTCTTTAATATTCTTTGGATCAAATAGAACTAAATCGGCAAATGCGTCTTGGCGAATCTCACCTCTTCCCGCGAGGTTGTAGCGCTTCGCAGACATTCCGGTCATTTTATGAATCGCTTCTGGCAGCGCGAACAGTTTTTCATCTCGGCAGTAATGGCCTAAGACTTTCGGGAAGGTGCCCCACAATCTTGGATGTGGATGCGGATCATTCGGTAAACCATCAGAACCAACCATGGCCAGCTTGTATTTCAATACGCGCTTTACGTCGTTCTCATCCATACAGTGATAAACCGCACCTGCTGGTTGAAGTGCTTTTGCTGCGTCCATCAGTGGTAGGTTCATCTCATCAGCAATCTGCTTAAGCGTTTTGCCTGCATGTTCTGGCTTTGCTTTAGACCAAGTGATGAAGATGTCGAAATCGTCTGTCACCTGTTTCAGATCTAACGTCGAAGAGCTCGCTGAATATGGGTAGCAGTCGCAAGACACATCTTGGTGCTCTGAAACCTTATCCATCAAATCAAGCACTTCAACGGTTCTGCCCCAGTTACCCGCACCTGCACATTTAAGGTGAGAGATAACAACGGGTACTTTCGCGTATTGCCCGGTCTCAAACGCCTCTTCCATCGCGCTTAAGATCTCTTCGAATTCTGTACGCATATGCGTGGTATAGATGCCGCCATGACTAGACAGCACTTTCGCTAACTGCATCACTTCATTGGCGTTGGCTTGTTTCGCGCTGGCGTAAGCCAAACCTGAACTCAAACCCAATGCACCCTGCTCCATCGCTAAATCAAGGTTGCTTTGCATTGCTGCAATTTCTTCTTCGCTTGCGGTGCGTTGTAGGTCATCCATCACTTGGTTACGCAGTGTGGTGTGGCCAACTAACGCTGCGACGTTCACCGCTGGTTGCGCTTGCTCTACGGCTTGTGCATACGCGGCAAAGGTTGGGTATTTGAAATCAGCCTGCGCGCCTAATAGATTCATTGGGTCTGGTGGATCGCCCGCCAAAACCGTTGGCGATGCGCTGATGCCACAGTTGCCAACAATCACGGTTGTCACGCCTTGGCTAATCTTAGGTAGACAGTCTGGGTAACGAATTACATTGGTATCGTCGTGTGTGTGTACATCGATGAATCCAGGAGCCAATGCTAAGCCTGCTCCCTCAACCAACTGGCTACAATCTTCATGATCGATTTTGCCAATTTCGGCGATTTTTCCATCTCGGATTGCTACATCGGCACAAAACGATTGTTCGCCGGTGCCATCAAACACCTCTACATTTTTAATTATCGTATCGAACAACATTTCTCACTCTCTCAATCCACTTTGTTGATGGAGCTATATTAGAAATCCAGCCGATTATTTTCAGTGACAAAACACACATAATATTTTAATTTGTGTGATAGTTTCTATCACAAAACACATTACAGATATATTTAAACATTAAATAACAACAACTTAAATCATGTTAGGAATCAGCAATGAAACATAACCCTGCACAAAAAGATGTTATAAAGTATCAAAAAGATAGTTTCATCTTGACTAAAAAAGGCCAAAAAGGGAGAGCAATATCACAATCTGAGAACGGTATTTATCGATTGATTGATGAAGACATTTCGCTTCCGGTAGCAATTATCAAACAATCAGCGTTGACCAATAACCTGAATTGGATGCAATCGTTCGCCGATCATCACCAGGTTAAATTGTCGCCACACGGCAAAACATCGATGACACCTGACTTCTTCCGTCAACAGCTAGAAAATGGCGCTTGGGGAATTACGGTTGCGACACCTGCACAAGCAGAAATTGCAGCAATGGCAGGCGCAAAAAGAATCATCATGGCTAACCAATTGGTAGGTAAAACCAACATGGCGATCATCGAACAGCTTATTAGTGAGTTCGACGTTGATTTCTATTGCTGTGTGGATTCGTCAGTCAACGTGCAGCAACTCAACCAGTATTTCTCCAACAAAAAGCAGACGCTAAAAGTTCTAATCGAGTTTGGTGTTCCGGGTGGCCGTTGTGGTTGTCGTTCACCTCAAGAAGTTCTAGAGCTAGCGCAAACTATCCAAGATTCGCCTGCGCTTTCGCTAGCGGGTATTGAGGTATACGAGGGTGTGATTCATGGCGACAATGCCGAGCAAGACATTCGTACCTTCTTAAACCAAGCGCTCACTTCGGTCGAAAGCCTTGCATCAGATGGCTTAATTACAGGCCAGCCTATCATCACAGGCGCAGGCTCGGCTTGGTATGACGTAGTGGCAGAATGCCTGGCGAACCTAACGGATTATTTAGCGATTATCCGCCCAGGCTGCTATGCCATTCACGATACTGGGATCTACTTAGATGCCCAAAGCAAGGTGTTGCAACGTGCCCAAGTAAACCAAGGTTACGCGTGTGAATTAGGTGGTGATTTAGAATCGGCACTTGAGGTGTGGGCGTATGTTATCTCTCGTCCGGAGCCAACCAAACTGGTGATCGGGCTAGGTAAGCGTGATGTGGCCTTCGATGCAGGTTTACCTATTGCCGAGCGCGGCTATCGCAATGGTGAAGCTATCTCTGTGAAAGGTCTGACTGCTACCGCGGTAATGGATCAGCACACCTTTGTTGAAACGGACGGTTCTGCTGAGATTGAAGTGGGCGACATGATTGCGTTTTCAACCTCACACCCATGTTTAACCTTCGACAAATGGCGCTACATTGCCATCAGCGATGAGGACTATCAGGTCACAAACTGGGTAGAGACCTGCTTCTAGCTCTATTTTTCAATAAGCTAGAATCAGCGAAGCAATCAGATATACTAACGGGGCTAAGCCTTAGCCCCATCAACAAAGGATCAGGATTCTTGAGTTTAGAAGTAGATATCATTTCACAGATAACCGAGCGTTTTCCCGCTCTTCGTGATGCAGAGAAAAAAGTCGCTAAGCTGATCATGGACGACATTGATTTTGCAGCCAATGCCAGTATCACAGAGCTTGCTGAAGGTGCTCAAGTCAGTGAAGCCACGATTACCCGTTTTGCTAAGGCGATCGGTTGTAACAACGTGCGTGATATGAAAATCAAGCTTGCTCAAACCCTAACCGTCGGCCAGCGCTTTATTCTTGAACCGGTAAACCAAACGGGCTATCAAGGTATCTACGAATCGATCAAGCAGAGCCTAGACATCAACCGCACTCTATTCAAAGAGCAAGACGTTGAAACTGCAGTGAGTTGGCTGCACAACGCCAGACAGATCATCGCGATCGGTATGGGTGGCGGCTCAACCATCGCCTCTCAAGAGCTGCAACACAGACTGTTTCGTTTAGGTTACCCAGTGGTGTCGTACAACGATGGCTTAATGTCACGCATGGTTGCAGCTACGGCAGATGCCAATGATGTAATGGTGATGATTTCCGCGACAGGCTTTACGCCAGTGATCACCGAAACGGCCGAGTTAGCGAAGCAGTATGGGCTTAAGATCATCGCGATTACCCCGCAAGACACGCCTCTGGCAAAGATTGCCAATATTGTTTTGCCAATCAAACACATGGAAACCGACTTCATCTACAAGCCATCAGCATCTCGCTACGCAATGCTGGCGTTAGTAGATGTGCTTTCGATGGGTATGGCGGTCAATCACAAGAACCGCTCGCGCGATAAGCTGCGCCGCTTGAAGGTTGCTTTAGACTCCTACCGGGGTGGCGGCGACCGACAACCTCTCGGTGATTAAACGTAACCGAAACTAAGCGTCTCGTAGCTACATCAAAATAGAATCTGAATTAAAAAGCCCCGCAGTCTTCACTCAATCGAGTCGATACTGCGGGGCTTTTGTAATTGTGATTTTGTCGGAAGTCACTCGTCTGAGTCAATTGAAGTTAAAATGAACGCGACTCGTTCCTCAACAGGTAACTTAGGCACTTCCACCAGCTGATAACCAAACTGGGTATAGGCTGCCGCCATTTTTTCGTAAGTAGCGATCGCTTCATCGAAATCTTGTTTACGCTCTTGGTCATTGATGAAAATCGAATCCCATGGCGGGAAGATAAATACCTTGGCGTTGTATGCGATCTCATTACAGCTACTCAGCAAGGATTCTGGAACAGGTAACGTTTCTAACAAGCTGTAACCGTATGAATCCACAATGCTTCTATCAAAGAAAACGAGTTGCTCACTTGCCTCAAATGCTTGGTAATTTGCTAACTCTTCTCGCACCATCTCATCACGAAAAGCCACTTTATCTAACCATGGTAAGGCGCTACCTTGTTGCTCAACTTGATGCTGAATCACTTTACGCCCAACCTCTGGTGCGCAGCGATAGCCTTGGCTTTTCAAAGCGTCGATGACCGAGGTTTTGCCCGATCCCGGCCCACCAGTAAATACAATTAGGTTATTCAAATGAACCTCTTCAAAGGGGGAAAATAACGAATCGAACCTTAACGAAACCCAAGCTAACGAATCAAGGATAGAATGGACTTAAATTCGGGTGCGCGACAATCTTTAACTAGCTCGTATAAGCTCATTTCTAATCCCGTAATCTGAACACCAGCGTCCCGCAATCGTCTGATAGCCAATTTCTTATTCAATGCTGTTCGTGAACTAATGCAGTCACCAACTACTTGAACCTTGTACCCAAGCTCCAACAAACCCATTGCGGTTTGATAGACACAAATATGAGCCTCAATGCCACACACCAACCACGTATCCACATCCTTGGCTTGCACTGCCTCAACAAACTTGGGCTCGTTACACGCGTTGAACGTAAATTTTGGTATCGGCTTAACATCACTCAATAGGTCATTCAGCTCGCTAACGGTAGGCCCCAACTTATCTGGGTTCTGCTCCAAGCTCACAACAGGAAGACCTAAAACCTGCGCTCCCTCAATCAGCTTTCCACAGTTAGCAATCAGTGTCTCACTCTCATCAACAAGGCGCGCGAGCTTGCCCTGAACATCCACAACCACCAAACCTGTCTTTTGTTTCGTTAGCATGTTTACTCCTTGTTTTGGGCAGCCTGATTACTTACGCAATCTGATGTGTATGTTTTCTACTATGTAATGATTCAGCTTACAAAGCCATACAGTAATACATACAAGACTACGGAATAATGGTCATCAACGGTCGAAAGGTCGCAAAACAAAAATAATTGATACTGGCATGACATTAAAAAGTGAGTAAGAAAATGAACAAGATAACAAAATCTGCATTAGCACTGGGCTTGATCAGCGCAGTTTCTCTTCCAGCTTTAGCAGCAGGTACTGACGGCGGCGCATACATTGGTGGCGGCCTTGGCGTATACCAAGATTCTGATACAGATGGTCAAGGTAGTTTAGATTCAGACGGTATGGGCTACAACCTATACGGCGGCTACCAGTTCAACCGTATCGTAGGTGTTGAACTTGGCTACAACGACTACGCAGACTACAAAAAAGGCGCTGCAAAACTGTCTCCAACGTCTATTTCTTTGTCAGCAAATCTTGGTTACACATTTGACAACACAATCCGCCCATTCGTATTAGCAGGTTTAAGCTCTGTTGACCTAAATGCAAATAAGAGTGCTGGTTACGCTGATGACAGCGGTACAGGTTTCCACTTTGGTGTTGGTGTTGAATACACTCCGGTTGAACACCTAACACTTCGTCTAATTTCGCAAGCAGACGCAGTAAGCGTAGAGAACGACTACGGTTTGTATAAAGAAGACAAAACACTTGCCTTCAACAGCATTAGCTTCGGCGGTTCATACAACTTCTAATGTGATTGAACTACATAGAATAAGCTGAACATACTAATTCACTTTGCTGTTCCACCTTGTCATGAAGGTCACTCAGTAAAGTGAATTTTTTGTTTCTACACGCCTATCGCGTCATTTCACTTTAACCAGTTATCGCTCATCACCGCCCAATTGAGCTTTATGCGTTGATATTAGAGCTTTCTTGGTAGCGAGACTAAAATAAAGGGATAAGAGACGCAGGAAAACAAACCTATGAATCTACCAAGCTTAAACATGTCGATAAACAAGCTGCCCTTTGTATTGGCTGTGTATTATCTGCTTGTCATCAACATCCCTCTCTCCCAAGAGCTGTTTAGTATAGTTCAGGCATCTAAGTCAGAAAGCGTTGCGTTTCTTATATCTATCCCTATCTTCTTCCTTGCTGCCTTCAATTTTATCTTCCAAGTCTTCAATTGGCCGATATTCTCCAAGCCATTTTTTATCTTCTTGCTCATCACCTCAACACTCGTCAGCTACAGCATGTTCAATTACGGCATCTATGTCGACTATGGGATGATAGAGAACGTCTTCGAAACCAATAGCGGCGAAGCAGCAAGCTATGTAAGTACCCATTCCATCTTATGGTTATTCACGATGGGGATTGTCCCGTCACTGATATTACTGTTTACTGAACTTAAGCGAGAGTCATGGAAAGATTTCTTTGTCTGGAAGTCGATTGGATTACTCTCTTCATTGATTGTTATCGCGATAATTGCAGGGCTGTTTTACAAAGATTATGTTTCGATTGGTCGCAATAACTCGCACATAAAAAAGATGATCATCCCAACCGAATATGTGTCATCCGCAGTCAAATACATCAATAACACCTACATCAAAGAGCCTACCCCCTATCAAGAGCTAGGATTAGATGCGAAGCAAACACCGCAAGCCAAAGCAGCAACCAAACCGACCTTACTGGTGTTTGTGCTTGGTGAGACCGCGCGCGCGTATAACTACCAATATCATGGCTATGAGAGAGAAACGAACGCTCACACCCAGCCTTACAACCCGATATTTTTCTCTGATGTTCAGTCGTGCGGAACAGCCACTGCGGTTTCTGTGCCGTGTATGTTCTCGAACATGAATCGCAGCAACTACGACCGAGACAAAGCTTACAACCAAGATAACGTGGTCGACATCATGAACCGCGCGGGCATTCACTCTATCTGGCGAGAACATGATGGTGGAGACAAGGCGGTCGCACACCGAATCAAAGAGATGACTCTCGTCGCCAAAGACAGCGACCCGTTGTGTAATAACGATGTGTGCTACGACACAGCGATGTTAGAGAACTTCGTGCAAGATACTCAAGATCTCAGCCAAGATAGCATCATTTTCTATCATATTGCCGGATCTCATGGCCCTACTTACTTTGAGCGCTATCCAGAAGAACATAAGAAGTTCACACCTGATTGCGCTCGCGCCGATATTGAAAACTGTAGCAAAGAGGAAGTGGTTAACACCTACGACAACACTATCTTGTACACGGATTTCTTCCTCTCACAGGCGATGCAAAAGCTTGAGAAACTGACCGACAAATACAACGTGGCGTTGATGTATGTATCCGATCACGGCGAATCTCTGGGAGAAAATGGCGTCTACTTACACGGCATGCCTTACTCTCTAGCACCAAAGGAACAAACCCACGTTCCACTGATCTTTTGGATGTCGGACGGCTTTGCTGCAGAGAAAGGCATCAGTGACACGTGCTTGCGTAAAGCAGGAAAAGAGCAGAGCTTTTCACACGATAACCTGTTCGACTCTTTGCTTGGTTTAATGGACGTTCAAACCAAAGAGTATCGAAAAAACCAAGACATCTTCGCACCGTGTCGTTAACTGCAACGCATTAGGCGCACATGCTTGATTTAAAGGGGACTCGTTTATGAGTCCCCTTTTTTGACCTATCCAAAACTGTCGTTTTTGTTCAATACCTCCCTACAGTGTTCACCTACACTTGCGGGCATTGAAACGTGGCACATCCAATAAAAGTACGATGTCTACCACGCACTCTACTGAATCGAAACAATAGGAATTCAAGCGATGTTAGACATCAAAAAAATCACAACACTGAGCGACTTAAGCGAACTTAAAACGGCTTACTTTGCAGATTCAACCGCCCCACTCGATGGCATGTGGCACTTCGGCTTTGTGCCAATGTCAGACCACTACGGCTTTTACGAGAACGACATACTTGTGGGTTACTGCGTGTTAAATGGTGAAGGCTATTTACTTCAGTTCTTCCTAGCACCAACCGCAAGCGCGAACATTGCCGACTTGTTCACCTTGATCATCGAAAACAACAGTTCTGTGATTGGTGAGGTGAAAGGCGCATTCGTCAGCAGCGCAGAGCCGCAATACTTGACACTGTGCATGGACAATACTGAGTCATTCAAAGTGAATGCGATGATGTACCGCCAAAACCAAGAAAGCGACGCTAGCCGTCATTCAGGTCGTATTGAAGGTATTAAAAATGACGCTCGCGACACAAGAGCAACTCGATAAGCTTGTGGAATTTGCTTCATCAGCGATTGGCGCACCGAAAGAGTGGCTAACTGACTACTACAGCAATTTAATTGCTCGCCAAGAGCTTTGGGGTTACTGGGAAAATGAAAGCGTTCTTGCAACGGGAGAGTGCCGAAAGTTCGATGAGCACCAAACGCAGTTTGCAGACTTAGGCATGCTTGTCACGCAAGCAGAACGTGGAAAAGGGTTAGCAACGCGCGTGCTGAACTTTCTAACACAGCACGCCAGCAGCCAAGGTTTGGAAGCGATGTGTTCAACAGAAAGCAGCAATATTGGCGCGCAGAAAGCGATCGCTCGTGCAGGTTTGTCATCGAAAAACCGAATCCTACAGTTCGATTTTGATTAGGGTTCGACCCTAACGACTTGCTCGCGCCCGAACGAAGCCAACTAAATAAAGCCCATAACAGTGACTTTATACATCCAACTGTTATGGGTTTAGTTTTTGGTGGCTATCGATTTCATAGACAAAACTATCTTCCTCAACGATAGACACATATAGTTATTACAACGCTAACCTCAAATAGAATGTCGAATGATCAATTGGTTACAGTCTCCGAAATCCTCTGTTGTTGCTCAGTACATTGATTGCTATTGGCTGATCGAGAAGACGCCCGACGCTCAAACTCATCAGTTTCCTAAGCTCAACCCTGACCCTTCAGCGCATTTGATTCTGTCTCCAAGCGACCAGCCTTATCACTACACGATAGAGCAACAGGTCGATCAAGGCATTGGCTGTCATTTGCTGCTGCCACACCATAGAGCGATTGAACTGGACCACTCAAAACCGTTTATTCATTTGGGTATCAAGTTCCATGTTGGCGCCTTGTACTCGTTAAAGTTTCCAGACAGCCCACACCCGAGCCTAGATCGAGTTAACCCTATCGATCTCGTTAGTTTATTAAGCAACCCAAATGCCGATGCCATGTCGCTCATTAACCTCGCTCAAACCAACTTTGAAACCTGTTGTCAGCAGTTAGATGAATTGCTGCTGCCTTGGTTATCGACAGCAAAAACAGACAGGCACAGCGAACTCACCCGCAAGGTGTTAGAACTACTAGGTACAACACCAATTGCAGAGCTCGGCGACAAGCTGTTTTGCTCACAGCGCACCTTAGAACGAAGCTTCAACAAGGTGACCGGACTAACATTAAAGCAGTGTCAGTCGATGAACAAACTCGAAGCGATGTTGGAATACCTTTATAAGCGAAATTTTGATGACATTGATTGGATAGATGTCGCCTATCAGTTTGGATTTAGCGACCAGCCACACCTGATTCGATACCTTAAGAAAACCATTGGCCTAACGCCGAACACCTATGCCAAAGAAGGTGGCTTAACCATAGATGTGTATGGTGGAGTGAGATCGGAATAACTCATTCTTTATCTATAACGCACATTCTTTCTACAGTGAATACTCTGTCTGCTGTGTCCCATTAGCCGCAAGTTTTATTGAGTTTAGATTTGCGACTAAATATACTGGAGGCACCATCAGACGGAGGACGAAAATGAATAATAAAAACAAACATATAGTTTTAATTCATGGTCTATATATGCCTGCGTTGATCATGCAATATCTGGATAGAAATTTCAAAAAGCGCGGCTTTCAAACCCACAAGTTTGCCTACAACTCACTGCGTTTCCCTTCTGCTGCTAAACGCCTAAATCGATTCGTGAATGCACGCTTTGATGAACACGATGAGGTTTATTTCTTTGGTCACTCGCTCGGTGGCTTGCTGATTCGTCACTACTTTAAGTTTTACCAACCCGACTTTGCCGACACCTGCATCATTACCGCAGGGACTCCACACAATGGCGCGACTATCGCTAAAACGTTGTCGAATCATGGTCTTGGCTTTATCTTTGGTTCGAGCAAGATGATCTTAAGTGATGGCTTGGGTGATTATGATATTGATGTACCGATTGGCGTGATTACCGGCACCTATGACGCTGGTGTAGGGCGCATTGTATTGGGCAGAAACCCAGGTGATGGCACGGTGACGCTTGAAGACGCGAACCTGCGAGGCGCAACAGACACCTGCGCCCTCAAGCTCAATCACACGGCGCTGGTGTACTCTAAGGAAGTAGTAGCACTCTCAACTCAGTTCATCGAACACAGGGCTTTCAAGAGCGCTTCATAGCTGTTTTCTTACTTCTGATAAACCGAGACAAAATAGACCAATACAAAAATACCACTCTGCGATAAGAGTGGTATTCAAAAATTCATATCTGAAAGTGAGTGCTGGTTACAGACGATTCACTCGTGTTGGTAAAAACACCTCACCCAACATGCATCGCACCGAACCACCACCAATGTCTTCAATCGTTTTCACGTTAAATGGTAGCAGCTTACCGTGTGTCGAAAGTTGCGCTAACTGAGCTGGAGAGAACGCATCGTAAGCCGATTGAGACATCGCAATCACCTTGTCGCCATTCACGGTTTCCAGTTGTAGGATGTTGCCACAGAATCGGTTCATCTGATCAATTGAGATAGAGATAACCTGCTTATCTTTAGCAAGCGACTTCACCACAAAACGGCGTTCAAATTCTGGGATCACTTCATCACAGATCACGCAGAAGTTATCACCAATCGCCATCATCACATTGGTGTGGTAAATCGGCTGACCAGACGGCAGTGCTGTTTGGAATGACACCACGCGAGAATAACCAATGCGCTTTGCATAGTCTTCTAGTACTTCACGGTCACAACGCTGAGAAAGCGCCGCGTAGATGGTCTTATTAATGTGGTCGATCACCATCACACCCGTGCTCTCTAGATAAGAACCTTGAGCAATGTAAGACTCTAGAGACTCACTGTGATTTACAATGCGACCAGACGCTTCGAGCGCTTCAATAAGGGCACTTGGCTTCACTTCATTTTGACGGTTTTCACACGCCATAGGGAACGTAAATAAGCTTCCATCACCGCAGGTGCTAAACCAGTTATTAGGGAAGACCGCATCTGGCGTTTCCACGCCAAGTTCTGGGTAATCAAACTCTACAACTTGCACACCTTCTTTACGCAACGAAGCGACCATCGTCTTAAATTCGGACATGGTTTCTAATTTTACTTCAGCTTCGGTCAGATTAACTCTGTTCTGAAACTCATTATCTTGTGCCGTTTCTTCATTAAATTTAAATTCTTTTGGCGGCACCATAACAACGCAATTGGCGTTTTGAACATTAGTAATGTGAAGTGATTTTTTGTGTAGGTTTAACATCTCAACCGTCCCTATCTTTTAATTACCTCAGAATTGTAAACAACTTGTTACAACAAGATTCACTGAAAAGAATAATGATTTGAATATTTATCCCAAACAATTCCTGCAAAACTCAGTTTATTCGGTAATTTTTACTGCAAGATAACAGCACATCAGAAAGAACCAACAGTTTGCATATGAGATACAGAATTTGCTGAATAAATATCCGAGCTTCATTCTCTAGCTTGCTGCGGGTTTAGGTTACAATTTAATCCATTTAGCGTTAGGATTATCACCGTTGCATAACAATCAATTACGTTTGAAATAAGCTTAACTTTTCCTGTCCGATTCAATCTAAAATACGCGTCATGAAAGACACGCTTTGGACCTTTCCTGCGACATCGCTTAAACAACGTATTAGTGTTAAACGAACTCGTGAGCCAAGTTTTCAACCAAACGCTTAAACCAAAATCCATCGAATGGCTTAATGCTTATAAGAACGAATTGGCGCTTATATAATTTCAAGCTAAGACGGCAAATTTCAAACCGAACCTATAAAAACAAAGCTACACAGACGATGCAGTTGCTAATAGATGCATTCGTTATAAAGGGAAATCTATGTACAAAAAATTTGAAGGCTTTACTGAAGCCTTTCCAAAGGGAGAGCCGATACAACCTCCTACTGGAATACTGGCATTCTGCCGCCATTACACTCGAGGTTTTGAAAAACCGTTAATCTTGCTCGGCCTAATGAGCATGACCATCGCGATCATCGAAGTCGCGTTGTTCGGTTACATGGGCCAACTGGTTGATTGGCTATCAACCAGCAACCCAGAAACCTTCTTAGCAGATAACCAATCCACACTAATGGGGCTTGGTGTTCTGTTATTGGTCGTGATGCCGATATTGATCAGTGTTTACTCGCTTTTGCTTCACCAAACCTTGTTGGGCAACTACCCAATGTCGATTCGTTGGTTGGCGCACCGCTATCTTTTGAAGCAAAGCTTGTCGTTCTATCAAGATGATTTTGCCGGACGTGTCGCGACTAAAGTGATGCAAACATCGCTCGCAGTGCGTGAAACCGTAACCAAAATGGTTGATGTGTTTGTTTACGTGACGGTTTACTTCACGGCGATGCTATTTATGCTTGCAGAATCAGATTGGCGTTTGATGGCTCCGATGCTGATTTGGTTGTTCGTTTATATCGGTATCCAGCTGCACTTCGTACCAAAGCTGAAAGACGTATCATCAGAACAAGCCGATGCGCGTTCGTTAATGACAGGCCGTATTGTCGATAGCTACACCAACATCGCGACGGTGAAACTGTTCTCACACAGTAAAAGAGAAACCGAATACGCCGAAGAAGGTATGGAAGGCTTCCTTGATACTGTGCACCGTCAAATGCGCTTGGTAACTGGCTTCAACATCTGTGTTGAGTTCGCTAACTATCTATTGGTGTTCAGCATTGCTGGTATTTCTATCTACCTATGGCTAGATAGCGCAATCACCGTGGGGGCAATTGCGATTGCAGTGAGCTTGGCTCTACGTATTAACGGCATGTCGAAATGGATCATGTGGGAAATCGGTGGTCTGTTTGAAAACCTAGGTACTGTGATTGATGGCATTAAAACGCTGTCGAAGCCAATCGCTATCGAAGACAAGAAAGACGCTGAGCCACTTAAGGTTCCACAGGGCGGCATCAACTTCGACAACGTTAGCTTTAACTACGGCGAGAACAAGGGCGTGATCAACAACCTTAATCTCAACATTAAGCCGGGTGAAAAAGTGGGCTTAGTCGGCCGTTCAGGTGCGGGGAAATCAACCTTGGTTAACTTGCTACTGCGTTTCCACGACGTAGAAAGCGGTCGCATCCTGATTGACGATCAAGAGATCTCAACAGTGACGCAAGACTCGCTGCGCAGCAACATCGGTATGGTCACCCAAGATACTTCACTGTTGCACCGTTCGATCAAAGACAACATTCTTTACGGTCGACCTGAAGCATCCGATGAAGAAGTTTACGCAGCCACCAAACAGGCTCACGCACATGAGTTTATCGAAACCCTAACCGACCCATTTGGCAACATTGGTTACGATGCTCAAGTAGGTGAGCGTGGCGTTAAGCTTTCTGGTGGTCAGCGTCAACGTGTCGCTATCTCACGTGTTCTTTTGAAAAATGCGCCGCTATTGGTTCTAGATGAAGCGACGTCTGCCCTCGATTCTGAGGTAGAAGCGGCAATCCAAGAGAGCTTGATTGAGCTAATGGAAGGCAAAACGGTTATCGCGATTGCACACCGCCTATCGACCATTGCTGCGATGGACCGCCTGATCGTGCTTGATGAAGGCAATATCGTCGAAGAAGGTACGCACCAAGAGCTAATTAACCAGAATGGTATCTACGCACAGCTGTGGAATCACCAAACCGGTGGCTTCATTGCGGATGATCTTGAGCAGGCAACGAACGATTAATTTTTGTGCTATTTGAAAAGTGCGGCGTAATTCACACCAATTTGTTAATTAACGGTAAATTACACGTAGCAGAATGTTATGTCGTAATTATATAATGACGTTAACACCAAAAACGCCTCGCTTGCGCGTTCTGGAATAAGGCTAGACTTCGGGGGGAGGCTAGCCTTTCTTATGCCCCTAGATCAGCAATCTTTCCCACCTGTTACGTAAACTTCATCGATCCTTTTGTTTTTTTCTTGGCGTTTTTTTCTTAAAATGCGCGCAGTATTCTTTCTAGAGATCAACCATGAACAAAAGTGTCTTAACTAACGTTATCGCGTTAGCGCTGCTTGCTGGCGGCTATGCGACAGCAAACCAATACTTGCTTTATGCAGGCCTATTCGCATTTTCTGGTGCCATCACCAACTGGCTTGCGATTCACATGTTGTTCGAGAAAATACCTGGCCTATACGGTTCAGGCGTTATTCCAGCACGCTTTGAAGAGTTCAAAGCGGCCATCAAACAATTGATGATGGAACAGTTCTTTACTGAAAGTAACATCGACCGCTTCCTAAGCAGCGAGATGTCTGGCGGCCAATCACTGAACCTAGAGCCTGTGATTAAGAAGATCGACTTTAACCCTGCATTCGATTCACTGGTTCATGTCATCGAGAACTCTCAATTTGGTGGTATGTTGGCAATGTTTGGCGGTACAGAAGCGCTAGAGCCAATGAAAGCGCCGTTTGTTGAAAAGATGCAAGAATCTGTGATTGAAATCAGCAAAAGCGATTCGGTAAAAAATGTCATCAAGGAAGAGCTAGAATCTCCGGCGATGATGGACGAAATCAAAGAGAACATTGAAGCGATCATCGATCAACGTTTGAATGAACTGACACCGAAGCTTGTGAAAGAGATGGTTCAAACCATGATCAAGAAGCACCTTGGCTGGCTTGTGGTTTGGGGCGGTGTATTCGGTGGTGTGATTGGCTTGATCTCAGCGGCAATTACGCTGTAATCGGTTTACCAACAACAATTTATCTGATTGCCTTTCCTGGCACTCAACAAAAAATGGAAGCTCATTAGCTTCCATTTTTTATATCTAAACAACACGCTTGAAGTAAAACCTGTGCCCTATTTTAAGGTTGCCAACAACTCAGGGTTAACACCAAAGCCCTTTTTATGCTCTTCAATCACTACTTCACTGCGGGTCTGAATCACGCCAGGCAGCGTACCCAGCTTGGTGGCCATAAACGCTTGGTATGCCTTCATGTCTTTCACTCGAACCTTGATCATGGTGTCGAAGTCTCCCGACAGCGAATAACACTCTTCCACCTCGGGCATCATTTCAACGGCTTGGGCAAACTTATCAAAAATCGAAAAGCTGGTCTGATCGAGACGAATGTGGATAAAGACTTGAACATCGAGTCCCAACTTTTCTGAACACAGCTCAGCATGGTAGCCCGTTATGTAGCCCTCTTTTTCCAATCGCTTGAGTCTATCAGAGCAAGGGGATGTCGTTAGGTTAACCTGCTTGGCCAACTCAACCACGGGTAAACGCCCTTTCATGTGCAGAATTCTTAGTATCTCTTTATCGATACGATCAAGTTGATGCTGAGACATAACATTCCTTAAACATTCTAAATTCGGCTCAGTATATTCCATACTAAGAACAATCGAAGAAAACCCCGCTCACACATTTAAAAACTAAATGCACAAGTGATATTCACACCAAATATAAATTCATACAAATCGATAACAACCCTTATAAATCAAACTCTAGTTATTAACAAATTATTATAGAAATGACCCGATAAACAAATAAGTTGAGCCAGAAACGAAAGAAAGGATATATGGCAAAGTGAATAATAGAATTATCAAAGAGAAAGGATGACTCTATTATGAAAACGCAAGAACTCGCATATAAACCTTACGGCATTGGTTCATGGACGCACGTAACGGTTTCAAAAGATGTTGCTCAAGCACTAGCAAGTGAATACTCAAACTATGGATGGGAAGTGAAAGTTGATGGCAATGCCATTGAAACTGAGCTTGCACTTAAGGCAGCCTAGAAACGTAAAAACCTCCTAACACGGAGGTTTTTTGAATCAAGTTAGTAAGCACTTACTATTATTTAGGCTAAGCCAACTTGGGGAACAGTACTTCCAGTTTCGCAACGGCAATTGCACGTGCGGCAGAAGTGCTGAGTTTCCATATCGTAGTACAGGTTTCCACTAAATAGCTTTGACGTCCATTGCATCATACGGCCAGACGCTGTCTCGGGCTCTGATTCACAACGTTTCATTATAGACTTATGTAGTGTTGTTTTTTTACATCCTTTGCAATAGAGATCAGGCATACCTTTGTCCTATAGGTCTTTAGTGGTTACTGACAATTGACACATCATGTCCAATTCGGTTCCACAATTCACCGAGCTAATGACAAAAGTGAGCGCCAAGTTCAAAAAATAGCCACTTTTCTATTTTATTTTTTGACATCAAACGCCATCAACAAGGCAGATCTTTCATTTCTCGCTCAAGATCCTTCGCTTTCGATTTACATTGTAAAACCCCATAAAGACACCTCTTCAGCTCGATCCACCAGCAAACTTCCACGCAAACAAAACGGCACCTCCATAATGAAAGCACCGCTTTATAACGTCATTTCTGGTTCAACTTAACTCAAACTTAGAAGCCAAATTTACCATTGTCATTTTTCCACTCTGAACGTGCAGGAATGGTTTCAATGGTGTCCCAATGCTCCACAATCTTGCCATTATCAACGCGGAATAGATCATAAAATGCTACGTGGTTATTCATAAACTGGCCTTCGCTGATCGACAGCACAAAGTTACCTTGGCCTAAGATCTTATGGTTAGCGGTATAAACCATTGGCATTCCTGCTTCCGCTAGCGCACCCAAAGCTTCACCTAAACCGCTTAGACCATCGGCCACACCTGGGTTGTGCTGAAGGTAAGCGCTGTCTTCGTTATCGATGTACTGATTAATCTTCGACATGTCACCGCTGATCAAGATGTCTTTAACAAAGCCACCGACAAGCTGTTTATTTTGATCCGTTTTCTCGAGATCTACGACTTTAGTCGTACCGTCTAATTGAGTGCGACCACTTGCGTTTGGCTTAGCAATTTCTTGTAAGTTATCCCAGTGTTCTACAATCAGTCCATCTTCAAAACGGAATACATCGAAGCCGACTTTAGGGCCGAAGAAGTTGTATTCAGTGTGTGTTACTACGAAGTCACCGTCTTGAAATGAGCGCTTAACTTGTGCCTTTGCAGAACCTTCTGGGAGCATTTGTAGAACTTCACCAAAACCAGCTAAGCCATCACCGACCGCTAGATTATGTTGGATGTACTTCTCAGGGTTAATGTAGCTCACCGCTTTTGCATCGCCCGTTTCAATACTTGAAATGACTGCGACGCCTTTCTCTTGAATAGACAGCTCTTGAGCAGCCACAGAGCCGCTAACAACAGAAGCAGCAAGTACGCCAGCAGTTAGTAGTGTTGATTTGAATGTGTTGGTTATTGTTTTCATTATTAAGTCCTCTCGTTGGCTTGGAAACTATATTAGTCAACGAGAGAGGCTCGCGGCAGAGTGTATTTAGGCAGAAAAATGGTAGATATCGAACCTTAACGTATCCATATTCAATCGCAGTTATTCGGTTAGAGACGGTTTTGAGTATTTCTTTTGAAACTCACTCGGTGTCATTTGGGTATGATTTTTAAAGTATTTAACGAAATTACTCGCGTCTTCAAACCCAAAATCCAATGCCATCTTTTGTGAGGTAATGTTGCTTACCACTAGCTGGCGCTTCATCTCTAACACAGTGAAAGAATCAATGATCTGCTTTGCTGTTAGCCCAGTTGCAACCTTGCACACCTGATTCAGTGTCTTGTAGGTGGTGCTTATTTGATTGGCGTACCAGTTTGCATCACGAACGCGCAGGTAATTGTTTTGAAGCAACTCGAAGTAGCGAGCAAACTTAATATTCTGCTGCAAACTCAAGGCGTCTTGCTTCACTTCTGGTCGTAGGCGATGAAGAATCAGCGCCAATGCCGAGAACAGATACATCACAATCAAGGGATCGGGTTCTGGTTGATTCAGTTCTGTCGTAATTTGCTGCAGCAGGCTCTGCGTGCGATCTTGATGAAGTTCATCTAATGGAAGTAATGCCGAGTGCGCCTTGTTCAAGTGGGTTGGTGTGTAGTTCGGCAGCTTCATATTAGCGTGAACGCTGTCGAGAAATGCTTGAGTAAAAATAACCGCCGTTCCTTGCGGCTTATTACTAAAATCAAAGGCGTGTACTTGCTCTCTTTGAATGAACAACACACTCCCTTGGCTGAAAGGATAGTCTTGGAAATCGACCATGTGCGTCCCAGAGCCTTGCTCAATAAACAGAATCAAGAAGAAGCTAACACGATGTGGCAATTGAGGATCGTGGTCGATGCTGCCATCAGAATAGAGTCGAGACAGTGGGATCAGCTCCAGTTCTGCCTACGCCGTTTTTTCATGATTAAAGCCAATGTTCGGGATCGCTTGGGGCACTTCTCTCTTCCTGTTCGCTTACTGCTTTACTCTAGCAACTGTAATGGATTCCTATGAAAACGGAAATCTCCAAGCCTTAGAACTTTGACTTGAGATTCACGCTGTCAGGCGTATTGGAATGTGTTCTATACACTCCAGACAAGCGCGATTAGAATATTCGGCTATCTGACATTCTTATGAATCAAAGCTCTCTCCACCAATGAGGTTGAACATGCTCACTGTCACTCAAATTGCCAAGGCCTACAACATCTCTCGCACCACCATTCTCTATTATGAACGTGCAGGATTGCTTCTGCCTCACAGCCGTTCAGACAATGGTTATCGTTGGTATGGCGACAAAGAACAGGCTCGTTTAGAGAGTATTATCTCTTACCGATCATTTGGCCTATCAATCCAAGAGATCACAGCGCTGCTTGATCGCAAAGACGATGTGAAACAAGAACAGACCCTAGTCAATCAGTTCAACGCATTGGAAAAAGAGATTCAAAACCTTCGCCAACAACAAAAAGCGATTGTCATGCTATTGGAGCAACCAGAATTGTTAGAACAGAAACTGCTAACCAAAGACCGCTGGGTGCGTGTGATGGAGAACGCAGGGTTCAACGAAGAAGACATGAAGAACTGGCACAAGCAGTTTGAGAAGATGGAGCCAACCGCTCACCAGGAGTTTTTGGAGTCTTTGAATATTGACCAAGAAGAGGTCGAAAGCATTAGGGAGTGGTCAAAAAAATAGAGCCACCGAAGTGACTCTATTATTCTTTGTTCAACTCTTTTGCTAATTCATTGGTATTTTTACAATGTAAATTAGTCTAGCTCAACAAGGTTCTTCTCGAACTCAGCGTGTTGCTTCTTAACTTCGTCTTCTGGCTCGCCAGTGATTAGGCTCACGATAACGATAGAGATAGTCGATAGGATAATTCCCGGTACGATTTCGTAAACATCGAACCAACCGCCCGTGAACTGTTTCCAAAGTACGATAGTCACACCACCAACCACGATGCCCGCTAGAGCGCCGTTACGGTTCATACGAGACCAGTACAGGCTCAATACGATAGCTGGACCAAATGCCGCACCGAAACCAGCCCATGCGTAAGACACAAGGCCAAGTACTGAACTGTCTGGCGTCATCGCCAGCACAAGTGCAATGAGAGAGATTAGGATTACCGCGAAACGGCCTACACGAACGATCTCTTCAGATGTCGCATCTTTCTTAAGTACTTGCTTGTACAGATCTTCTGCTAGTGCAGATGAAGATACTAATAGCTGTGAATCCGCAGTACTCATGATTGCCGCTAGGATTGCAGCAAGTAGGATACCTGCGATTACTGGGTGGAACATCGCGTTCACAAGAAGCATGAAGATCTTCTCGCCATCATCTAGCTTAGGAGCACCAGAATTAGTCACGTAGATTAGACCCACAAGACCCACTAGCATTGCACCAACCATAGACAGTGCAGACCATACCACCGCAATACGACGCGCTGTTGTTAGGTCTTTATTGCTACGTGTTGCTTTGAAACGAGCAAGGATGTGTGGCTGACCGAAGTAACCTAGACCCCATGCCGCTAGCGAGATGATCGCGATAGCAGAAAGTGGCTCGCCTTTCGCATCATTCCATAGCGTTAGCAGCTCTGGGTTGATGTTGTGTAGGTCAGTAGACAGTTGGCCAAGGCCACCGTTCATTGCTGCGATTGGTACAATCAATAGCGCAGCAGACATCAGCAGACCTTGAACCAAGTCAGTCCAAGATACCGCAAGGAAACCACCAAACAGGGTGTACGAAACCACACATACGGTACCGATAATTACCGCTGTTGTGTAATCTAGGCCAAATACCGTTTCAAACAATTTACCACCCGCTACCAAGCCTGAACTTGTGTAGAAAAGGAAGAATAAAAGGATAAAGAAAGCAGAAATTGTTTGGATCAGCTTAGAGTTATCATTGAAGCGACGAGATAGGAACTCAGGCAACGTCAGTGATTCAGTTGTAATACTGTAAGTACGCAGACGCTTAGCACTGATTAACCAGTTAGCCCAAGTACCCACAAGTAGGCCACCAGCAAGCCAGAATGCTTCAAAGCCAGCAGCGTAAGCGTAACCTGGTAGGCCAAGTAGCAACCAACCACTCATGTCTGATGCACCAGCAGAAAGTGCAGCAGGCCATGGACCTAACGAACGACCACCTAGGAAGTAGTCAGTTGAGTTAGATGTACGTTTGTAAGCAATAACACCGATTGCCAGCATCATAATTAGATACGCAATGAACGTCGTCGTTATTGCAAAGCTGTTTTCTATCATTTGATAGTCCTCATTTTGTAGAAAGCCTTCCATGCCTAATTCAATGCAAAGCACTCACCATAAAGGCAAGCAAGTGCATTGAGTTAGGTATTCAGGCTCCAAAGCACTATGAATTAAATCCAAAGATGGAGAAAACCAAAATGGAAAAACACAAAAGTGTTTAGAGCCAGTATTACTGAAGGTTAGTGAGCTTCGCTTCCAAGTTCGAGCAAGGTCGCGTTACCGCCCACGGCTGTTATATTTATAGTTCGCGTACGCTCGGTAATGAAGCGCAGCGATAGGTGTGGATCATTTGCAACATTCATTGCTGTTAGATCCGTTTCAGCTACTAAACCGACGATTGCACCGTCACGCTTAGCAAGTTGTAAATTGATAGCTTGAGCCGTTTGTGAATTACCCACATAACCCGCACTTCGTACATCACAAGACAGCAGCTGTTGAGCAGCGTCATACGAGGCAACCTGTACTAAGTTAGTTGGTAGATTCGCTTGTTTCGCGGCGTCAGCAATTAAGGTATTGAACTGCACGTCATCACTGCACAACTGAACGCTGTTACCAGCCAACAGTGCAGCAGTAATCATTGCCGTTGCGGTTTGCAGCGCTGGCACTTTCTCTTCGCAATCATCAACAATCACCAAAGCCACACCACGACCTGCAGCATATAACTCATTGGTTTCGCCCGTAGGACCCGCCATGAGGTGATGTTCAGAAAGCAGTGCAGACGCTTGCTCTAAATGATAAGTCGCCACTGCTGCCAAAGGTGCAGACTGACTTTCGATCTCTGATTTAAATGAAAGTACCTGAGCACTCTTATGCTCAAAGTCGGTAAGATTCCATTGTTCCCACGCTAACAAAGCATCAGAAAAACCTGTCACTTGATGAACCATGATACTGCTCCTTATGCCTTGTCTTGTGATTGAGAAAACTGAACATCAGTAAAGCGGTATAGGTAGTGAGGACCACCCGCTTTAGGGCCTGTACCCGACAAGCCTTGACCACCAAATGGTTGAACACCAACAACAGCGCCTACTTGGTCACGGTTGATGTAGCAGTTACCCACACGAACGTGTTTTTCGATCCAACGGTAAGTTGTCTCGTTACGGCTGTGGATACCCATGGTTAAGCCAAAACCGGTTTGGTTAATTTGGTCTACAACTTGCGCTAACTCACTCGCCTTGAAGCGAACGATGTGCAGCACAGGGCCAAATTGCTCTTCTTTCAAACAGCTGATGTCATCAATTTCAAAGGCACTTGGTGGCACAAAGTCACCATGTTCACAATCCGTACTTAGAGAAAGTTGAGCCACCTTCTTCTGGGTATTGGTCATATTTTCTAGGTGCGCCATTAGCTTCTGTTTCGCATTCTCATCGATAACAGGACCAACATCCGTTTTGTGCAGATGTGGAATACCAACACTTAGCTCGTCCATTGCACCGTGAATCAGTGCAATTACGCGGTCTGCAATGTCTTCTTGGATGTAAAGCACACGCAGTGCAGAACAACGTTGACCTGCAGAAGCAAATGCAGAACGAATCACGTCACGAACCACCTGTTCAGGCAGTGCAGTACTGTCGACGATCATTGCGTTCTGGCCGCCGGTTTCCGCGATAAACGGAACTGGCTTAGCGTTACGGCTTGCCAATGACACATTGATGCGTTGTGCTGTTGGGGTTGAACCCGTAAAGGCAACGCCCGCAATGGCATCGTGGCTGGTTAGCGCACTGCCGATCTCAGCACCACGACCAGGTAGAAGTTGAATCGTGCCAGCAGGGAAACCCACTTCATTCATCAGTTCCACCGCGCGAGCTGCAATCAAGCTTGTTTGCTCAGCAGGTTTCGCCACAACCGTGTTACCCGCGACGAGTGCCGCTGTAATTTGGCCAAGGAAGATAGCGAGAGGGAAGTTCCAAGGGCTGATACAAACGAACACACCACGACCTTGTCGTGAAGCGATTCGAGTTTGGCCGTCAAAACCTTTTAGTTCGAAACCTTGCAGGTTGTCCGCTTGTTTTGCGTAGTAACGACAGAAGTCGACCGCTTCACGTACTTCATCAACACTGTCGTGAATTGTCTTACCCGCTTCTTGATGACAAATCGCCACCAATTCAGCAAGGTTGTCTTCCATCAGGTCAGCCAACTTCTCAAGCGCAGCCGCTTTGGTTTCAACCGAAGTCGCGTTCCAATCAGCGAATGCTGCGTCTGCACCAGTGATCGCTGCGGAAACATGATCAAGGTTAGCGAAAGCCACCTGACCCACATGAATACGACGATCGTAAGGTGCGGTGACTTGCTCAACGTTCTGATCTGCCTTGATCATGCTTTCGGCAAGAGATTCACCGTTTATCACAGGGCCTGCAGTCCATTGATTGTTAAGGAAAGACTTAACCTGCTCTTCAAACTGGTGAGCTTCACTTTCGATATCAATGTTCACACCGTAAGAGTTCTTACGCTCAGGGAATACCGCTGGCGGCAGAGGAATCTTAGTGTTGTTCAGCGTATCAAACGCCAGAAGCATATCGACCGGGTGTTGTGTTAGCTCTGCCACAGGGCAGCGAGCATCAACCAAACGGTGTACAAACGAGCTGTTTGCGCCGTTCTCTAGCAAGCGACGTACTAGGTATGGCAGCAGATCTTTATGGCTACCAACTGGTGCGTAAATACGTACTGACTGCTGGTAAGCTTCCATCGCATGGTTGTAAAGAGAATCACCCATGCCATGTAAGCGTTGGAATTCAAAGTCTTTATGGTCAGTCATTACTGCAATTGCAGAAACCGTGTGAGCATTGTGGCTCGCAAACTGCGGGAAGATATTGCCACGAACGCTTGGGCTCAATAGGTAACGTGCACATGCAAGATAAGCCACATCCGTCGCTTCTTTACGAGTGTAAACTGGGTAATCAGTGAAACCAGCCTGCTGTGACCATTTGATTTCGCTGTCCCAGTACGCACCTTTCACTAAGCGAAGCGGGATTAAATCACCCTGCTCTTTCGCCAAGCGGTTTAGCCATACTAGAACCGGTAGTGCGCGCTTTGAGTAAGCTTGAATAACCAGACCAAATTTACCCCAACCTTTCACAAGATCAGTGCGGTACAGTTTTTCGAATAATTTTAGAGAAAGCTCTAGGCGATCCGCTTCTTCAGCATCAATCGTAATCGCAACATCAAGCTCTACTGCTCGGCGCAATAACTGCTCTAGCGTGTCGCAAAGTTCAGTCAATACACGTTCTTCATTCGCTACTTCGTAACGTGGATGAAGCGCAGAAAGCTTGATAGAAACAGACGGTGCTGGGCTTAATTTTGAAGATACGTATGTATCTCGACCCACGGCTTCAATCGCCATTAGGTAATCTTTGAAGTATTTGTTTGCGTCTGCAGTGGTCAGCGCCGCTTCACCTAGCATGTCGTATGAGTAGGTAAAACCTTTATCACGCATAGACTTACCGTTCTTTTGCGCTTCAGCAATACTGCGGCCAAGAACGAATTGGTGACCCATCACCTTCATTGCTTGGTGCATCGCTTTACGAATCACCGGCTCAGAAAGCTTGTTCACTAAACGGTTAACCGCTTGACCCGCACTCTGCTCTTTAGATGAAAGTCCAACCACCTTGCCCGTTAGCATTAGGCCCCAAGTGGATGCGTTAACAAACACCGAATCAGAATTCTTAAGGTGAGACTTCCAATCCGCAACGCTTAGCTTGTCGCGAATCAGCGCATCAGCCGTTGCTGAATCAGGAATACGCATCAAGGCTTCCGCCAGACACATCAGCAAGATGCCCTCTTGAGTATCCAAGCTGTATTCAAGCAACAGTGCATCGATCATCTGGATAGAAGTCTTATCCGCACGAATAGCTTCGATCAATGATGTCGTTTTCTCTGTGATTTGCTGCTTTTCAGACTCAGAAGGGGTAGCTAGTGGCAGAAGTTGCTCTAGCCATTGGGTTTCATCCACCATATATAATGGTGAGATAAGCGACCATAGATCAGCAAGCGACTGCTCGTTGAATTCTGGCTTTAACACATCAGTAGCTGTAAACATGCGTTTTCCTTAATCTCACACCCGGAATTGCCCGGGGATCTCTACAATGGCTGCAGTGTATTTAGAGTATATAAGGATTACTTGTCAAAAACTCCGAGTTTTTTGCTAAAAACTCGCTTTATTAACAAAACAAACACAACGTCACATATGAAACTTTAAAATAATATGCCGTTTTGTTTCACTATTTAACAGAAATTTTCTTTTTGTATTGGGATGGTGACATGCCTTGAAGGCGTGAAAAGGTGTGAGTAAAAGAGGACTGACCGGAGAATCCAGCAAGTTCTGCAACCTGACCAAGGCTAAGATTACCTTGTTCGATCAAGCGGCGAGAGCGGTCGATACGCTTACCTAATACATACTGGTGAGGGGTAATGCCCATTTGCTCTTTGAATAGCATGTGGAACTGGCTTTCACCCAAGAACACACTGCCTGCTAGCTGCGCGACTGAGATCTTATTTGCGAGGTGTTGCTCGATGTAGCGATCCAGCGCTTCAAGATCGAAACGCGAATCTTTGATTGAGGTTTCAAACGCCGAGATGTGCCTTTGCATCAGTGCGATCACCGTGTCATTACAGGCACGGCTTAATAAAAGATCATCAGGGCTTGCCTGCATCTCTTGCACCAACATATGGATAAGCTTTTGAATTTGCGCGTCTAATTGGAAATAGACGTTTGATGACTCTAACTGGTTAATCTTCTCTAACATAAGAGGGTCGTCGTCACTCGGTACAGGCATATTAAGCACCAGAATATCCGACTGACCAACCACGCCACCGAAAGCATGATCAGAGCTTGCGGTCACCACACATCCTTGGCCGGGGCCGACAAGATTGCCCTTACCGCTGACTTCAAATTCCGCCTGACCTTTTAGACCAATCACCACCTGCGAATAATGGTGCTCGTGGCAATCCATATGCGATGGCAAGGTAATGATCTCTGCGGGACGAGGGCCAATAAGGCCTAGCGGAGACAAGTCTAGGTTTGGAAAGGGTAAAGGTTTTGGCATGACAGCAAAGTACTCAAGTCAACATAGTAAGAATAATACTCTGAAATCTGCACAAGATGAATTTGTAAATGATCATGAGAGTCATTTCCTGACCTCAAAGGAAAGATCATCACTGCGATCGTCTTGATCATGCCTCCGGAAAGATGATCAAGAGTGTATAAACTACGGGCATTGTAAAACCAATCGTTCCGGTGGATTTAAAGGCTTACAACGCAACTCTACAAACACCCAGAACCATGTCATAAATAAATGCTTCTACGTTCCAACATAACGAATAAATTTTCTTATATAGCTCAAATATTTTAGTTTAAACCTGTAAAAAGTGTATCCGAAGTACCGAAACTTGGCTTTTGAGTAGATTGGATAGCAATAAAACGGTATAAAGACGGGTACTGTGTTAATTGCTAATAACTAGTGACTCACAACTAGGAAGTAGACACTTTATTAACGAGCCAATTTCAATCTACAAGTTGCAGGGACCTATGACTAACTTTCGAATTTCAGCGCTTTTACTTGCGCTATCCCCACTTTGGGTATCTGCATCGGTATCCGCTGAAGAACTCAATCAAGTCGATCCCGTTTCAGCTATCGATGCAAAGCTAACAGAGAAAAACTCAGATATTGAGCGTATTTCAGCAACCAAAGTATCGGCGACTGAGAACCTAAAACAACTACAAAACAAAAACAGTAAGTTGTTGCGCGAAGGTGAAGAACTTAAGGCAAAACGTAACAGAGCCAAGTCTGTACTAGACAAACAGTACAGTCGCTTACTTGAAGATCCAGAAACGGATCTGGTCTCTTTCCAGAAAAGTTACCAAGACGCATGGGCTGCGGTTAAAGAAAATCAATCTGCTCAGTTAGACAATCAACAAGCGATGAACGAGGGTGAAATTCACCTTTCACAAATCAAGCAAAAGCAAGCTCGCCTGAATAATGAGCTGGCAAACTTGAGAGAATCAAAAGTTGAAGCTCGCGTAAAACGTATTGCAACAGAGCTGCGTGAAAGTGCGGTTCTTGAAACCAGCTACACCACCACATGTTCATCAACAATGACACTAGGTGAGTGTACTGCGCAGGGTAAACACCTGACCAACCAAAAAGCCGTGCAAACGTTCAAGAGCCAATTACTTGAGCAGCTCACAGAAAGCACACTAGCGAAGCAAAACTTACAAGGCGTTCAGCTGAACATCCATGTTCAAGACAGCCAAGCAATCAAGAGCGGCTTCTCTGGTAACAACTCTTACTTCATGCAGATGCAAGCTCAGCTTCAAGCAAAACCTGAAGCGGTTGCTGCGTGTAACCTATTGAACGTTTCAACGCGCTACTGTTTAACAGGCAGCAATGCAGCGGTTGTTAAAAAGAGTGACAAACAGTGGGCTAACGTGACGGTACGTTCTGATCAATACAATGATTCAGTGACTATCAACGGCATCAAGTACGGCAGCACACCTCTTGAAGTTGCGTTACCAAGCGGTCGTCACCAAGTAACCATTTCAAAACAAGGTTACGAGTCTTACAACCGCACAGTTACCGTCAACGGCAGCGACACTATTTGGGTTAAGCTTCTTCCTAGCAAAGAAAGCTAAACACCCTTTTTACATAGAGCTAAGCCGATATAAACGCTTAGCTCTATATCAGATAGCCGTGCCTATTTCGCAAAGCTGAATGAACCCTCGCCATTTTGTTGATAGTTATAAACTGTATGATCGCCATAAACTTGTATGGTCATTATAAACAGTAGCTGCAGATGAAATGGCGTTCTCGTTTAGAATATTCGATTAACCTAAATTACGATTGAAGTAGCCCATCATGCGCCAAGGTCTTCCTACTCTATTATTTGCACTTGCTCCCTGCTTAATGACGCCAGCTGTTTTCGCTGAAGCAACACCACCAGCAATCACGTCATCTGTCACCGACATTGAAAGCTCGCTTTTCGAAAAGCATGCCGACTTAACGGCTGTCGAGAAAAAGCTCGCAGACAAACAAAATCAAGTCGATAACCATGCACAGCAATCTGCGCGTGTAGCAAAGCAGACCGCTAAAGCAGAACAAGACCTAGCAAAAGCGAAAGCGAGCCTAGAGCAAGATTACGCTCGTATGATTGATGAACCTGACTTTGATATTTCACTCGCTCAAAACGCTTTCCAAGGGGCTTGGAAAACCGTAAAAGAGAACAAGCTTGCGATGTCTGACTCTGAACAGAAACAGCAAGGCTTAGTGATGGAGCTCGAGGCTATTCAAGCAGAGAAAGCGGCAGCAGAAGCTTCAATCGCAAACCTCAATCAAGATAAGCTAAGAGCAAGAGCCGAGCGGCTAAGAAACGAGATCACTCAAACGCAAGAGCAAACGGTCAGCTTTACCAATCGTTGTAGCAGCGACATGACACTGGCACAGTGTTCAGACCAAACCGTGACCTTGGCACTTCAAAAAGCCGTGAAGCAATTCCAACATAGCCTCGTAGACAACGCGACTGAATCGAAAACAGTGAAAGAGCACTTGGCGTCTGCTTCACTGAACATTCACGTTCTGCAGCACAAGGTGAAATCCTCAGGCTTCTCTGAAGATAACCGTTACCGAGCGGTGATTGCGGCGAATCTAGAAACTCGTCCAAATAAGAACACGCCTTGTCGCCTGTTGGGTATTCAGTCATCAAACTGTTTCACGCAGAGCGATCAACAAGCCAACGACCAGCAGAAAGAAGTTGCTTGGGTTAACTTGGTGGTTCGTTCAAACCAGTACAACGATAAGGTGTCGATTAACGGCGTGAACTATGGCAGCACGCCAGTTGAAATCATGCTGCCAACCGGCCAACACATGGTGACGATCGAGAAAGAAGGCTATCTTTCTTTCCACCAAGAGCTAAAAATCGCTCGCGATCACAACCTAAGAGCCGTACTACAAGCCAAACAGAATTCACTGAATGTCGGTACTAAGTTTGCCGACCCTATGGGTAACGACATTCAGAGCCCCGAAATGATTGTGGTGGGATCGGGTCGCTACCTACTTGGTGAAAACAATGCCAAGCAAGTGACCATCAAACAACCTTTCGCATTAGCCGCTACTCCGACTCGTGTTCAAGATTTTAAAGCATTCGTCGAAAGCACTGGCTACCAGACAGATGCAGAGCTGATGAACACCTGCGACACCTTCGTAAATGCCGAGATCACCACCGTTTCTGACACCGACTGGCAGAGCCCAGGCTTTAAGCAAGCGAATAACGCTCCTGTCGTTTGTGTTAGCCAAAACGATGCCAAGGCATACACGCGTTGGTTATCTGACAACACGGGCTTTACCTACCGTTTACCAACACCACAAGAGTGGGAAGCCGCAGCAAGAGCAGGCCAAGACACCAACTTCTGGTGGGGCAACGAATTCCGCTCTGGCAAAGCCAATACAGGTTGGGCAGGCACACCTTGGTCAAACGTCAGTACTTCTCCAGTAAAATCATTCTTACCAACGCCTACTGGTTTCTACGACATGGTGGGTAACGTATGGGAATGGACAACCACTCAAAAAGGCTTAGCGAAGGGTGGAGCTTGGAGCTTCTCTCCAGAAGAAGCAAAAGTGTATAACGAACTGAACGTTGCACCTTCAACCGCAGCCAACTACCTAGGATTCCGAGTATTACGAGAGCTGTAAGCTCTCCATTACTTGCTGAAGTTTTAAAATATTTACTCTAGGTTCTCAATTCTCACATTGAGCAGCGTTTATAGGGGAATTCCCCCCTTATGCATTAGCATTCCTAGGAGTAGATTCGTCGATAGAGTAGTAAGTCACTCTGGGTATCTAACTGATGCCTCAGTTTAATTTGCATGACCCTCGTGAATTAAACTGAAAATCTTCTACATGTCGACAAGGCATATCTTGTCTTTGGCCAGCCCCTCTTCAGGCTGGCTTTTTTTTGGTTCATCGCGGCTTTCCGGGGAAAGCCGCTTTTATCTTCAAGAAGAAGTAGTCTGTATCTCGATATCCATACCCCATTCGCTTGATTAACTTTATTTTGTTGTTTATCCCTTCCAATGTGCAGGTGTTGAGCGGATAAGTTGCCGATGCAATAATACCGTGAAGATAAGGCCTCAGTTTTCGTGCAAACTCTTTCAATGGCTTAATTCCACTCTCTTGCACTTGTGCCCACCATACCTCCCAGAGCCCCTTAGCATGTGCTTCTGATTTACAGTACCAAAGCTCTTTGAGTTGTGAGCCGAGTATATAAGTGGCCATCAAGTCCTTATTGATATTCAATATTTCAGTAAGATAGCTATCTTGTCGTGCATTTAAATTACCTCTGTTTTTCAGCAGTACCCAGCGTGAGCGCTTCACCCATTGCCTCGCTTTTTATCCTGCTTGAGTTTGTTAGCTTGGTCGACTCTGACTCTATCCATCACCTCACGACCGAAACCTAGCAACAACATGGAATAAGTCGTAAACGATTTTTGCATTCGGGCAGTGCGCTTGAACTTCAAGGTCAAAAGCCGTATTCATGTCCATTGCGACCGCTTCGATATTGTTACCATGCTTGCCTAACTGCTCGAAAAACGGTCGTATGTCCTTGCGGCTACGACCTAACCCTATCCAAATGACTTGGTGAGTCTTAGCATCAGCGATGACTGTGGCATATCGGTGCCCTTTAAAGATGGCGAACTCGTCCATGACGAGTTGCCTTAGCCCTTCCCATTTCACTGACGGTACCACTTGGCGAAGTCGACGTTTATCTATCTCTTTAATGGTGTGCCAATGAACGCTCGTTAACTGGGAGATATGCTTAATGGGAAGAAGAGGCAGTAGTTGTTCTATATAGCTTTTTAGACGCGTCGTTATACGAGCATAAGGCTCTAACCAAGATAGAAACTCTGTTTTTATGCCGCAGTCACGACACTTGATCCTTCGAGTTTGAACGGAAAGCTCAACAGGAACATTGAACAACATGGCCTCTTTCACATGACGTCATTGATACTCATGGATAGCCTCAGCTTCAAGACCGCAAAGGCATTTAGCCTCAGAATTAGGTTTAAGAGTTAGTGTAACAAGTGATGCTGTCTGGTGAGACTTTACTATTTTAAAGCCTTCCCAGAATGAAGATAGGAAAGTATGATTCGGCATGAAAACGGTAGTTTGTGTATGATTTTTGTTTGGCGACTAAACCATATCACTTACTACCGTTTTTTTGTTTTTAGTTCCCGCTAATCCGCGATGAACCTTTTTTTTGCCTGTTTATCACCCTTTTCGTTTATCTATTCCCCGTGATTGAAGCAGTTCCTCAGCAATCCGTTTAACGGATATTCAACCCCAAATTTCGGCGCCGATTTTGGCCTCTAATTACCATTGCAGCGCCATAAGAAACTGATATCATCGTTACACTTCTGATTACGAGATAAAACCTTGCCAGATCCACTCAACTCCACACATCGTTCTTTATTTGAACAACTTCCAGGCTGCTGGGGCTGTAAAGATACTGACTCGGTCTTCGTATACGCAAACCTCGCTTACAACCAACTGATTGGCTTAAAACCGGGCGAGACGTGCACTGGCTTGACCGATTTCGACATGCCGAGCCAAACCATCGAATGCGCTCAAGACTTCAGAGCTCAAGACAAGCATGTGATGGACACACGCAGCACGCTCAAGATCCTCGATATTCATCCCTACCCTGACGGCCGCTGGCACGCACATATCTTTACCAAAACTCCTTGGCTTGATGACGAAGACAAGGTGCAAGGCACGATTTTCTATGGCCAAGAACTGACAGACACGGCGATTTTAGAGGTCGGTCATTGGGTATGCCAGGCGACGTGCGCGAAAGGCAATCAGGCATCGATTGCCGGATCAAAACCGCGAGTATCGAAACTGCAAAAGAAGCTAACAGCAAGAGAATCAGAAGTGTTGTTCTTACTGCTTTTCGGTAAGAAACCCCAGTACATTGCGTTGACGTTGAATATTTCAATCAAAACCGTCGAAGGCCATGTTGCGAGGTTAAAGCAGAAGTTCGATGCACGCAGCAAAAGCCAGTTAATAGAGTATGCGCTAGATTCAGGATTAGGCTCTGTGATTCCTGAAACCCTACTCAAAAAACAGATCTCAGTGGTTCTACACAGTGACTGATTGGGTTCTATAAGCTCGCATCCAGATAAAAGTACAGACGAAAAAAAAACCGTTGATGTGAGTAAACACAAAATCAACGGTACTTTTTGATTCATACGGAAGGTTTGAACTAAGGCGCTAGGCGATCAATATCCCAGCTGTTGTCTTGGCGTGAGAACAAGAAGCGGTCATGTAAGCGGTGCTCGCCACCTTGCCAGAATTCAATGCTATCAACACGCACACGGAAGCCACCCCAGAAAGAAGGCACAGGGATCTCACCTTTCGCAAATTTCTGTTTCAGCTCTAAATATTTACCTTCCAAGATACCACGTGCAGAGATGCGACTACTTTGCTTACTTGCAATAGCAGCTAACTGGCTCTCTTTTGGACGTGACGAAAAGTACTTCATGTTTTCCATCGCAGTCAGCTTTTCAGCCGTACCCATAATATGAACTTGTCGCTCAAGAGGGTGCCAAGGGAAATGTAGGCTGATTTTGCTATTGTGCTCAAGTTGATGCGCTTTACGGCTACCTAAGTTGGTGTAAAAAACAAAACCGTCTTTGTCCACATTCTTCAGCAGAACAATGCGTTGGAATGGCTGACCATTTTCATCAACCGTAGCAACTGTCATGGCAGTAGGGTCAGTCAACTTAGCTTCGATGGCTTGCTCTAGCCATAGATTGAATTGCTCAATCGGGTCTGCGGCCAAGTCTTTACGTCTCAATCCACCCTTAGCGTATTCGCGACGAATATCTGTCAGTTCCATTTGGTTGCTCCTTTTAATTTTTTTGTGATTTTGCGCCGTAATCCTTTGAAACACAAGTCTAAGCCTTGGTTTTGTCTCATAGAAGGTGCTCTGTGTTAACAAGATCTCGGTACTCTCTCCATCATATTGATAATCTTTATACAAACCGATGACAAGCTGAGATCCCAGTGACCAAAATACTGCCTAACCTAATGACGCCCTTCGTTTTATTCTCTTTGCTACTGGGAGCAGCAGGGCTGACCGCAACACACTTTTTGGCAGTGCAATTTCAAGAAAAAATCGTCACTCAACAACTCAACGAAGCGGCCAATAAAGCGAATCTACAAATCGATTCTGAGTTGGATAAATTCAAGCAGATCCCCGATCTGCTCAGCCACGATCCGCGCTTGCTCTCTTACTTCGACACATCACCACAAGCAGACAAGATCTCCGCAGCGCAGCTCAATAACTTGTTGTTCGAATGGTCCGGACAAAGCCAAGCCGACACCATCTATATCCATGACCCGAGCGGCACTGTCGTTGCTTCAAGTAACTATCAAAAGCCACGAACCTTTGTTGGCGAAAACTTCTCGTTTCGTCCCTATTTTGCTTCTGCAATTAAAGGCAATAAGACACAATATGTCGCGCTAGGTGCTCGCTCAGACGTACGAGGTTATTTTCTGTCTTCACCTCTGAATATCGACAAGGAAATTGTCGGGGTTATTACGGTAAAAGTGAGCTTGGAAAACCTCGAAAACATCCTGACCAGCGACGATTTTGAGATCGTAGTACTCGATTCGAACCAAGTGGTATTTCTTTCAAGCCAAGCACCTTGGCTTTATCATTCCTTGTTGCCATTAACTGAGCAGCAACAAACCGATATCGCAATTCAACGCCAATACGGTCAGAGCGAAATTTCGATCATTGACGCTTTTCGCTCTTCAAACTCTCAGTCTGAAGCTAACCACGCCAGTCAATCTGACACAAATCGATCTAGCAACCTTCAATCAAATGAAATCCGAAAAGAACTCACCGCCAACCAGTTATTCAAGCTTGGGGCTTTTAATCTGTACCCCGCAACCATCAGCAACAACCAATATCAAGTGGTGGCTTTGAAAGAGACCAAAGCTGAGTTGCTTAAGGTGATGCAAATCGACATCACCTTTGTTGTTATTTATAGCTTAGTAGTGCTGATTGCTTGGTCATGGCGCCAAACCTACGTAGCGAAAGTGGCGTTGACCCGACTCAACCAAAACCTGGAACAAACGGTAGATAAGCGCACTCAGTATCTAAAGCAATCGAATCAGCAGCTTCAACAAACCATCTTTCAGTACCAAGAGTCTCAGTTGAAGTTGAAACAAACAGAACAAGAGCTAACCCAAACCGCCAAATTAGCCGTTCTGGGCGAGCTGTCAGCCAGCATTAACCATGAAATCAACCAACCGCTTGCCGCACTCAGAACCTACAGCGAGAACAGCTTAAAACTGCTTGAGATGGATCGAACCGATTTGGTGAAAAGTAACCTAGGTAAAATGATCGCGTTAAACACCTCGATTACCGAGATCATCGCCCGCCTCAAAGTATTCACTCGTAAGGTGACTAAACAAGAACATCATGTGGCGAACCTGCATCAAGCGATCAACAACGCCACCAGTATTCTCAGCGCACTGATGATCAAGCAAGGCATCACGCTCAGATTAAGCACGGTACCGGATGACATTAATATCGCGATTCACCCGACCGAGCTCGAACAAGTGCTAGTGAATCTGATTCACAACGCGACTCAAGCACTTCAGCAGCAAGCCATCGATCAGCAATCTCTGTATCTTCAACAAAACTCGCTCCTACAAACAACAGTTCAACAAGCAGCAGCCCAACAGGCTATCCCACAGATAGGCGTTGAGTGGCAACTGCATGAAGACATGTGTCAGGTGATCATTTGGGACAACGGAATTGGTATGCCTGCCGACAAGCTTGAACAACTTTTTGACCCATTTTTCACTACCAAGCCAGAAGGCTTAGGGCTTGGACTCTCTATATCGAAGCGGATTGTTGAAGCCTATCACAGCTCGATCAGTGCAACCCTGTTGGAGCCGACAGGCATGGTATTCTCGCTTAATATTCCGTTATACAAAGTTAACGACTAACGCAGCGTTGATATTGTTAACGAGAAAACGAATTTCACATTACTTCTAATCCAACATACTGCTAAGGAACCGGCTTTTGCACTCTATGCCCAAACTCTATTTTGTCGACGATGAACCCGCTATCCGAGACTCGGTAGAACAAGCCATGCTGATTGAAGGCATCGACATTGTCTGCTTCCCTAATGCCGTTGAGGCGCTCAAGCAGATAGACGTCGCACAAGCAGGCATCGTGATTACCGACATCCACATGCCAGTCATGGACGGCATTCAATTTACCCAGAAGTTGCTGAGCCAGAATCCTAACTTTCAAATCATCGTGCTGACTGGGCATGGCGACGTGCAAACTGCGGTGTCCGCGATGAAGGCTGGCGCCTATGATTTTCTGGAAAAGCCGTTTGTGGTCGATGCCCTATTAACGGCAGTCAAAAAAGCGGCCGACAAGCTCGCATTGGTAGAAGAGAACAACCTATTAAGAAAAGAGTTAGCGATGCAGAATCAGGTTGGTCCCAAATTAATTGGTCAATCTCCATCGATGCAGACATTACGCCGTGAACTAATCACATTAGATTGCAAACAAAACCCACTGCTGTTGTTTGTTGGCGATATCGGAACGGGAAAACGAATCACCGCCCAGTACACGCACGATCTGCATAGCCACTCAACCGCAGAGCTTTGCCCTATCGCGGCATTCAATTTACCCCGTAGTGACCAAGCGACGTTTGATCAATTTGTTCTGCAGTTACTCCACAAACATCAGGGTGGAACGCTCTATATCCATGAAACAGAAGCATTAACTTCGCAGCAATGGTTATGGTTAACCGCTCTAAAACCCACTCTACTTCGTGAAAACTCATGCAAGACCAATGCAACTTGTATCATTATCGCAACTACAGTAGTTCCTACTACAATTACAGGTGAACTGCGCCGTTTTAATTTACTACCCTTGGCGCGAAGAACGGAAGATATTGGCTCTTTGTTCAAACATTTTGCTCGTGGTGCAGCAAGTCGATATCAGTTGCCACCGCCAGTTATCACAGAGAAAGAGATTCAACGGCTGATCACTACTCATTGGAGCGAAAACATTCGCCAGCTTCGTCAACATGCCGAACTCAGAGTGCTGACGCAAGTGAAACAACCGTCACTCGACAACGATGAACATGAGCAAAACGACGAAAATCAACTTGATGTAAGCATTGAAGAGCAACAACAGTCATTAAGCCAGCGCACCGATAGCTTTGAGCAGATTATCTTGATCGAGGCACTACACCGCCATCAAGGGCGCTTAAAAGAAGTACAGCAAGAGCTGCAAGTGTCGCGAAAAACGCTCTATGACAAGCTAAGAAAACATCAACTCGACAAAACGGATTTCAAAAATTGATAGGATCTAAAAAATATATAAATTCAAAGATTTAAAGGAGCAAAATCTTAACATTTATCAAAAGTAAGAATACACTCAATAGGCTTGCACTTTTATTTAGCAAACAAGGACTGTTATGAGCCAGAAGAATTTCAGCAAATTGAACGAAACCGAACTAGAGTACGTCGACGATAAAACCGCGGCGTTGCTCCTCAATACGCCTACTAGTGCGCGGATTATGTTGTGGGTGATCGTTCTGTTTTTTATTGCTGCTATTGGGTGGTCCGCTTGGGCTGAAATAGACAAAGTCACCGTTGGCCAAGGCAAGGTCATCCCCTCTTCCCAAATCCAAGTGGTGCAAAACCTTGAGGGTGGCCTAGTTAAAGAGATCTTAGTAAAAGAAGGTCAACAGGTTCAAAAAGGCCAGCAACTACTTTTGATCGATGACACTCGATTCCGTTCAGACTTCCGTGAGCGTGAACAACAGGTCGCAAACTTAACCGCCAACGTGTTAATGCTCTCTGCTTCATTAACCAGTGTGGTTATCAACGAAGATTTCTCTGAAAAAGAGTGGAAGAAAAGTGTCACTCTCGATTACGGTAAGCTTGCCTTCCCACCTAAGTTTTACGAGCTTCAACCTCAACTGGTTAATCGTCAAAAAGCAGAATACCGCCAAGATCTTAACAACCTAAAAAACCAACTTTCCGTTTTTGATCAACAAGTTGAACAGAAACAACAAGACCTTGTCGAAATTAAAGCACGTGTCCGCAACCTAAAACAGAGCTACCAGTTTGCTCGCCAAGAACTGGATATCACCAAGCCCCTTGCCGATGAAGGTGTGGTACCACGCATTGAATTACTTAAGCTCCAAAGACAAGTAAACGACACTCGCCGAGAAATGACCTCAAGCGAACTCAAAGTCCCTCTCCTACGTTCAGCCATCAAAGAATCCATGCTCAGCCGTATTGATGCGGCGTTGAACTTCCGATCAGAACAACAAGAAAAACTCAATCAAGCACAAGACAAGCTCTCAGCACTAACCGAATCAGCTGTTGGCCTAGAAGACAGAGTAAATCGTACTGTCGTGGTTTCTCCCGTAACCGGAACCGTTAAAACGCTTGGCATTAATACCGTAGGTGGCGTTATCCAACCGGGTATGGACATCGTAGAGATAGTACCGACTGAAGATTCTCTATTGGTCGAAGCGAAAATCGCTCCTCAAGACATTGCCTTCCTACGCCCAGAACTGACAGCCATCGTTAAATTCAGTGCTTACGACTTCACCAAATACGGTGGTCTAGAAGGCGTGTTAGAGCACATCAGCGCCGATACAACCCAAGATGAAGAAGGCAACAGCTTCTACATCGTGCGAGTACGCACCGAAAAACACAATTTTGGTAAAAACGAAGAACTGCCAATCATTCCGGGAATGACAGCCTCTGTCGACATCATCACGGGTAAAAGAACCGTGCTTGAATACATGTTGAAGCCAATATTAAGCGCTCAAAACAACGCACTAAAAGAGTAAGGACGTTTGATGTTTAACAACGCCTTTCAATACGCAGCAAACAGACAAGAGCAGAGGCTATGAAGTCTCGGATTTCGCTATTGCTGCTGGTCCTCACCTCTTTTACCTCTGTGGCGCTCAACAAGAGCGATCAACGATGGATAGATGCGGTCACCAAAACCTACGGTGACAGAGCCGGAAAACGAGTGGCGACATGGCGCTCAAACATGACGTCTTACGACGGATTGAGTGAGAAAGAGAAACTCAGGTCAGTAAACCAGTTCTTCAACCAGATGTACTTTGTCGACGACACCATTTTGTGGGGAAAGAACGACTACTGGGCAACACCACTGGAGTTTTTGGGCAGTAATGCCGGCGACTGTGAAGACTTCACTATCGCAAAATACTTCTCTTTACTCGAGCTTGGCGTCCCAGATAAGAAATTACGATTAGTGTACGTAAAAGCACTTGAGTTAAACCAATTCCACATGGTGTTGGCGTACTACTCAACACCCAGTGCAGAGCCACTAATTTTGGACAACTTAAACCCTGAGATAAAACGCGGTTCCAAACGCCCAGACCTACGACCAATTTACAGTTTCAACGGTAAAAACCTTTGGTTAATCAAGTCAGCGGCAGGCAGCGGTAAGCTAGCAGGGAAATCTTCAAGATTGAGCTTATGGAACGACTTACGTTCACGTGAGCGCTCTCTAAAATTAAACAAACCCATTATCAATTACGATGAGTAGGTACAATGACTTTATATAAACAGCTTGTGGTCGGGATGGTTGCGGTGTTCATACTACTGATGACGTCAGTTTTTATGATCGAATTCAATACCACCCGTGGATACTTAGAGGAGCAGCAGCGCTCTGAGGTAAGTAATACCATTAATACTGTTGGACTGGCTCTCGCCCCTTACCTCGAAGAAAAGGACAAGGTGGCGGTGGAGTCTGTTATCAACGCCCTGTTTGATGGCAGTTCTTATTCCGTCGTTCGATTGATTTTCCTAGACAGCGGCGAGGATATTCTCCGCTCATACCCTGTTAAATCAACAGGCGTACCACAGTGGTTTACCAACCTTAATCTGTTTGAGCCCGTTCATGACCGCCGTGTGATCACCAGTGGTTGGATGCAACTAGCAGAGGTTGAGATCGTCAGTCACCCGGGTCCGGCTTATGATCAACTTTGGCAAGCATTTACACGTCTACTGACCATATTTGGATCGATCTTCCTACTGGGTTTGGTGTCGATTTCATGGATCCTCAAGCGAGCACTGCGCCCGTTATCATTGATCATTACCAAAATGGATCAAATCGCGAAGAATCAATTTGGTGAACCTCTGGTTCGTCCGAAAACAAAAGATCTGATCTTAGTGGTCGATGGTATCAACCACATGTCGACTCAAGTGGAATTGGCGTTTAAGAACCAAGCGAAGGAAGCTCAGAAGCTGCGTGAAAGAGCGTATATCGACCCTGTGTCTCAGCTAGGTAACCGCGCTTACTACATGTCTCAATTAACTCAGTGGTTAGAAGAATCGAGCTTAGGTGGTCTAGCTGTACTGAAAGCGGAATTTATTGGCGAAGAATACGATGAAAAAGGCTATCAAGAAGGTGATGCCTTAGTTCACCAATTGGCAGAACAATTACAGGCTTCTATCTCATCGCCAGACATCACTATTGCACGTATCTCTAGCGATGAATTTGGTTTCATCATGCCAAACATTGACGAAAGCGAACTTAAACTTGTTGCTAGCAGCATCGTAAATTGCATTCAAAGCCTAGGTTCAGATCCAACAGGTATGGCGAACCCACACATTGCACTGGGTGTGACCTACAGCAACAAGCGTAAAACCAGTACCGAAATCATGTCACTGGTGGATAACGCACTTTCAAGCGCTAAGGCGAACCGTGAGCTTGCTTACGGCTACGTAACCGCTGACGACCACGGCGCGGTAATGGGTAAACAGCAATGGCGTATGTTGGTTGAAGAAGCGATCATCAACGACCTAGTCACCTTCCGTCTGCAAGCTGCAAACAACGCCTTCGGTAAAACGTACCACCAAGAGGTGTTCTCTGCGATTGAGAAAGACGGTATCCGTTACGGTGCTAACCAATATCTATACGCACTAGAACAGCTTGAAATGAGCCATATTCTCGACCAATACGTTATCGAGAAGATGATTGAAAAGCTTAATGCGAATGAAGTCACTAGCCCAATTGCTATCAACATCTCACCAAGCAGTATTTCTCAGCCAAGCTTCATCCGTTGGATTGGCAAAACACTTGAGCAAAACGCCTCTGTCGCTCACCTGCTGCATTTTGAGGTCCCAGAGAACTGTTTCATCAACGTTCCGCACTACACGGCACTATTGTGTAACACCATTCGCAACGCTGAAGCGGTGTTTGGTGTCGACAACTACGGACGTAACTTCCAATCACTGGATTATATCAACGAGTACCGCCCAAGCTATGTGAAACTGGATTACCTATTCACACATAACCTTGATGACGAAAAACAGAAATTTACCCTAACGTCGATCTCACGAACGGCTCATAACCTTGGCGTAACGACCATCGCGTCTCGAATAGAAACTCAAACTCAGCTAGATATCCTATCTGATAACTACGTAGAAGTGTTCCAAGGCTTCATTGTTGATAAATAGTTGTAAGGGTTATATCGCATGCAAGATCCACTATTGAACTCACTGATCTACGTTAGCCGGTATTACGGGTTAGCTAACTCGCCCGAAGCGTTGATCAATGGGTTGCCACTAACTGATGGAAAGCTAACCCCTTTCCTATTCCCACGCTCAGCCGAGCGTGCAGGACTAGTAGCAAAAGAAAACCGTTCCGATTTAGATAACATTCCACACCTGATTCTGCCTGCGGTTTTACTGCTAAAACAAGGTGAGGCATGTGTTCTCAACAGTATCGATTTAGAAAAACAAGAAGCGGAAATCATTACGGCTGAAAGCGGAATGGTACCAATCATCATTCCAATGGACGAATTGAAAGAGCAGTTCATCGGCCGCTACTTCTTAGTAAAGAAACAATTCCGTTACGACGAACGCTCACCTGAGGTTCTCAAAACTCGTAAAGGACACTGGTTTTGGAGCACGATTTGGGAATCTAAAAACATCTATCGTGATGTGTTGATCGCCTCTATTCTGATCAATACCTTTGCCATTGCCGCACCAATGTTCACACGCTTGGTGTACGACAAAGTCGTTCCTAATCTAGCATTTGAAACATTGTGGGTGCTGGCAAGTGGTATCTTTGTAGTGTTCCTGTTCGACCTGCTGTTAAAGCTGATGCGAAGCTACTTCATTGATGTTGCAGGTAAGAAGTCCGATATCCTGATCTCCTCGAAACTGTTCAGCAAGGTGTTGGGCATTCGTATGGAAGCCAAACCAGCTTCGGTCGGTGCTTTCGCTAAAAACCTGCAAGAGTTCGAATCCATTCGTGAATTCTTTACCTCGGCAACCATTGGCTCACTCATCGACTTACCCTTCGCGCTCATGTTCTTGGCTTTAATTTGGTTAATGGCTGGCAACTTGGTGTTTGTTCCCGTGGCTGGCGTGGTCGTATTGATTGTCTACGCACTATTAATCCAAGGCCCACTGCGTCGTACCATCGAGGAAGGCTCTCGTCTTGCTTCTCAAAAGTACGCTAACTTGATTGAGAGTTTGGCTGGCTTAGAGACAGTTAAGCTTTTCAGTGCGCAAAGCCAATTCCAATTCCGTTGGGAAGAAGCCGTTGCTCACATGGCGAACTGGAATATCAAAAGTCGCCGCATTACCGACAGCATCCAAAATACGGCAGGCTTTGTTCAGCAAAGTACCAACGTGGGTATGATCATTTTTGGTGTGTACTTAATTGCGGAAGGTGAACTGACGATGGGTGGCTTGATCGCTGCGACCATGTTGAGTGGCCGAGCGATTGGTCCTCTTGTTCAGCTTTCGCTGCTTTCGACTCGTTACAACCAAGCAAAATCATCGATGACTTTGATTGAGCAAGTGATGTCGATGCCGGATGAACAGGAAGAAGGTAAACGCTACATTCACCGCCCTATTATCCAAGGTCATATCTCACTCGACAAAGTGACGTTCCACTATCCGGATTCTCCAGTCGCTTCTATCAGAGATTTAACCCTGCATATTAGACCTGGTGAGAAAGTGGCGATCATTGGACGTATCGGTTCAGGTAAAACCACACTAGAACGCTTGATTATGGGCCTGTACAAGCCCACAGAGGGCCATGTGCGTATAGATGACACCGACATGGAACAACTTCACCATGTCGACGTACGACGCAATATAGGCTGTGTACCGCAAGACAGTAATCTGTTCTACGGTTCGGTAAGAGACAACATCACTCTTGGTCGTCCTTTAGTGGATGATCGTGATGTGATGGATGCAGCTAACCGTGCTGGCGTTACTGCATTTACTCAACAAGATCCTGCGGGCTTAGAGCGTCAAGTCGGTGAAGGCGGTGCGTTACTTTCTGGTGGTCAGCGTCAGTCGATTGCAATTGCCAGAGCCTTCTTAGGCCGTCCGCCAGTGTTGTTAATGGATGAACCGACCAGTGCTATGGATAACCGCTCAGAGATGCACATCAAGCACCAGCTTAACCAGTTGCTTCCAAGCGAGACGTTAATTCTGATCACACACAAAACGTCGATGCTTGATATTGTCGACCGAGTGATCGTAATGGAGAAAGGCTGCATTATTGCCGACGGTCCGAAAGCGCAAGTTCTGTCAGACCTCAAACAAGGCAAAGTAAGAGCGGTTAGCTAACTCAAAACGTTAGATAAAAACAGCCAATATTATAAAAAACAAAAAGGGGGAGCATCAGCTCCCCCTTTTTTTATTTGTCAGTCTTGGCACTTAGACCATGCATCGCTTCATCTTATGAAGATAGGCTACAAAGCAATGTCTTCTTGTTCCATCTTAAACGAACATTGAATCTCATATTGGTTGAATGAGAAAACGCTCCCACCGTGGGTACGCTTGGTTGTTACTGTTTCATCACCAAACTGAATCGTCACTCGGGTATACACTTTTTCGTGCGCTTCAACGGTGCATTCGGCGAGGTTGGTTTCAAATTCCGCTTCTAGCGTATCCAATTGTGATTTGGTGTTTTCAATCGCTTGATTGTTCTTTTCTCGTTGTTGTTCTATTTCCAACGCTTGCTCTTCGCTTCTCTCAGCTTTTGGTCGTTTCTTAAATTCGAGTTCTTGGCGAATCACATCCATAGTTTGTTCTTGGGTGTGTTTATAGGTTTCCTTTAATTCAGCGATTTTCTGTCGGTATCCATCGTAACGAGCAAAACCATGAACCTTAGTTGCCGTGTCTCCCTCTACGCCTAAGAACACACATTCGACCTTTCCACCGACTTTGGCTTCGCCACCACTGAGCGTGCCATGCTTCTTCATGGTATCCATTACGACAAGATTGTTTCCACAGCGAATGTCGTTACTCATGCTGTGCACGCCAAGTCGAATGTCACCGGCGGTTTGCAACTCTGCATTCTGAGCGTAGCTCGCGGTGATGGAACCTTTGCTGAATACCTTACAGCTTTTCGCTTCGCCCTCTTTGGTGGTGTGGCCGATAATACCTTTCGCGACTTTGATATCTCCTTGAGCCTGAACTTCAGCCGATTCAATAAAACCACCCACCGTAATACTGCCAGTCGCTTTCACAATCATTCCCGGTTCAATGTTGCCAGAGACAAACACATTACCTTTGAATTTGACGTGTCCGGTGGATACATCGACATTACTTACACACAAGGCGTCATCGACTTCAATGGTGCGATCTTTGATGATGGGTAAACCGGGATAAGAGGCGAGTAATAAGTTAGGGTCATCAGGAGAAATGTAGGTGCCCTTACCAGGCTTGATTAAACTGTCTTGTCCAGGAAGAGGCGGGATAATTCGACCTTGAACGGTAAAGCCAGCAATACCTTTAGTCGCGGGAGTGCGTTTCATTAACTGGTCGTTTTGACCAACGGTAATGGTTTCTCCCAAGTCTCGCATATCAATCTTGCCTTCGTCTTTACTGCGAGGTTTCAAAACTTGTCGAGTAATGTCTTCAACCAAGGCCGCGAACTTTGCGTCTTTACCTTTTACGGGTTGTGTTCCCTTGGCGACGGGCTGCGTAAACTTTTCTCCGGGCTTAAGTTTGCTACTCATCATCAATACTTTTCTGAGTGCTAACTTATTAATGCCTTTCGTGATGTGAGCTTGTGCTAAACAATGAATGATGTCGCTACCACGTAGTGGGTGTCCATTATATGGACCAGTGACGACTAGACTTGCTAGCATCTCATCATCAGTTAATTCGACCGCGACACTGGCATTGCGAACTTCTGCAATCAAGATTCCTTCATAAGCTTCCCCCTTGCCCTCTTTTGCAAGAGTCACAAAACGCAGCACCTCATCTTCAAAAAGAAAATAGTTAGATGCGTTCAAAGCTTCTAAAGCTGGTGGCAGAGTCTTATTGTCAAAGCTTGTGTCGACCACAAACCCCGACGGCAGACATGCCATCACCTGTTGCTTATCTTCCGACAGTGTAACGATGTTATCCCACATTCGAATTGAGTATCCCTAATGACTCAGTTGTTATTCAGTCTATATAATTCATTCTGCGCTTAGTATCACATTATTAGAATAATCAGCGTCACATCACTTACTTTCGATTCTGCAAACATGACTCATAAATAAGACTTAACTATTTTATGATCCGCTTCACCTTTACAAATATAAAGGTGAACAGTTTCAGTATTTCCCATGCGAGAGAACGTTGAACAGGTGTGATAGCAATATGATAAAAACGAATTGGTTTAGAAGATTAAGGGCTGTTTTTAAGAGAACGAACTAGAAATGGTGGGGCGACAATGAAAGCGATGATGAAGGTAAAACTGGATTTGGATGTGGAGTTTCAGTTTACAGTGTAAATCGAACATTCTAATTTACACTGTAAATCTAATTAGTGCTGAAAACGAGTTGGGAAACCAAACTACCTATTTACAGTGTAAATTTGATAATAGGAAATCGACGTCTTGACGGAATTGAATCTCGGCTTGTTTTCGCCCAACAAGATTAAACTGTTCGACACAAGTCCCCCACTCTTTCTGCTGTACAACTTTCGCGACAAGTAAGTCTGAAACAGCGAAACCTGTATCGGTTATAGCGTCAGATTCAGCTATGTGAACTTGACGACCATTACTCTGCAAAATCAAATTCAAGACATTGAAACCAATGCTGTCGTAACTATTACCACCATCGACATAATTCCTGATGAGTTGGATTTCAGACTCAGCCATAGATTCCACTTGCGTTGGCAATAATGAGCGCACCATATCAACTTCGAGAGAAGCCAAAGAACCAGAAACGACAAAACAGAAACTACGCTCAAAGTGACGTTGCAATTGGCTAATCCAACTTTGCGAGTTTTGGTTAAGCGACTTAACCATCAACACTGAATGACAACCGCTTGCCTGATCTCGCTGGTGGCCAATATGAACAGGCACAAATTCACTATCTCGCCAGAAAGAAATCAAATCACTGGTCGCGCCGAAGCTCGTCGCAAAATAATCAACTTGCTCTGTTTGTACAGCTCGCTCAGATAACTGCTCTAACATCCAACGGCCAATACCCAAACCTTGATGACGCGTCGAGACAGCAATGCGCATCACTCGAAGACAGCGGCTAGTTGCAGCTTCAACAGGACCAAGTTGGTTAGCTAACAGAACTGGTGCAAGGTGACCTTGTGGACGACGTTTTCCAACTTGAACTTGTGCAATCAACTCTTTATCTAAACCGCCCTCCTCCGTCACCAACATACAACCAAGACACTCTTCTTGCCGCCAAGCGGCAAATAAATGAATAGCTGGGTTATTGAGGAACTGCATTAGATCATTAGGAGACGTCTGATAATGAGCATCGACTAAAAGAGAAAAACATTGTTGGAGTTTTTGAGGGTTAACCAAGCTGTCTGCTTTTGACAACTCGACTAAGCTAAGTTGCTTGAGTGTACCATCAGAAAGCTCGTCCGACTCATCAACCGCAGATTCGCTCGGGCACGCATCTTCACCAAGCAGGAAGCAATCAAATAGCCAACGCTCTAGTGGGTCGTTGTTATTCCAACGGATAGGTTGTTCAAGCTTGTAGCCTTTCCATCCAGGGCGATGCTCAGAGAGCCAAGCTTCAAACTTAATTCCAAACCCTCGTCCACTGCCTTCGTAACCATGAACTGTGGTTGAAAAAACCATACGATGATAACTACCGACCATAGATTTAAGCATTGGGATTGGAATCGCAGCGGCTTCATCAACCAACAACAGATCACAATCGGGCTTAGATTTTAGTAACTCATCTGGCGCGACAAACCTTAAACTTCCACCTTGATAACCAATGTGAGTCGCGTTAATGACTTCACACCCATCGAGTCGCTGTAACGCATGAGAAAATACGGGCTCAATAGCTTTAACAAAAGGAGCAGTAATAATAATGTTTAAGCCCTCTCGCTCTGCCAAAAGCTGCGCGGCTGCAATACCCAGAGTTGAGCTTTTACCTCGACCTCGGTCTGCTTTCAGAATCAATGGACGCTTTCGATGTCCAGTAACAACTTTCTTAACTAACTCAACCGCTGCTTTTTGCTGTTCAAATCGGTCAGTCGAATAATCGTCATTAAGCTTTTGAGGAAGCGAATTAACCGCTTCAATCACGCCCGCCTGTTCGTCACTTTGCGAAACAGAAAGCAGCTTATCAAAATGTCGCTTTAACCAAGATTGACCAAAGCATTTACTATCTTCAGAGTCATCAACTTTTGGCGGTAACACCAACAACAAGCCGCCACCGACTAACGAACCCAATGCTGCACTAAAACCATTCGCATCGAATTGCTCTCTAAAATCACACACAAGAACTTGGCATTCACGACCAAGAAGTTGTTGGCCTTTTTTTACTGGTGCATGAATCGCGCCCTCAAACGGAGTGCCGCCGATCTGGAAAACGGTTTGAGAATCTGCATCTTGAAGAAAGGTTATAACAGCGGAGTTTTGCCAATCGAAATCGCCATCAAAGACAACGCCATAACGGTGGTCGTTATGCTGAGCGATATAAGAAAGTGTGTTTAGAAAAGTGTTGGTTGGGTTTGTCATAGTTTGTGTCCAGATTCGTCTAAACACAGTTTATCACAGCCAAATAAAAAGGTTCATCGCGGATGAGCGGGAACTAAAAACAAAAAAACGGTAGTAAGTGATATGGTTTAGTCGCCAAACAAAAATCATACACAAACTACCGTTTTCATGCCGAATCATACTTTCCTATCTTCATTCTGGGAAGGCTTTAAAATAGTAAAGTCTCACCAGACAGCATCACTTGTTACACTAACTCTTAAACCTAATTCTGAGGCTAAATGCCTTTGCGGTCTTGAAGCTGAGGCTATCCATGAGTATCAATGGCGTCATGTGAAAGAGGCCATGTTGTTCAATGTTCCTGTTGAGCTTTCCGTTCAAACTCGAAGGATCAAGTGTCGTGACTGCGGCATAAAAACAGAGTTTCTATCTTGGTTAGAGCCTTATGCTCGTATAACGACGCGTCTAAAAGCTATATAGAACAACTACTGCCTCTTCTTCCCATTAAGCATATCTCCCAGTTAACGAGCGTTCATTGGCACACCATTAAAGAGATAGATAAACGTCGACTTCGCCAAGTGGTACCGTCAGTGAAATGGGAAGGGCTAAGGCAACTCGTCATGGACGAGTTCGCCATCTTTAAAGGGCACCGATATGCCACAGTCATCGCTGATGCTAAGACTCACCAAGTCATTTGGATAGGGTTAGGTCGTAGCCGCAAGGACATACGACCGTTTTTCGAGCAGTTAGGCAAGCATGGTAACAATATCGAAGCGGTCGCAATGGACATGAATACGGCTTTTGACCTTGAAGTTCAAGCGCACTGCCCGAATGCAAAAATCGTTTACGACTTATTCCATGTTGTTGCTAGGTTCGGTCGTGAGGTGATGGATAGAGTCAGAGTCGACCAAGCTAACAAACTCAAGCAGGATAAAAAGCGAGGCAATGGGTGAAGCGCTCACGCTGGGTACTGCTGAAAAACAGAGGTAATTTAAATGCACGACAAGATAGCTATCTTACTGAAATATTGAATATCAATAAGGACTTGATGGCCACTTATATACTCGGCTCACAACTCAAAGAGCTTTGGTACTGTAAATCAGAAGCACATGCTAAGGGGCTCTGGGAGGTATGGTGGGCACAAGTGCAAGAGAGTGGAATTAAGCCATTGAAAGAGTTTGCACGAAAACTGAGGCCTTATCTTCACGGTATTATTGCATCGGCAACTTATCCGCTCAACACCTGCACATTGGAAGGGATAAACAACAAAATAAAGTTAATCAAGCGAATGGGGTATGGATATCGAGATACAGACTACTTCTTCTTGAAGATAAAAGCGGCTTTCCCCGGAAAGCCGCGATGAACCAATAAAAAGCCGCATGGTGAACTGACCCCCAATAGTTGGACACCAATTATTGGGGGTCTTTTTATGTCCAAATATAGCCGAGAGCTAAAATGTATCATTGCTAAGCAATACTTAGATGGCACGTCATCTCTCTACTTAGCCAAACAATATTCAATTTCGTCAAGACAGGTTCGGTATTGGGCTCAAGTGTTTGCCATCCACGGCACTGCTTCATTTTTACCAACTAAGCATGCTGCTACTGCTCAGACAAAACGAAAAGCATTGAATTTAATGTGGACGAATGAATGGTCTCTCACGCACACTAGCGCTGTATTAAACCTCTCATCCCCTGGGATACTCTCTGTCTGGCTCAAACGATTTAATGAGCTCGGTATCAAGGGGCTCAAAATGCGCCAGAAAGGAAGACCCTCAATGAAACAGCAACCTCAACGTACCACTAAGCCTGATAATGAAATGACACTTGAGGAGCTAAAAGAGGAGTTGGTCTACTTACGAACCGAGAATGCCGTTCTAAAAAAGTTGGAAGAGTTGGAGCAGGAAAAAAACCGTCGAACAAATAAAAAGCGGTCATAGCTCTAACTCTTAAAGGCCAGTACCCGTTGAAGCACTTACTGCACACTCTACAGCTGGCAAAAAGTGTCTTTTATTATCAGGCTCAAACAAGCAAGCGCCCAAATAGCTACGAACGTGAGCTGCAGTTGATAAAGTCAATTTATCATGAACATAAGGGCCGATATGGCTACCGCCGTATTCACTTGGAATTAAAAAATCAGGGGTTCGTGCTCAATCACAAAACGGTTCAAAGGCTTATGGCTCAGCTCAACCTTAAATCGACGGTCAGGATTAAAAAGTATCGTTCATACCGAGGTAAGTCTGGAACAACAGCTCCTAACGTGCTTGAAAGAGATTTTAGTGCGACTCAACCCGATGAAAAATGGGTAACTGATGTCACGGAGTTCAAAGTCAAAGAGCAGAAAGTATACTTGTCTCCCGTTGTCGACTTGTTTACTCAGGAAGTGGTTGCTTATAGAGTGGCCAAAAATGCTTGTTTGCCGCTTGTCACGGATATGCTGACGGAGGCTATATCTACGCTTAAACCCAACTCAAAGCCAATTATACATAGCGATCAAGGTTGGCAATATCGTCATCGACACTATCAGAAAAAGGTAGCGGAGAGTGGGTTAACGCAAAGCATGTCGAGAAAAGGTAACTGCTTGGATAATGCTGTTGCTGAAAACTTTTTTGCTTTACTCAAAACAGAGATGTATCACAACCAAAGCTTTGAAGATGCAGATGCTCTGATAGAGCAAATTAAAGAATACATCGAGTACTACAATACCAAACGTATAAAAGTGAAACTAAAAGGCCTGACTCCGATGGAATATCGAACTCAGGCCTTGAAAGCCGCTTAACAGAAATGTCCAACTTTACGGGGTCACTTCATAAAGCGGCTTTAGAGTAGTAAGGGAAAGTTGTCGATCTAGTCGAGCTTCGATTGTACGAAGGCCAGGATTTCTTCCATGGTCGCATCATCAACTTTCTTAAGATTCAACGCCAAGTTTGAACCTTTGCGGCTGTATGAAGCACGACCTTTAATTAGCTCAACTTTTGGAGACGCTTTCTTAGCTGGCGCAGGTGCCAGTTCAAGAATCCAACCTTCTAGGGTTTCAGTCACGTCTTTGGTCAAACGAGTCACACCTTGAGCTTCACTACGCTGCCATACAAAACCTTCTGAAGCATCACACTTAGTCAGTAGTGTTTGTTGTTGTTCGCTCGTTAGGCCACCAAATTGTTTGTGTAGCTTAACAATCGTTGGACGACCAAGGTCGCTCACATTTGGGTAAGCTTGTAGCAATTCAAGTGGCAAAGCAGCCGCTTTCAATGCGCCACTCACCAAAGCTTCGCTGCACTGGAACATTTTCGCGAGTGCTTTTTGATCTTCAGCTTCGCCTTTATCTAGCTTCGCTTGCATCTCTTTGCCCTTCTCATACAGAGAAAGTGGTTTGTGAGCGTTTGCAACATCAGATAAGAATTTAGCATGGTCGCCGTTAATATTCTCAGCAACATAGATAAGGAACTCTTTGTCGGCCAAAATACATGACATACGACGACGGCTACCATCAAGAACTTCAATCTTGCCATCTTTGTTTTTACGACCAACCGCTGGGTATTGCTGGCCGCGTTCTTTTAACGTCGTCAGTACGTCAGAAAGCGCGTGTTCATTTAGGAAAGATTGCTCACGCGCATTCTCTTCAAAAACAACCGTTCGAGTCGACACTTCAGAAGCAGGAATTCGAACCAATTCAAATGAAACCAGCTCTTCGCCCGCAACTGAAAGTTCAATCACTTGAGCCTGTTCTTTAGCAGCAGTTTGCGCTTCTTGAGGCGTTGCTACGCGACGTTTGTTTGCTTTACCAAATAGCTTTGCATTTAAGTCAGATGTTTTAATTGCCATTCTTGTTATCCCTGATTAAGTGAAGGCCAGTTGCTGTGTAATACACGCTCTAATTCTAGAGCACTTTTTTGTACTGCGTCTTGAGCGACAGCCAGAGTTTTCTTACCACCTTCGAAGTCGCTAACCGTGAGGTCGAAAACCGTGCTGTAAGTATCGGCACAGGTTTCAAAAGCACGACTTCTTGGAATCGTCGCCATCATCACTTGGTCATTCAGTAGGTAGTTCATTTCAGTGAGAACCGAAACCTGCTTCTTGTTGTCATCTTCAAACATGGTTGGCATAAGGCGAACAAACTCAAGCCCTTTCCAATCGTCCGGGAACATCTCGTACACGGTTGGTAAGTGTTGGAAGAAGTTAACTGTTGAAGCCCAGTCCAAACGCTTTGCAGCACATGGAATCAGAAGAGCGTTCGACGCGTACATTGCATTCCACACTAGAGGGTCTACGTGCGGGCCGGTATCAATCATAATCACATCAAAGTCATCAGCAATTTTGTCGATAAGCTTCTCTTTAAGAAGACGAACGATATCAAGTGACTGATCTTGAGAGAGGCTTTGCCACGCTTCAGCGTTAAACATCGCATCTTCTGGGAATGCAGAAATTGTCTTTAGGTTTGGATACTGAGTTGGCAAGAGTACGTTTTTGCGAAGAAACTCTAGGTCAATATCTTGGCCTTCAGGCACGTTGTCCAACATGATATCGACGGCAGAATAAATACTGTCGTGCTCTGCACCACTGATTTGTGGGTTTAAGAACAGACGTAATGAACCTTGTGGATCCAAGTCAATCAGACAGATACGGTAGCGCTTGTCTAAATTCAGAGACAAACAAGCCGCTAGGTGAACCGCCGTCATTGATTTACCTGTACCACCCTTCTGGTTTTGTACGTTGATAATCCAAGGTTTGTTGTCTGCGTGCTGTTTGCGTTGGTGGAACTTTGGCACTTCCGCCGCGTCCATCAGCATGTGAGCTTCAGTCAATGAAATCGAGTAATGATTGGCGTTGTTCTTTGTAAACTGGTGACCATCCGCTTCAAGCTTGGTAATTGCCTCATCCAATTTTCGACGAGTTAAGCCTGAACGAGTCTCCATCATAGCTTTAGACATTGGAGGGAAATGTTCATCACTTCGCTCTTCCAAAATAATCTCAATTCGGTCAGCCTGAACTTGTTGAGTTTGTTCGGCCAGCTGATAGAGCTTATCAATCGTTTGTTCTCTTTTCATTGCCAGTTTCCGTAATGATTAACTAAGTACAAATTGTACAGCGATTAACAACAAACACAACAAAAACATGAACATACATTTATGAGTAAAATCACATAAAATAGACTGTATTTTTACAGTTTGATGAAACAACGACTAAGACAAACACAAAAAGTGACCGTTTTTATCATGCATAACCATGTTATTTCTGGCTTACATTTTAAATGTTACAGCATCACTTATTTACAATGTAAATGCAATTTCAGCAAAAAACCTTCGGAACGATTGAAATACAAGCATAGATTACGGTTCGTGTGATTTGCATTAGAAATTGTGAGCTTTTCAACCAAGAAATAATAGAAAACCCAAAATAGCATCGCAAATACAAAACCACGACAAGATGAAGCGTCACTAGATAAAAGAGAGTTGAACCTCACACGGAAGAATGATCATGGAATACATCAGGCGTAAGAGAATTGATAAGGCAGTATTATGAAGCATGATCAAGGTGTAAACTCATCAATATTGATCCGCATGAGTGACTGTTCGAAATGATCAACTTCCGGAAAAATGATCAAGTAAATATCGTTCCGGAAGCATATAATTTAACAGCTAACTTACGGACAAATGCTTTTGCAATGGGGATTCAAGGCCTATAAGGCCTCATTGCTTGGAAATTCAATCTGCACAGACTCAGAATACAGAAACATGACAATTTCATGATCATGCTTCCTAAGTATTGCAGGCCCGCTTTAATGACACTCAAGCCAGCCGTTAACACCGGCTTCAGAACAAATTTTGTATGTAATAGGGTAGGAACGATAGAAAAGGGCACTTACTTGATCATTGTTCCGATAGATAAGCCATCAAAACTATCCACATTGACGAGTTACAAGTGACTTAACAAACGATGTTGAATTATGGACTGTGGATAAGCTGTACAAGTATAATGATCATGCTTTCGAACCAATAATGATCATGCTTACAATGACTTAATGATCATCGTTCTGACGCTCTGTGATCATGCTTTCTTAGGTTTAATGATCATGGTTTCGGACTCTTTATGATCATGCTTTCCAAACGGATTTTTTTTAATACTTCAAATTCAGCAACTTAAAAGAAAACTTACGTCCAGATCATTAGATCACTTAATCATTTAAGATCATATTAATCAAAAAGATCAGTTATTTAAAAGCCAATAAATTCTCTTTATTTATGATCATTCTTTCTTTATCATTCAGGAACTATAGTGAAATTACGGTTAGTGTGATACGGATCAAAAATGAAACCAGAAGAGAAATTGTTAATTAAGGCACGAAGCCACAAAGATGGTCATTTATTTGAGGTATCTGAAACAGCCGTTGAATGGATAGAACAATATCAACACTTCAAAGGTGTCACCAAAAGCATAGTTGAGCTTCTTAACCTAATTTCACTTCGTGGGTTTAGCAGCAAAGACGGATACGTTTCAACCACTGAGATTATCGAATCAACCGATGGTCAAGTCACTCGGGCTGCCTTGCAACAAAGGCTGAGAGCGGCGGTAAATATCGGTCTTTTCAAACAAATCCCCGTTCGTTTTGAAGAAGGCCTTGCAGGTAAAACCATGCTGCATCGCTTTGTTAACCCAAACCAATTGATATCGGTACTGGGCGCCACCAGCTTAGTCACAGAAAGCGTAAAGCAAAACGAAAAGCAAAAGCGTTCTAAAGCCCTCGCTCAAACCAAAGTAAACAAACGTTTACTGAATGAACATGGTCTGAATACTCCCCCAACGATGAAAGATGAAGCGGATCAATTCATTGTTTCGCCAACCAATTGGGCGGGCATTATTGATCAAGCGTTAGCGCCACCTAGAACGCGCAAGAGCTACCAGAAATCAATGGTTTCGATCTCGGGCACTCGCGCTGTGATCGAGACAAGATCGTCTAAAAACATTATGACGGTCGATGATCTGATGACGCTTTTCGCGCTGTTCACGCTAACCGTTCAGTATCATGATCATCACCAAGACGATTACCACCTAGACGCGAAACATACGCCGAACAAAACACCACTCTACATCACGGACATTTTGTCTTTGCGTGGCAAGAAAGACAGTGGCCCTGCTCGTGACTCGATTCGCGACAGTATTGATCGTATCGAGTTTACGGATTTCCAACTGCATGAGCTTACTGGTCGCTGGCTTAGTGAGAACATGCCAGAAGGCTTTAAGAGTGATCGTTTCCGATTCTTAGCGAGAACCATTACTGCATCGGAAGAAGCGCCTACAGAGGGCTCTGACGGCGAAATTCGCATTAAACCGAACCTATACATCCTGGTTTGGGAACCTTCGTTCTACGAAGAGCTCCTGACTCGTGATTATTTCTTCCTGTTCCCGCCAGAAATCCTGAAGCAACATACCTTGGTTTTCCAAATGTATTCGTACTTCAGAAGCCGTATGGCACGTCGTCATTCAGATTGTATGTTACTGAGCGAACTGAATCAGAAATTGGCTCGTAACATCGATTGGCGTCGTTTTTCGATGGATCTGATCCGCGAACTGAGAAAGTTGGGCGAGGTCGGGGAGCAAGAAGATACCTTCCTGGTTAATCTTTGGGGTTATCACTTGACGATCACCGCGTTGATCGAAAAAGGCAAAACGACCGATTATCAAGTAGATATCAAATGTAACGTGGAAGAAGTACTGCGTTATTCAAGAGCACGTACCACCAACGCCGGTAAACGTAACATGGCACCAACGCTGCCAAACCCACTTCGCAACGAGATGGTGTCTAAGCAGAAGCTAGAAGAGCTGTCTGAGATTATCGATGGTGAGTTTGAACCCATTCAGCGTAAGGCACCGTCGCCAAGAGGCAAATTAGGACGTCGAGTGAAGCAGCGTAAGCACTCTGTTGAGATCAATGCTGACGAAATCATGATAACGCTCTCTAAATATACCTCTGCAGAGGCTCTAGAACGCAGTATAACGGCTTTATCTGCCATGACAGGGCACTCACATGCCTCGATCAAAGAAGAGTGCTCAGAGCTCATTGAGAAGCTTGATTGGCTGAGAGTAGGGGAAGACGCTATCCCTTACGAAACATTGAGTAAGCTGATTGAGCTATACAACGACCGTGATAGCAACAGTAATCGACATCTCTCTATCGAACGCCTGATTTCTGGTTTGGCGGTGCGTCGTAAGGTATGCAAACAAGTGCATGAGGGGCATCTAGACGAAAATGTGTTCTTGGCGCTTGATGAAATGGCGATTGGCCACTAGCTTTCGGCCCCCTTTCACTGTTGTGAATAGGTCATTTGATCATCATTAGGTGTTGATAATAATCGCACCTAATGCTGACAAAGTGATGACAATGTAACGCATCCAGTTGATTATTATTTATCCCGAATAGACAACCTTTTGTCCTTTCTTATGATTAATAGATTGGCTCATATTTTGTTACATCATACTGAATAGATTTTTTGCGAGTTCCCCAACGGACTCGCTTTTTTTTATCCTAAATTCCGGCAACCTATAAAAATCAGTAGCTTATAATATTACCTACCGAAGCATGATCAAGGTCAGATCATGCTTTCAATGGATCCTATTGTTTCAAGTAGACGGTCATTTTAATGAGTTGATATTGGATCGATAGGGGATGATCAGTGAATCTGATGTTTTACGTTACCTTGATCATCGTTCTGGGATTGGCTTGCCATGAAGCGAACATGCGATTCGATCAATTTTTCGGATTCTTGTAACCAGCGTGGCTCTTGCTGTTGATTCGCAAACTCCAATGCGAGCACACACAAGTGTTGTACTCGCTGTGTACACCACTCTTGTAGGTCTTGCTCCGCTTTCGTGTCACAACACACCGCTTGAAGCTTACTGTAAGCGAACATCAGATATTGATACGCCTTTTCTTGGTGATGTGGGTTGTGGTCTGAATTTCGGTAGAAAGTAAAGATACGCAGGCACCCGTCTAACCAACATGCGATGCCTTTGCTTTGTTCATCCGTGATCAAAGGCCCCCAGAGTGCATCTGGAGGCGTTAAGATCAAAGGTTCTAACCGGTCCAATTGATCATGCTTTCGGTCTTTGTACCAATCTCCGACTCGCTCTAACCAAGTGTCTAGTTCATTCATGCAACGTTATCCCACTGTTTTACAAAGTGATTATCAGATGCTTGCTTAATTTCATGTTGTATTTCGCTGCTCTGATCTCGAATACGATCTACGTCTATGGAATAGTTTGGCTCATTTTTTACGAGTTCGCCAAATGGCAGATCAGGATCCGGCACTGCAGAGATCAACAGTTTTGTATATGGGTGCTGCGGATTCGTTAAGATCGATTGGGTTGATCCCCATTCAACGATCTGTCCTTTGTACATCACTGCGGTCTCTTCTGCGATGTAATGAGCGGTCGCAAGGTCGTGGGTAATGTACAAGAAGCCTATCCCAAGCTCTTTCTTCATTTTTTGCATGAGATTGAGCACGCCAAGTCGAATTGAAACATCCAACATCGAGGTCGGTTCATCGGCAAGAATGACTTCAGCTCCAACCGCAAGCGCTCTAGCTAGGTTAACCCGCTGCCTTTGGCCTCCACTGAGCTCATGAGGGTATTTCGCGAGAGTTTCGACGGGTAACTCCACCAGCGTCAATAACTCTTTGAGGCGCTCTTCTAGAGCCGCTTTATTGGCGACTTGCTTATGGATCTATAAGCGGGCGCGTTAAGTGGTGCTCTATGGTGTGAGTGGGATTGAGTGAGCCAAATGGGTCTTGAAACACCATTTGCACACGGCTGCGGTAATCCAAGATGTCTTTGCGGCTATTGAGCGTAGAGATGTCTCTGCCGTTGAACAAGATTTCTCCCTCTGTCGCAGGGTAAACCTTGGTCATCAGTCTTGCGCAGGTGCTTTTCCCGCAACCGGACTCGCCAACCAGTGCCAGCGTTTTTCCTGCATATAGGTCAAAACTCACGCCGTGCAGCGCTCTGAATATCTCTTCTTTGCCAAATCCACCGCCAACAGTGAACTCTTTGACGAGGTTTTTTATTTGAAAAATTGGTTGTGACATAGAGCTCTCCTAGCACGCTGTCGCGTGAGCATGTTCGTGAATATTAGGGAAAGAACTCCATAGTTTTTGGGTATAGGAGTGCTGCGGATTGTTGCGAATCTCGTAGGCTTGATTGACTTCAACGATTTGGCCATGGCGCATGATGGCAATGCGGTCACACAGTTGGCTCATTAATGCTAAGTCGTGAGTGATAAAGAGGATTGAGAAGCCAAACTCCTCTCTGAGTTGGTGTATCTGCTGCAAAATCTCGCGCTGTACCACCACATCTAAAGCCGTAGTCGGCTCGTCCATGATGATCAGCTTAGGGTTGAGGGCGAGGGCAATGGCAATCACTAAACGTTGACGCATGCCGCCACTGAATTGGTGAGGGTATTCAGTGAGTCGGTTGCGCGGAATGTTTACTAGGTCGAGTAACTTCTCTGCGCGATCTTTGGCTTGTTCATTGGTCATGCCTTTGTGGTGGCGTAGCACATCAGCAAATTGTTCTTCGATGGTTATACAGGGTTGAGTGAATTCATCGCACTCTGGAACACCATGGCGATCTCACTCCAGCGCAAGGTATTCAAATGGCTGTCTGACAAGCTCAGCAGATCTTGTCCACCAAAGAGTATTTGGCCTCCGGATATGAACGAGGGCGGCTTATGCAGACGGTTAATGGCAAATGCGATGGTACTTTTGCCACAGCCAGACTCTCCGGCTAAGCCAAAAATCTCACCTTGGCCTATGCTAAAGCTGACGGATTTGACCGCGTTGAAATCACCGTCATCGGTGATGTAGTCGACACATAAATTCTTCACTTCGAGAAGTGGTGTATCTGAAATTCCCACAGACATGATAAATACTCAGCTATGATATTGATAACTATTATCATTAACATGTGTTGAATTTAGCGAAAGCGATGAGCACAAAAAGAATGAAGTGCCTCGAAATTTATCTTGGGTTATTTCACGAATTTTCAGCGGAAAAGAAGAATTGGGAGAGGGGAAAATGAGAGTTGGATCAAACCACATTTCTTATGGGGAATCTTTTAAATGTAATTGCAGAAAATGCCTTTGGCAAAGTTTAAATGAGGCATTTATTAATTAGGTTTGTGAAGCGTCGGAATCATCACATTTCAGTACAGATTTTCTTAACAAGCGAAATAGCATTTGCTACAGATTACCTGTCCATTACATGGTGCTTTTCGGAGGAAAACATGTCCATTAATTCTATCAACCATGATGAAATGACAAATATTGCAAACAAGTGGGATGCTGAAGAAGAAGTATCTTTCAAACCAGAAAAGAAAATGAAGTCCGCTGAAGCTCGTCGTCGTATCGAGGCTCTAAGAGAAATTAGAGAAAGCGGTTTGAGTCTGGAAGAAGCGAGGGAGCTAGGTCTTATTCACTAATAATCCCCATTGCATTTAGAAGGGTGGCACTATGCCACCCTTTGATTTATAAGTACTTTTTTATAATTATTATCTATGCAATATCAATGGTTTGATTCTCTTCTCTAATTTACAGCTTCGCTATACCCTTTTTTAAATTATGTCCCTCAGACTAAAAACACGCCCATGGCATACTCTTTAACCAAGTTGTTTGACAGCAATATGCAATGCCACTAATTTTAAAGTTAAAGCAAAAATATGCGATGTCGTTGGTAAGGAGAAGGCTATGTCTAATTCTGTGGCTCAAGCCAAAGAAGTGCTATTTTATGAACCTGAAGATCCAAACGGATACTTGTCAAATTTTGCAGCTTGCCCCATCAAGGTTGATGATCAAATTTGGGCAACCAGCGAACACTATTATCAAGCTATGAAGTTCTCCTGCGAAGTACTTCGCAATACTATTCTGCAAGCTAGCACACCTGCTGAAGCATTCTCTTTGAGCCGTGACTACGAAGACCAAGTTCGTGAGGATTGGTATGAGATTCGTGTTGAAGTGATGCAGTTCATCGTCATCGAGAAATTCAGACAGAATCCGCAGTTTGCTCTGTTTCTTACCAATACCGGGGATTCTGTGATCAAAGAACATTCCCACAAAGACCATTTCTGGGGCGATGGCGGCGATGGAACTGGCGAGAACCATTTAGGTAAGATTCTGATGTCAGTGCGTCGACAGCTTCTCACTCAGCAACAGCATTTAATTGCTTCGCATTGACTCGTCGATTCAGATAGCGGGCATATTTATGGTTGCTTGTCCCTACAGACGTATTTAAAAGGCCGTCCTGCTATTCAATATTTAGCAGGGCGGCCTTTTAGGTTTTAGAGAGTTAGGCATCAACGATAGTTAAAGTGTGTTACCAAGCTATTCGTTACAAGCTATCCGTTGCTAAGTTCGACGTTACGCTGGTGTTACAAGTAACTCTGTACGATGTCGTCGAGTTGCCCATCGTCTTTCATTTGGTCGAGGCGTTGGTTGATGAAGCTTTGCAGCTTAGGATCCATCTCAGGGTCAAACGCTAAATGGATAGGATAGTTATTGATTACAGAACCAAACTCTTGCATCTGGTAATCATCAATATTCAGTTTTTGCTCGTTTAGGTTGTATTTGATTCGAGATTCCATTTCCACAAACACGGCGTCACCGGGGGCACGGTTCAGGACTCGAAATGCAGCCGTGTAATCTTTTACTCGAATCTCGTTGAGCTTGCCCTGTTGGATATAAGGTTCCAAGTTCGGATACTCAAACCCCACCAGCAATACTACTGCTTTCCCGTCTAGATCATTGATTGTATTGAACTCAAATGGCTTTTTACCACTACTCAGCAACACGTGTTTTACATTGTAAATCGGGTCTTCAGATAGGTTCACAGATTGGATGTTTCCCCAACTAGGGCTTCCATAGGTAACCCAGTTTGGGTTTTCTCTCGCATCGAGCTTGTCGATCATTCGATTAAAAGGGTAGGTGTGATAGTTGATTTCATATTGGCTGTCATCAAACACGGCTTCCACAATATCTGAAACGATTCCTCTGTGAGATGACCCGTCAGTTTCGATCTGAAAAGGTTGCGCTTGGCTCGCAATAATGTAGTAGTGAAGAGGTTCGCTTGCAAAAGCATAACTGCTTGAAAACAAACTGACTATGGATGCAAAGATAAGATGTTTTTTCATAACCTTCCCTAGTTATTTGATGAATGACTACTATTATACTAGTTGAGTAATTGTAGTTTGCTAGGATAACAATAATGGTAATTTTTGTATGGTGACAAAAGGAAAACGCTATATTGGACTCTCCCGACAGTTGATCGGGGTAATCATCGCAATCAGCACCTTATTTACAGTTATAGTGACAGGTCTAGGGTTGTATGTGGAGTACCAAAGTCGAGTTTCTTTTATCAGCTCTCAGGTCGAACAGGTTAAGGCCGGTTATCTGTCCGGTTTAACGTCCAGCTTGTGGGTCGAAGACCGTGCTCAGCTTTTTGTTCAAGCAGAGGGCATCTTTCGTTTGCCGTCTGTGAGTTACCTCTTGATTGAAAGTCCCGATGAAAAAATTCTAGAGTTAGGACAAAAGACTGAAGGCCGATCTTATTCCCAGTCTTGGCAAATGGTACATCAGATGGGTGGCACCGATTTCCCGTTAGCGACGCTCACGGTGCAATCTGATTTAAGTATGATTCTTAATGATTTTGAAGAACGAGTGTTACTGTTGCTCGCCTTTGAAGCCGTCAAAATATTCTTGTTGTCTTTGGTATGTTTAACAATCGTCTATCGTCTCGTGGTGAAACGCTTAATGATCATGTCTTCTCAGATCAATCTGCAGCAGGTCGAAGATAATAAACCGCGCTTTTTAATACCCACCGATTCTGATTACAAAGATGAAATCTCGACACTAGAGAGCAGTTATAACCAGTCTATTGAACGTATTCGTCAACAATACCAAGAACTGGAAAAAGCTAAAGATGTTGCAGAGATTGCTAACCGCAATAAAAGTGAATTCCTTGCCAATATGAGCCATGAAATTCGTACCCCTATGAACGGGATTATCGGGTTGTCGTCTCTCCTTTCTGAAATGGACATGCCGAAAGAGCAAAAAGAATATATCAACATGCTCAATACCTCTTCGCTTACGCTGCTCGACTTAATTAATGACATTCTCGACTACTCGAAGATCGAAGCGGGACGACTAGAGCTTCAGCAAGAGCCGATGAAAATGATGGGCATTGCGGCCGATGTTGAATCGACCTTCCGAGTGAAAGCTGAACAGAAAGGGCTTCGATTCCAATTAGAGATAGATCCTAAGATTCCAACCATGGTGATTGGCGATGCTACTCAACTTAGACAAGTTCTAAACAACTTATTAGGTAACGCCATCAAATTTACCGAGCATGGGCACGTTACGCTCTCTCTTCGTTTGGATGATGTGATTGAGCCTGAGCAAAAGCTCAGAGTCAAATTTGAGGTTGTCGATAGTGGTATCGGTATTGCGGAAGACAAACAGAAATCGGTATTCGATAAGTTTCAACAAGCGGACGGTAGTACCACGCGTATTTACGGAGGCACAGGGCTTGGTCTCACGATATGCGAGAAGATCGTGACATTGATGGGCAGCAAGCTTGAACTAACCAGTGTTGAAGGCAAGGGCAGTACATTCTATTTCACTGCTAATTTTGATCCGTGTTTAGAAGTGGACGAACGCAATATCGATTTCAATAAGGTTTCGGTTCTGCTAGTGGATGACAGCCAACTGAACATGCGTATAACGTCTGCACAGCTTCAATCTTTCGGCGTTAAGTCTGAGTGCTGTGAAACGGCAAACCAAGCGTTAGAGTTGGTTTCAGAGTCTGTGGCCAAGTCATCGCCATACGACCTCGTGCTGATAGATAAAGTGATGCCGTCCGTTGATGGCTTTCAACTGGCGAGAAGCTTAGTTGAACGCTTTGGTAACGAATGTCCTAAGTTAGTGATGATCTCAGCTGATCCTAGAAAGCAAGATGAAGTTCGCGCGAAGCAAGTTGGTTTTGTCGCTTATATCGCTCGCCCTTATCAGGACAACCAACTTAAGTGGACCATCAGTGAGGTGCTTGCGAGAGCCGCTGACACTTCAACCTTCACCTACCCAAATCGAGGCGAGGTGGCGTTTAAAGACAATGAACCGGCACCCGTAACCAAATCTGCGGTTGCTGCTAAACCGGCACAACCAGAGAAATCTGCTCTAAAAGAAGAATCAAAACCTGCGGCGGTCACGGCTTCTTTTAGTGGCAAAGTCTTAGTTGTGGAAGACTCGAGAGTGAATCAACAAGTCGCCAAGATGATGCTTAAGAAGTTGGGCCTTGAAGTTGATATCGCAGACAATGGGGAAATCGGTGTCGAGAAGTTTAAAGCCAATGATTATGTGATGATCTTTATGGACTGTCAGATGCCTGTGCTTGATGGCTTTGAAGCAACTAAGCAGATCCGAGTGCTGGAAGAGGGCTCTTCACAACATATTCCTATCGTCGCACTTACGGCTAACGTTGTGCAGAGAGACAAGCATTTATGTTTTGATGTGGGTATGGATGAGTTTTTACCTAAGCCTGTTAATCAAGGGAAGCTTCGAGAGATCGTCGAGAGTTTTTTAGCTAAAGAAAGCGACTCAACGAGCGAAGAGAGTGAGCAAAAAATTGTCTAGCTTGATGTGAGTTATATTCCCGCCTTTTATTAGGACCTAAAGCATCACCGTGCTTTAGGTCTTTTTTATGTGTCGTTAGAAGGGATTGGCACCCGTCAGTTAAAAACAGTTAAGAACCGTGAACATTGATCGCTAGCTCACTTTATTAAACTCCTGCTCAAGCTTCATTTCTTTGTCATACAGTTTTACTTCGGCTTTGCTAATGTAAAGTGACGATCCATCAAGGATTCACCCACACCCCATCCATCATCTGTTGTACCTCTGCTATTTGCTTTTATTGAAACCTAATCAATTGAAAGGGCTATAAACATGAGTAAAGTAATCGCAACTCACTCTGAGTTAGACAAAGCAACGCAACTATTCGACGACTTCTTAGCGGGCATGCCGGAAATCTCAATCAATACCGCTCACACAGATGCACCAAGCAGCATGAACATCAATGACAATGAAGAAGTGCAGGCTTATCTCAAATACTCATTCTCACAATATCTCGACTCAATCTCTCAGCCAGACACCCACCACGAACCTGAATTAAAGCCGCATACTCAAGTGTTACTCACACAGGATGAAAGTGGCTACCCCGTCACTGCAGTGAGTGATGGTGACGGTGAATTAGAAATTCTGATTTGGGACAACGATTACGATGGCATTGTTGATCATGTATTGCCGAAACCAGACGGCAGTTGCGGTATTTTGACCAATCAATATACCACCAAAGATTTAGAGGCAATTGAGTGGGCGAGCGCCATTATGGATGTGAACCTAAATAGCTTTGAGTTTGAGCGCACGACTATCTCTCTGCTTTCTGAAAACGAAATAAAAATCGAACAAATAGGCGCGGCCCCCAAGACTGAGATCATCCATGCATCGTCTGAGAACGCGATTAATATGCTTCATGCGATTGAGCAAGAGTTTAGGTACATCCATGGTCATGCCTAAGTGGCGTCTTCGATGGGGTTTCCGCCCGAGAATGAACACATTGAAACTTTAACGCGGTCGATTACATCTAAGTGAAAAGCTGAAGGAAGCGATAAAGGTGGTCTACTTGGGTAGACCACCTTTTTGTTTGTGTATGTTTGAGCTTAGTTCTGTATGTTTAAGCTTAATCTCTGTCGATCGCAAACGGAGACCACGCTTGTCGAGTCGGCATCACCTCGACTCGGTTAATATTGATGTGCTCTGGTAAGGTCGCAATATGAAACATCTGCTCGGCGATATCCTCTGCTGATAGTGGCGTCGTACCTTGGTAAAGGTTGTCTGAAGCCATCTGATTACCTTTGGTTCGAACTAGCGTGAACTCTGTTTCTGCAATGCCTGGAGACAAGTCAGTTACACGCACCCCTGTACCTTGTAGGTCGCAGCGTAGGTTGTAACTAAACTGCTTTACGAACGCTTTGCTGGCGCCATACACATGGCTTCCCGGATAAGGCCATTGCCCAGCAATAGAACCAACATTGATGATAGAGCTTCCTGCGCCTTTTTTAATTAACGTCGGCAGCAGTGCATGAGTGACATTGACCAACCCAGTGACATTAGTGTCGATCATGGTGTGCCAATCTTTTAAGTCCACATCAGGTGCGCCTTCTGGTGCTAAGGCTAGGCCTGCGTTATTAACCAATGCTGTAATCGATGAAAATTCAGCAGGTAGTGAATCAATGGCTTGTTTTACGGCGTCTGCGTCTCGAACGTCGAGTTGAATCACATGCACAGGCACCGTTAATTCTTCCTTTAGGTCGAGTAACCTTTCGATACGACGACCAGACAACACTAATGACCAGTTATCTTCTGCAAAACGCTTTGCTGCCGCTTTGCCGAAGCCAGAGGTCGCCCCTGTAATGAACGCTATCTTATCCATAAGTAAATCCTTCTAATTAGAAATTAACATAAGTAGTGCCATGCCGATCAAAATCGGCGCGGTCGTTGTTTTTGCTGACAAGTTCGGTACTGATAGATACAGCTTTTGCCCGAGTAGATTGCCAATCAAAGCCGCCGGTAATAACCACAATCCTGTGAAGAATGATGCTTGGTTAAATGCGCCAATCCACATGAAGCCGACCAGTGAGATCGCGGAACTCAGTAGAAAAAACACAATCGCAGTGGCTCTCTGTTCACTGGTTTCAATGGTCAGGTTCATCAAATACGTCACTAACGGAGGCCCTCCTGAAGATGCGGTAGTCATGCTGAACCCAGAAATTGCCCCTGCCCAAAATGCGTGTCGCTGGTGTAGCCATGTGAGGCGAAAGTCACAAATGATTAATGTGCCAGCGACTAAAGACATCATCGCGATAAAGGCCTTTAAGCCTGATTCAGATATCGTGCTAATGAAGTACAGAGAGAAGGGCACCGCTACCAACATGCCAATACACAACGGCGCAATAAGCCGAATATTGACGGTGGACTTACTGCGTTTGAGTAGAGGAAAAGTACTTAAAAAATCCAACAGGATCGCAATGGTTACGGCTTGTAATGGCGGAACAATAAAGCTGAGGGATAGCGCTGCAATAATCGCAAATCCAAACCCTGAATAGCCTCGAACTACCCCTGCAAACAGAATCAATGTCATAGACAAGCCCATTTCCACTCTTACTCACCTCTTTGTTGTTGCGTGCTTGTCTACTGTTGTAGCTGCTGTTCTTTATTCGCATTTGATGAGATTTGTCTCGTCTGCCTTTCAATCTATTCACCCCTAAGAATTTTGAATAGAGCCAGTTCTACGATTGGATTGGGTCAGGTTGTGGGATGGAAAGAATATGGGGTTGGGCTAATTTCACTGGCCCACGGTTTTGTTGAAACTGACACTATGCGGTCTGCCCCGTTTGGGATGAAGATTATTCCATCCGATAGCGCAGCCTTTTCAATTTGGTGTTTCGCGTCTTCCATTGTTGAAGGCGTGCTGGGCACAAGGGGCTGTGAATCTAGTGTTGTTAATGGAGACGATGAAATGGAAGTATCAACAGAACAGTTAGTGAACCAAGATATTATCGACCTTGATAAGAGCGTGTTTCATTCTTGGTCAGTTCAGGAAGCGGCTGAACCTATCGCCATTGCGGGTGGACAAGGCTGCAAAATGTGGGACTACGAAGGGAAGGAATACCTCGATTTTAGTAGCCAGCTCGTCAACACCAATATTGGCCATCAACACCCACAGGTGATCAAAGCCATTAAAGATCAAGCGGACTCCTTGGTGACTGTCGCACCCGCAACTGCCAACTTCACTCGTGGTTTAGCGGCAAAGCGCATTTTGTCGAAAGCGCCAAGCAAGTTTAAGAAGGTGTTCTTTACCAACGCAGGGGCAGACGCCAACGAAAATGCGATCCGCATGGCGAGACAATTTACAGGGCGGGATAAGGTCTTATCGGCTTACCGTTCTTATCATGGCAATACCGGAACAGCGATAGCGGCGACGGGCGATTTTCGTCGTATTCCAAACGAGTATAGCCGTGGGCACGTTCACTTCTTCAATCCATTTCTCTATCGAAGCGAGTTCAATGCGGCGACTGAGGCAGAAGAGAGTGAGCGTGCCCTGCAGCATTTAGAGCGAGTGATTGAGTGCGAAGGGCCAACGGCGATTGCGGCGATTATCTTAGAGACTATTCCCGGAACAGCAGGCTTTCTCATTCCGCCCAAAGACTACCTTGTTGGTGTGCGTGAGCTTGCAACCAAGTACGGCATTCAATTGATCTTCGATGAAGTCATGGTGGGTTTTGGCCGAACGGGCAAGTGGTTTGCGTTTGAGCACTTCAATGTTGTGCCGGATCTGATCACTTTCGCGAAAGGGGTTAACTCGGGTTACGTTCCGGCTGGTGGCGTGGTAGTCAGTGAACCAATTGTTGAATACTTTAAGTCGAACTTCTTTATGGGCGGCTTAACGTATTCTGGCCATCCTTTGGCGATGGCTTCGATCGTTGCAACGCTTGATGTGATGGAGCAAGAGGGTATTGTCACACATGCCGATAATGTCGGTAACAGCGTTCTAGGGCCACTTCTACTCAGCCTTCAAGAGTTGCACCCGATAATTGGTGATGTGCGTGGTAAAGGGATGTTTTGGGCGGTTGAGCTGGTGGAAGATCGTGAAAGCAAGGCTCCATTGAGCAATGAAAAAATGGGCAAATTGAAAGCGGAACTAACCAAGCGAGGCTTGTTGACCTTCATTGTGAACAACCGCATTCACGTCGCTCCGCCTCTGGTTATTCAACCGAGTGAAATTAAGAAAGGCGTGAAGATCATTGATGAAGTTTTGTTTGAGCTCGCTTCTTAATTCTTCAAAAGATAGCTAACACAGAAACACAGGCACTTTGGTAAAGGATTCCCCGTCCTTTTCAAAGTGCTTATTTTTCCTGAGTGCTTGGCTTTTGAGTGTCTAGCTTTTAATTGATTAGGTATAGACGAAAAAGAGCATCGATTGATGCTCTTTTTCGTCATTGTCTTGAATAACAACGTCCATATAACGCTTTGTGATGCTAGCTCTTCATTACCTCTGATAGCTCTTTAATGCCAGGGGCGATCAAGTCTTTGTCGATGGCGTGAAACCCTAATCTGAAATAAGAATTGGGATCAAATTCGGATGAAGTTTCATTGCTCAACTTCGTTTCGGGATCGGTCATGAAGTGAGAATAGCCCGTCTCAATTAAAATCCCTTTTTGTGCGGCTCGTGACGCTAAGCGTTGGCTGTTGATGTGGCTTGGTGTTTGTAGCCACAAAGAGTTGGCTTGCTCACTCTGAGCCAGTCGTTTGCAGTCCGGTAAGTACTTTAAGACCGCATCATTGATCAGCTTCCAACGTTGGCGCGTGTTTTCTCTAAAACGCCTCACGAAGCTGTCGTAGTAGCCTTGTTCAATAAAGTGAGCCACTTCCATTTGAACGCGACTTGGTGCGTGTCGATACATCAACCTACGCAGTATTCTAAGGTCGTAGATTAGCTCTTCAGGTGCCACGATGTAGCCTAACCTTAAACCGGGTGCCAGTAGCTTAGAGAAGCTGCTCACGTAGATGACACGCCCTTCCTTGTCACTGGCTTTCAGCGCTGGTTTAGGGTTCCACTCAACGTTGCACTCGGCGTCATAGTCATCTTCGATAATCACTGCATCATTGGCTTTGGCCATCTCAAGTAACTGAGCTCGACGTTCGTCACTCATGGTCACGCCGGTGGGCGCTTGGTGACTGGGTGTGACATAGAAGTGGTCACACAGTGAAGAGTGTTCATTGAACCTCAATCCTTGTTCATCCACTTGATGAGGGTGTAACTGTGCACCAGAGAGATTAAAGATGTGGTTCGCTTCTTTGTAACCGGGGTTCTCGACACCGACTCGGCTCTGGTGATTCATCAACAAGGTCGAGAGCAGATAGAGCGCGTTCTGCGAGCCTAGGGTTATTAAAATCTCATCACTTTGAGCATGAATACCGCGCTGTGGGAGCACTCTTGTGCGTATTTGTTCCACCAGCATATCGACGTCTTTATCAACTTTGTCGCACAACCAGCGGTGGTCATGAGGATCTGAGGTCACTTTTCTTGTTGCTTCTCGCCATTGAGCTAATGGAAAGTCATTGATTGAAGGCTGGCCAAAAATAAATGGGTATTGATAGCAACTCCAGTGCGACGGTTTGACGATGCGAGGGTATTGGCTCAATTGCAGTTTTACTCGCTTGCTCCAATCCGGTGCATTGTCGTTGTTTGTTGATTCAAAATGATCCAAGTTCGCGTCTATCTCTTCGCTCGGATTTTGATACTTTTCTGACAGGTAATAACCACTGCGAGGCTTACTGATGAGATAGCCATCATCGAGCAAACTGTCGTACACCAGCGAGACCGTATTGCGTGAAACACCTAATTGGCTAGAGAGCTTGCGACAAGACGGGAGCGCTTGTTTCGCAGGAAAAATACCATTCAATATCGCCGTCACCAAATAGCTACGTACTTGTTCTTGCAGGCTTCTTTTGGAATCAAACTCGATGAAACAATTGTGATTTATCGCCATGAGATACAGTCCTTATTCTCAGTAAACCTCGATCCTATGTGTATAAAACAGCAAGAAGTGAGCCAGAGTTTATATAGATGTTTAAGGGCTGGCTTTTGGGCGATGACCAATGGGAAAGTTGCTCAGCTCTAACCTAAAAATAGCTCTGTCCCAACCTGAAAATTAAATTGGCTCTACGTCTTCGAGGCATTCCGTTCATAAAGTAAAGGCAGGCAAATAATCTCGATAAGGAAAGCGTATGAAACAGGGAATGACTATGAAGGCATGGGTTTCAACAGCGGCAGCAACAGTCGTACTGGGTTGTTTTGGTATCGCACAAGCATCCGAGCTTGCAGCCATCGAAAAGCAAGGTTTTATGAAAGTGGCGACAGAAGATAACTATTCGCCATTTAACTACATCGATCGTGGTAACCCGGCTGGGATTAATAAAGATCTGCTTGATGAACTGCGTGAATACTCGAAGTTCGATATTGAACAAGAGATCTTACCTTGGACAGGGTTGCTCGCCTCAGTATCTGCGGGTCAATACGATGTGGCGCTAACGGGCGCTATCGTGACAGATGCTCGATTGAAGGTGTTTGACTTTACGCCGCCTATTGCCTCAGCACAGCATTATTTCTTAACCAGAGCGGATGCTGACGATATTAATACGGTGTCGGATCTAGACGGAAAAACTGTTGGATTACAAGCGGGTAGTGCTTTGTTAGAGCGACTTCCAGAGCTAGAAGAAATGCTCGAAGCACAAGGCAAGTCTTTGGGTAAAGTAGTGCAGTATCAATCTTACCCAGAAGCATATTCAGATTTAGCTATTGGCCGAATCGACTACGTCATCAACAGTGTGGTTTCGGTTAACGAGGTAGTGAAATCTAAGTCTAACATCTTTAAAAAAGGTGAGGCGGTATCTGGCCCTGGTTTCGTAAGCTGGCCTGTTCCAAAAGAGAGCCCTGAGCTATTGGCTTATCTCACTGAGTTTTTCATTCACCTAGAACAAACAGGAAAAATGGCAGAGTTGCAGAAGAAGTGGTTCGGTGAATCGTTCGAGCATCTTCCTTCGGAAGCCATCACTTCAGTAGAGCAGTATCACAAGCTAACAGCGGTCCAGTAGATCAGTAAGCACGCGCTGGCACAAACAGTTAACCGCTGTTTGTGCCGATGACAAAAGGGCCAGAGCGATTTAGCCGATTTGTCATTCGCGCAAAAGCCTATTGCAAGAAGTCGCTTTTTAAAGAGGTCGTTTATGGATTATTACGCTTGGGAACAGCTGCTACAGGGCGCATGGGCTACAGCATGGATATCGGCAGTATCGATTGTATTGGGTGTGGTGATTGGTCTAGCGATTGCCTTAATTCGAATGATGAAAATCCCGTTTGTCGATCAAATGCTGGGCATTTATGTCAGTTGGGCAAGAGCAACACCTCTGGTGACTCTGGCTCTGTTTATCTTTCTTTCGTTTCCTTCATTTGGCATCAATTTAGACAAACACGTTTCTGCCATTTTAGCACTCACGCTCAACACATCGGCATTCAATGCGGAAATTTGGCGCAATGCCTTTCTCAACTTTTCAAAAGGGCAAATGGAAGCGGCTGAAGCCATTGGTATGAGACGCATAACTTACTTCCGCCGAATCATGTTCCCACAAATGGTGATCATGAGCTTACCTGCACTGGTCAATGAAATGTCGTTCTTAATCAAAGGCAGCCCAGCGATTGCCGTGATCGGTATCGTGGATCTAACCCGTGTCACCAACCGAATTGCAGCGGTTACCTATGAGCCTCTTGGGCCAATCCTGTGTGCAGGTGCCATCTACATGTTGATTATTGGCGTGTTGGTGAAATTGCAAGCTGTGGCTGAAAACCGAGCCACTTATCTGCAGCAATAAGTGCATGCAACTGCTATCAGCAGCAACAGTTTGGCCGTCATAACTACTTGGTCAGCAACACCATTTACCTGCTTGTGAAGCGTCATTGAGTGGGTAAATATAAGGAGTAAATATGGAAGAATGGAATATTATCTGGCAACAAAAAGAGCTGTTTGCTTCTGGTTTTGTGACCACTTTTTATCTTTTTGTTTCGTCTTCAATCTTGAGTTTCGTCATAGGTATTGGTTTGTTGTACTGTCTCGAAAACTCGAGATTCGGTGTTAAGTACACCATCAACAGTTTGATCGGCATGATGCGTACCTTACCGTTTCTGATCTTAGCCTACCTGCTCTATTACGGTTTGCCTCAGGTTGGCATTCGATTGGACGCAGTGACAGCGGGAATCATAGCGCTCAGTCTCTATCATGGTACGTATTTCTGTGAGATTTTCCGCGGTGTGCGTAAAGGGTTAGAGCCTGGTTACATCGAAGCAGCGCACGCTTATGGCTTTTCTAAACTGAAAACCTTCACCCGAGTCATCACGCCCAACGTGTTATTTAAGTCGGTTCCTCTGATCACTAACCAACTCATCATCTGCTTAAAAGACACCGCGTTTCTTAGCATTATCACCGTTGCAGAAATTACCGCGGCAGCCAACAGTATTCAATCCACATATTTTATCCCATTGAATGCGTTCATCATTGCGATTGCGCTCTACTGGGCGGTGAGTATTGCACTTGAAACCATCACTAAACGAATCCAAACCAAAGTTGAACTTAGAGGGCTTAGCCATGCTTAAACAATCAGAGATTATTGAAACAGAAGCACCGATTAACCCCTCTTTGGGAGTGAGTTTGGAAGTGATTGAGTGTGAGCCACTATTGGAAGAACGAGAGACGATCATCAGCGTTGAAAACTTGTCGAAGCAGTTTGATGGAATCGAAGTACTGCGAGACATCAACCTGACTATAAAAAAAGGCGATGTGGTGAGTATTCTCGGCTCGTCAGGTTCGGGTAAGTCAACACTATTGCGCTGCATGAATTGGCTAGAGCAGCCAGAGCGCGGCACGATTTTTATGGGTGATGAACGCATTGGGATCAACTCTGAAACGGGTAAACCTCTCAAATACAAAGAGTTAGCAAAACTCAGAGAGCGCCTTGGCATGGTATTTCAAAGCTTCAACTTATGGCCGCATCTCACCGTGTTGCAAAACGTGATGGAAGCGCTGGTTCATGTTAAGAAGATAGCGAAATCTGACGCAGAGGAGATGGCTCGTAAGCAACTTGATAAGGTTGGCATGTCTCACAAGCTAGAGAGTTATCCAAGTATGTTATCGGGTGGACAAAAGCAACGTGTCGCTATTGCTAGGGCGCTCGCGATGGAGCCGGATGTGTTGCTGTTTGATGAGCCAACCTCCGCGCTCGACCCTGAATTGGTAGAAGAGGTGTTACTGGTAATGAAGAAGCTATCGCAAGAGGGTTACACCATGGTAGTGGTGACTCATGAGATGGAATTCGCGCGTCAGGTGTCGGATCAAGTGGTGTTTCTTGAGAAGGGGATATTGATTGAAAAATCCAACCCAGAGAAGTTTTTCACTAACCCAGATTCATCAAGAGTAAGACAGTTCCTTAAGCTCGATTCATGAGCTAGATGGCTTGCACAACTTCAAGGCTCGACCGTTAAAAACTCCGACCTAATCAGTCGGAGTTTTTGTATGTGTGGGGTTCTTCTCTCAAGCAGGCACAGCATTACCCAATGCTATCAATATGGATCACCACAGAATCGGGTCGCCAGTATTCCAGTTCGCAGTCCATCAACTCGCCATCTTGTTTGTAGTTCACTCGGCAGATCTTAAGAACGGGCTGCCCTTCAGCCAAATTTAACGCCTTAGCGACATGGGCAGGGGCAGAGGTAGGAACCACGTCAAAGCGAGAACGTTGGGTCTCGTAGCCGTATTTTTCTCGGTAGATACCTGTCAGCGACATAGTGAGGTTTTCTGACAACACCTTTTCAAACAGTGGCGCTTTCAAGACGTTTTCAACGAACAGTACCGCTCTGCCATCAATAAATCGCAATCGCTCAATCACGTGTATCGGGGTGATCTGTTCTATCTCTAATGCTTTGGCGTAATCGCCTGCCGCCATCTCTGTGCGGGTGCTGAGCAGTCTTGTTTCTGCGATGCGATCTTGTTCGCGAATCATCTGATGAAAGTGAGAACGTGACAGTGGGTTGTAGCGAATACGTTCGGGCGACACATACCAACCTCGGCGCTCTTCTCTGTATATCAGGCCTTCGGTTTCTAACGACACCAACGCATCTTTGAGCGTGATTCGTGTGGTGGAAAACAGCTCACTGAGTTCTCTTTCAGATGGCAGTTTTTGCCCCTCAGTGAAGATGCCAGATTGAAGCTGCTCTCTGATGCTTGCCTTAATTCTGCCTAGTTGTGTCCCTGATTGCCCTGTTGCCAATGTTCTCATTACTGATCTAGTCCATAAGTTCGTGTGCTCAATAAGGTAAACCACGGAGTTAACAGGAATGTGACAGTAAACAACGACTTGCTGTCATATGAGTGAAATATAACTGCCATGTAAATGCATCTGAACTGTCAAATAAGTTGCGCGAAAGCGTCACACTCCGGCGATAGCATACAAAACGAACTTACTGACCTAGTCCAGAGGGATAGAGACAATGAAAACTTTGCTTAGCCGTTCAACTGTATCGCCAGCTAAACTGATTGGCGCAACGCTAATAACGGCAACACTTTCAATGCCAGCGATGGCGAAGGATGCTGATCTTGAGTCACTGATTGAAGCCGCTCAAAAAGAGGGTGCGGTTTACAGTGTGGGCATGCCAGACAGTTGGGCAAACTGGAAAGGCACATGGACTGATCTGAAAGCAAACTACGGTTTGAAGCATCAGGATACAGACATGAGCTCGGCACAAGAGATCTCGAAATTTGAAGCAGAGAAAAGAAACGCAACCGCAGATATCGGTGACGTTGGTTTCGCCTTTGCACGTGTCGCTGTGCAGAAAGACGTAACGCAGCCATACAAGCCAACGACTTGGGATGACATTCCAGATTGGGCGAAAGACAAAGATGGTCACTGGGCTCTGGCTTACACCGGTACTATTTCGTTCATTTCAAACAACAACCTTGTTGAAGATGCACCAAAATCTTGGAGTGACCTACTAGAAGGTGACTACAAAGTCACAGTCGGTGATGTAGGCGTAGCCGCGCAAGCAAACAACGCAATTCTAGCGGCTGCATTTGCTAACGGCGGCGACGAGTCAAACCTAAAACCAGCGATTAAATTCTTTGGTGAGCTAGCGAAACAAGGCCGTCTATCTTACACGGATCCAAGCATCGCAAACCTTGAAAAAGGCGAAGTGGAAGTGGCGATCATGTGGGATTTCAACGCATTGAACTACCGTGACACGATCGACCGTGAGCGCTTTACGGTAAACATTCCACAAGATGGCTCAGTAATCTCTGGTTACACCACCATCATCAATAAATACGCGAAAAACCCGAGCGCGGCGAAGTTGGCTCGTGAATACATCTTCAGTGACCAAGGCCAAATTAACCTAGCAGAAGGTTACGCGCGTCCAATCCGTAGCAGCGTTACGCTACCTCAATCAGTACAAGACAAGCTGATCTCGAACGAGCAATACAGCAACGTTCACCCAGTATCTGACTTCTCAGCATGGGAAAAGTCAGCACGTCGTTTGCCACGTCAATGGCAAGAAAGCGTATTGATTCACCAGCAATAACCCCGCTTAACATGCCACCTGTAACGGGTGGCTTATAGAAACAAGCAATAGAGAATAGACCATGAGCAATAAGGTTATCCTTGTTGTTCTAGATGGACTGAATTATCAGGTAGCCCGTGATTGCATGGGCTACCTGAACGGTCTTCTAGAACTTAAAGATCTTCATGAAAAACAGGGCGATTTGCAGAATAAGCAGGGCGATTCGTACAGTAAACAGAGCACTTCGCAGGGCACGCAAAAAAACAAGCTGCGCGCCACACTTTACCCAATGCAGTGTGAACTACCGTCTATGTCACGCCCTTTGTATGAATGCATTTTAACCGGAGTTCGCCCTGTTGAGAGTGGCATTGTTAACAACCAAATCGTGCGCTTGTCGAATCACGAGTCGATCTTTAGCTTGGCTAAATCTCAGGGCAAAGTGACGGCTGCCGCGGCCTATCACTGGGTGAGCGAGTTGTATAACCGCGCGCCGTTTGACGCTGTGCGTGACCGTTTTACCAACGATGAAACCATGAACATCCAACACGGTTGTTTTTATCACTGGGACCACTACCCAGATGAAGCCTTGTTCTTGGATGCAGAGCACCTGCGTATCACTCATCAGCCTGACTTCTTACTGATTCACCCAATGAACATTGACGACATAGGGCACAAGCACGGGCTGGATTCTCGCCAATACCGCAACAGTGCACGTGGCGCGGATATCTACCTGTCGAACTACCTAGAGAAATGGGTAAATGATGGCTATCAGGTGATCATTACCAGTGACCATGGCATGAACAATGACTTGTCTCACGGTGGCATTCTGCCTGAAGAGCGTGAAGTACCATTCTTCGTAATCGGCGATAAGTTCACACATCAAGAATGTTTAGTAAAACAAACCGACATCTGCGGCAGCGTGTGTCAGCTACTCAGCCTTGAACACGATAAATCTTACACTCAGGAATTGTTGGCCCTATGAGCAGTTCTGTAATCACGCAGAGCGATGGCTCTGCGCTTAAACCTCAAACCAAATCTTGGTTCAAACGCTTCAAGCCTGCTTTGTGGCTTGCGCCTTTCGCCCTGTTTTTCTATTTGTTCCAATTGGCACCTATGGTTTGGGTGTTGATCAACAGCTTCTTCTATAATGACGAACTCTCTCTCGAAAATTATTCTGAAATATTCGACTCTGCCTTCATGATGCAGGCTTTCGGTAACAGTTTATGGCTGTCGATTTGGTCGAGTATTGTTGGCTTAGCGATTGCAACTCTGCTCGTTTCTTCATTGCGCCGCGTTGATTCTAAAATCCGCGATGCGGTGATTGCGTTTACCAATATGAGCAGCAACTTCTCTGGCGTGCCTTTGTCGTTCGCATTCATCATCATCCTTGGTACTAACGGTGCAATCACCTTGTTGCTCAAGCAGTACGGGCTATTGGGCGATTTTGACTTGTATGGAAAGTGGGGCTTGCTGGCGATTTACATCTACTTCCAGATCCCATTAGCGGTTCTATTGTTGTATCCAGCATTCGATGCCCTTAGCGACGACTGGCAAGCTGCCTCAGCATTGCTTGGTGCGAAAACGTGGCAATACTGGACCAAAATCGCGCTGCCTGTGCTATCTCCTGCCTTGTTTGGCACCTTCATCATCTTGATTGCTAATGCGATTGGTGCGTATGCGAGCGTGTATGCGTTGACCTCGGGCAACTACAACGTGATTACGATTCGAATCGCGAGCTTAGTATCGGGCGACTTGTTCCTTGAACCTAACCTAGCAGCCGCAATTTCCGTGATTCTGATGGCGATGCTGGCCTTCATCACCGTGATTAACCAATGGCTGATCAGCAAAAGCTACGCAGGGAAGAGGAAGTAATGAACACCGTAAATACTCGCTTTCATAAAACCGTGGTCTATTCGATCGTTGGTATCATGATGATCCCGATCTTGGCGACCTTCATCTACTCGATCTCGTCACGTTGGGGCGCCACGATCCTACCTGATGGCTTTACTCTGGATTGGTACATTAATCTACTGACGGATCCTCGCTTCTTACAAGCCTTTGGTCGTTCACTGTTTATCTGTGTGGCGGCGCTGTCATTGAGTGTGGTGTTGGTTCTGCCTGCGATTTTCGTGGTGTTTTACTATTTCCCGAAACTCGACAAGGTGATGAATATCCTGATCTTATTGCCGTTCGCTGTGCCTCCTGTGGTGTCATCGGTTGGTTTACTTCAATTGTATGCAGACAGTGAAATCTCACTGATAGGCACACCATGGATTCTGATTGGTACTTACTTCACCATCGCGCTGCCATTCATGTACCGTGCGATTGCCAACAGCTTTGAAGCTATTAACTTACACGACTTGATGGACGCGGCTCACCTGCTTGGCGCAAGCACTACCAAGGCGTTTTTATTGATTATTCTGCCAAATCTTAAGAAAGGTTTAATGGCGTCGTTGTTCTTGTCGTTCTCGTTCCTATTGGGTGAGTTCGTGTTCGCTAACATCTTGGTCGGTACACGCTACGAGACACTGCAAATTTACCTATACAACATGCGTCAAACCAGTGGTCACTTCACGTCAGCCCTTGTGATGACGTACTTCCTGTTTATTTTCTTACTGACTTGGTTGGCAAGTCGTTTCAGCCAGGGAACAAAATAATGAGCTATGTAAATGCGAAAAACCTCACCAAGAGCTTTGGTGACAATACGGTGTTTGAAGACATTGAATTTTCCATCGAGAAGGGAGAGTTCATCACGTTGCTTGGCCCAAGTGGCTGCGGCAAATCAACGCTGCTACGTAGCTTAGCAGGCTTGAATCCGGTCGATGGTGGCGAAATCTGGGTGAATGGTGAAGAGATCACTCATCAAGTACCGCAAGAGCGTGGCATCGGCATGGTGTTTCAATCTTATGCGTTGTTCCCGAATATGACGGTTGAAGGCAATATTGCGTTTGGTCTTAAGATGAAAAAGCTTGCTGCTGATGAGATTAAGCGTGAAGTGGTGAAAGTGATTGGGCTGGTGGACTTAACGGGCAAAGAGAAGTTTTACCCGCATCAGTTATCGGGTGGCCAGCGTCAGCGTGTGGCTTTGGCAAGAGCTTTGGTGGTGAAGCCGCGTATTTTATTGCTCGATGAACCACTTTCAGCGCTGGATGCGAAGATCCGTAAGCATTTGCGCCAACAGATCCGAGATATTCAAAAAGAGATGAACCTGACCACGATCTTCGTGACTCACGATCAAGAAGAGGCGATGATCATGTCTGACCGTATCTTCTTGATGAATAAAGGGGAGATCGTACAAGCGGGTACACCTGAAGAGATCTACACTCAACCGGCCAATGAGTTCGTGGCAGGTTTCATGGGACACTACAACTTGGTACAAGCGAACAAGGCTAAGCAGCTGTTCAATATCGAAACCGAGTGGAAGGTGGCGATTCGACCTGAATCTATCTACGTTAAAGAGCAAGGCCGACAATATGGCGAACATATCTCTGCGCCGAAAACCGGCACCATTCGCAATCACCAGCTGTTGGGCAACGTGATTCGCTACCAAGTGGACGTTGATGAGTGTGAACTGACGGTCGACCTACTTAACCGTTCTTCTGAACGACTGTTGGCAAACGGTAGCCAACTTGAACTCCTGTTTAACCTTAACGAAATTCAACCTGTGAGAGCCTAAGATGTTCAAACCTTTGTATGTATTTGATATGGATGAAACGCTGATCAACGCCGATGCAGCGATGCTCTGGAATGAGTTCTTGGTTGAAAAGGGCATTGCCACAGCGCCGAACTTTATTGAAGAAGATAAGCGCTTAATGGGCTTGTATTCGGAAGGTAAGCTGAACATGGAAGATTACCTCACGTTCGCTATGCAGCCACTCGCCGACATGCCGACAGAACAAGTCAGCGCTTTGGTTGAAGAGTGTGTTGAGCAGCATATTTTGCCTAAGCAGTTCAAACAGTCGAAACCATTGATTGAGCAGCTAGAGAATGATGACATCGACATGTTGATCATCTCCGCTAGCGTCACTTTCTTAGTAGAAGCTGTGGGGCGCAAGATTGGTATCGAGAACGCACTCGGTATCGATTTGGTCGAAAACCAAGGCCGTTTCACGTCTCAGATCTCTGGTGTACCAAGCTACCGTGAAGGCAAAGTAACGCGTTTGAAAGAGTGGTTAGACAATCAAGAAACCAACTACTCAGATATCCACTTTTATACGGATTCAATCAACGACTTACCTTTGTGTGAACACGCTGATTTTTCTTATCTGGTAAACCCATGCCCGCGTTTGAAAGCATTGGCTGATCAACCAAATTGGTCGATTCTCAACTGGGATTAACGCGAATCTTATATTCGAATTAGCTTCGTTCTAGAATTCACCAAGCCGCTGACTACAGCGGCTTTTTGCATCATCAGTCTAATGTTCGATTTATCACCCAAACTGACAAAAGTGTACATGTAACAATTCAGTAACATCTCTAGCTTGGTTGTAAATCAAACCACCCTCTTTCAATCCCTTGATAGCACTCACTTTCTTGTGAATAGAGTTTTCGTGTAACAAATATTTTACAAATTGACGGGTTTTTAGCGTGATTGCCCATTTCCTTGCATCCATTCCAATCTGTCGGCTTGTGGGCCAAATTTAATTAAGGACAAAAAACACGCAACACTTCTTCAAGCAAAAAGAAGTCACGCAATAAAAACCAGTAATACAAAACCAATAGGTACAAGGAGAAAGTTCATGGTGGAGTCATACAACCCGCTTGGTACGGATGGATTCGAGTTTGTTGAATACACAGCTGTCGACCACAAGGGAATCGAGCAACTTAAAGCGCTGTTTGTGTCACTTGGTTTTGCTGAGATCGCTAAGCACCGTTCAAAAGAAGCTTGGCTGTATCGACAAGGTGACATCAACTTTATCGTCAATGAACAACCACACAGCCAAGCTGAAGCATTCGCTAAAGTTCACGGCCCATCTGTGTGTGGCATGGCGTTTCGTGTCAACGATGCAACTGCGGCAATGACACAAGCGTTTAGCGGCGGTGGTGAAGAGTACAAAACAGAAATAGGGCCGATGGAGCTGAGCATTCCTGCCATTTATGGTATCGGTGAAAGTTTGCTTTATTTTGTGGATCGCTACGGCAAGCAGAGCATCTATGACGTTGATTTCCGATTCTATGATGACGCGCAAGAGCGCATGGCGAAAGCCGATGTTGGTCTTTACGAGATCGATCACCTCACGCACAACGTGAAACAAGGCAATATGGATGTATGGTCTGGGTTCTATGAGCGTCTTGGCAACTTCCGTGAGATACGCTACTTCGACATCGAAGGCAAGTTGACAGGCCTTGTGAGCCGCGCCATGACCTCACCATGTGGCAAGATCCGTATCCCAATCAATGAGTCTTCTGACGACAAATCACAGATCGAAGAGTTCATTCGCGAATACAACGGCGAAGGCATCCAACATATCGCGCTCGCCACCGATGACATCTACAAAACCGTGAAAACTCTCCGTGATCGCGGGATGGACTTTATGCCAACCCCAGATACCTACTATGAGAAAGTTGACGATCGTGTGAAAGGCCACGGGGAAGACACTGATTTGCTGCGCGACCTACGTGTTCTGATTGATGGCGCACCGACCAAAGACGGCATATTGCTGCAAATTTTCACGCAGACAGTAATCGGGCCTGTGTTCTTTGAAATCATTCAGCGTAAAGGCAATGAAGGCTTTGGCGAAGGTAACTTCAAGGCGCTGTTTGAATCGATTGAAGAGGACCAGATTCGTCGAGGAGTATTAGACGATGCATAAATGGATCTCGTTTCCTCATCGGGAGGGGGTGTGTTCTAAACAAGCGCATGCCGACTTCCCTGAAGAGGCAATCTATGAGCGAGAGGCGGGTCGAAGTGGATTCTTCGGCCCTGCCGCTCACTTCCATCACCAACATGCCCCAACAGGTTGGTCGGAGTGGGAGGGCGATTTACGTCCTCGTGCTTTTGATTTTACGCTGGTGGAAAAAGCCAGTCAGATAACCCCTTGGGCGGTGCCTCATCTTTTGCACAACGCGGACTGCAAAATACGCGTATGGCGCATGGATGAGAAGATGGATTTCTTAGTGCGTAACTCCGATGGCGATGAGCTGCTGTTCATTCACCAAGGCAGTGCTGATCTCTATTGCGACTATGGTCATTTAGAAGTGAGTGAAGGGGATTACGTGATGATCCCGCGCTCGACCAACTGGCGCTTGGAGCCAAGCGAGCCGATGTTCATCCTGATGATTGAGAACACCGACGCGGCTTATTCTCTGCCAGAGAAGGGCATGGTCGGTAATCACGCGGTGTTTGATCCGGCGGTTCTTGAAATTCCGTCGATCAACGATCAATTCCGCGCTCAATATTCAGAAGATCAAACCCAAGTTCAGGTGAAGCGCCACGACAAAGTCAGTGTGATCACTTATCCGTTCAATCCACTGGATGCAATTGGCTGGCATGGTGATTTGGCCGTAGTGAAAGTGAATTGGCGCGATATCAGACCGCTGATGTCACATCGCTACCACTTGCCACCGTCTGCACATACCACCTTTGTTGGCGCAGGCTTTGTGGTGTGCACCTTTGTACCACGCCCGATTGAGAGCGATCCCGGTGCGCTGAAAGTGCCGTTCTACCACAACAATGACGATTATGACGAAGTGCTTTTCTATCATGCAGGGGACTTCTTCAGCCGCGACAATATTGAAGCAGGCATGGTGACCTTCCATCCTGCGGGCTTCACGCATGGGCCTCACCCGAAAGCCTTTAAGGCTGGGCAAGCGCATAAGAAAAAGTTCACCGATGAAGTCGCGGTGATGATCGATACTCGCCACGCACTGCAGTTCTCTGACGAACTCGATAGCGTTGAGAACAAAGAATATGTCTACAGTTGGCAAGAGAAGTAAGGGGCAACAAGGATGAAATTAGCAACCAAGAAAAATAGTACTCGTGATGGCCTATTGATGGTCGTGAGTAAAGATCTCAAACAGTGTGTACCTGCCACCGAAATCTTCCACGCGATGCATCTGGCGCCAACCATGCAGGTAGCCTTGGATAACTGGGACAGTGTTGCGCCTCAGTTAGAAGAGTTATACACCTCGTTAAATAACGGGCATGTGACGGGCAGTGAAGTGTTTGCCACACAGTATTGTGAATCACCATTGCCACGCGCTTATCAATGGGCAGATGGCAGCGCATATGTAAACCACGTTGAACTGGTTCGTAAGGCTCGTGGTGCTGAAATGCCAGAGAGCTTCTGGGTTGATCCACTCATGTATCAAGGCGGCTCAGATGCGTTTATCGGGCCACGTGACAATATTGAATTTGCCAGTGACGAATGGGGTATCGATTTTGAGGGGGAAGTCGCGGTTGTCACTGGAGATGTGCCAATGGGGGCTAGTGCTAAGCAAGCGCATGATTCGATTCGTCTGCTGATGTTAGTGAACGATGTGTCGCTGCGTGGTTTGATTCCTGCTGAGCTTGCCAAGGGCTTTGGTTTCTTCCAGTCTAAACCCTCTTCAGCGTTCTCTCCGGTTGCCGTTACGCCTGATGAGCTAGGTGAAGAGTGGAAAGGCAGTAAGGTACACCTGCCACTGACTTCAACCTACAACGACACACCTTTTGGTTGTCCAAATGCAGGCGTCGATATGACTTTCAATTTTGCAGAATTAGTTGTTCACGCTGCGAAAACTCGTCCATTGTCGGCCGGTGCGATCATTGGCTCGGGCACGGTTTCCAATAAGCAAGGCACTGACCACGGAACCTCAATTGCCGAGGGCGGCGTAGGCTATTCATGCATTGCTGAAGTACGCATGATAGAGACGATTCGTGATGGTAAGCCTTCAACTCAATTCATGTCGTTTGGTGATTCGATCAAGCTTGAGATGTTCGACGCGGCAGGTGACTCGATCTTTGGCGCGATTGACCAAAAAGTCAGTCAATATCGACCACGCTAATGACAGTGACAAGAGTAAAGCTGCACAGAGGCACGTTATGAACGAGGGCTCTTTATGAACAAGAAGGTCACACTCTATGGTTATTGGCGCTCTTCCGCAGCCTATCGGGTGCGTATTGGATTGAACCTAAAGCAACTCAGCTATGAGTCGAAATCGGTGCATTTGGTGCGTAATGGCGGCGAGCAGCATGACCCACAATATCGCGAGCTCAATGCCAGTGAATTAGTGCCAGTGCTGCTGGATGGTGACGTTCAACTCAATCAGTCGCTGACGATTTTACAATACTTGGATGAAAGCTATTTGTGTGAGAGCAGCCCAGATTCCTTGTTGATTCCTGAGCAAACACCACTTCGCTATCAAGCGTTGGCAATGGCGCAGGATATTGCGATGGAAATTCATCCTCTCAATAACTTGCGTGTGTTGCAGTATTTGGAGCGAGAATTGTCGTGTGAACAAGATGCGAAAATGGAATGGCTTCATCACTGGATGAACCAAGGTTTCCATGCTTTAGAAGAGAAGCTAGCAAAGCACAGAAAAGCACATGGCGATTCGGTGTATAGCCTCACTGATTCCCCTTGTATCGTCGATATTTGTTTAGTACCGCAAGTCTACAATGCACTGCGTTTTGGCGTTGATATGTCGCCTTATCCGCTGATTAACTCGATTGTTGAAGCGTGCAATCAGTTACCCGCGTTCATCGATGCGATGCCAGAGAACCAAGCAGATGCAAATGCACCTATGTGAACGAATGGCAACAATTAACAGCTGGCTTCAACTGTAATCGCTTATACACAGCCTGACATTTAAGAGCCTGAATAAATGCCAGATCAGGTTCTACGTACCTTCAATACGGGAGAAATGCGGGTGTAAGTTTGAGTACCGTGTTGATTTGACCAGATCTGGTTGAGCTTTTCCATCACGGTTTTGGCTATCTCATTGACCGGTTGGGCAATGGTTGTGAGCTGATAGCCCTGCCACGCCGCTTGGGGAACATTATCACAGCCAACGATTCTTAACTGCTCTGGCACTGGTATACGAGCAATATCGCGACAGCTGTCCAAGACGCCCATAGCGAGTGCATCTGAAGCGCAAAAAATGCCGTCAAGCTCACGAATGGCTTCTATCTCTCGCATAGCCAACTCAAAACCGGCTGAATAGCCGTAGCTTTGCGCGCACAAACGTTCAGGGATAAAGCCAAGCTGCTCTTCAACGACGTTTTTAAAGCCTTGATAGCGTTCATTTGAGGCTGACCCGTCTTGCCGGCCAGCAATAAATCCGAGCTTTGTTATACCTAGGCGAATCAAGTGTTCAGCAGCAAGGCGACCAGCTTGAACATTGTCGGTTTGAACAGAGGGAATGATGCCTCGTTCGTCCGCTCGTCCCAATGTCACAAGGGGGAGAGAGAGCCTTAGGCATTGTTCAAACCCCTCGACAGGGAGAGATCCTGCGACAGCAATTACGCCATCAACCTGATAACCAGAGAGGCGTAATATGGCTTGCTCTAAATCCTGCTCGTGCTTAACGTTGAGTAGCATAGGCTGCTTGCCATGTTGTTGAAGTATGTTGGAGAGGACCTCAAACAAATGCGACTGATACGGGTTTGAAAAGTCGCTGATCAATATGGCTATCAAGTTTGACCGTTTTTTTTGTGCAGGGGTACTCAAGGTTCGAGCAAAGAAGTTGGGTTGATAGCCAAGTGTCTTTGCCGCCTCAAGAATTCGATCTCGTTTGTCGGCTTGAATGCTTGCACCTTCGGTAAATGCTCTTGAAACAGCGGATCGTGAGACGCCAACATGCTCGGCAACATCTAGTGCGGTAACGGTCTTTTTCGTGCTATTAATAAACGGACTCCTTTCGAACTTTCTGGTTTACATCGCGGCCATCAGGTGGCTGGCACAATTGTTCCAGTATTGACCCTTTGGGCCATGCCCACACTGGGCCAGTATAAGTGGTGGTGAGTGACGGGGCTACCACTAAGTCTGCTTCGGCGCAGATTAATTGGGCCGCGAGAACATCCCAAATATACACGTGTCCCATGTAGCATCCGTCCAGTTCTCCGCAGGCTACTTGTGTCATTGACCAAGCAGCGGAACCACTCACTCGAACCTGATGGCCGTTCTCAATGAGCCATTCTGTGTTGCGTAAGTAGCCGTTGGCTACCTTTGGTTGGTAATTAAGATTTAGCCCTATGACTAACTCTTTGTCTGAAAGTGGCCTTGGCCTTAAAGGGCGGGTCTCTCCATTCTTAATTTCGTAGGCTCCTTGCCCGCGACTGGCGACGACCACTCGCTTTTGTATTGGGTTTGCGATCACGCCAACACACGCGCCATCTTGGTCTAGAAAGGCGATGCTAATAACAAAATCGCCATGCCCGTAGAGAAAATTTGTCGTGCCATCAATGGGGTCTATTACCCAGCAAGGGGCGATTAACTCCCCACCAAGCTCCTCGCCAAAGAAGTGATGCGTAGGATAAGCGTGGCTTAGTGCCTGTCGAATGAACTGTTCTACCTCTCGGTCAGCTTCAGATACCCAGTCGTGGTGTCCCTTTGACTCCACTGACAGATCATGTCGATTGTTGAACCATCTCATTGCAATGGTTGCCGCGTCGTTAGCTATCTCGATAACGGCGTTTAACATGGCATTAAGTTCGTCACATGATTGAACTTGATTTGGGTTTGAGTAGTTTAAACTTGGTTGATTAAGCGACATTACCGTTTCCCCAATGATTGATAGCAACCAGAATTTCGCCCTCTTTTGCCAATTCAAACTCAGTACGATGATGGATTGCAATTGAAAGTGGTGAGCGTACCGCTGGTTCTATGTGATAGAGCTTCCACTGGCTGCCAGGTTTTACTTCAACACTGGAGAGTTGTGTCCACGAACCGTGACTGGCATGAGGTTCGATCGTCTCGCATTCTGCAAAGACTAGATCGCTTTCACAGGCCAGTTGTAAGCTCTTCCCAGTTAATTGACCATCACCAGAGTAGAGCAGTTGATAGCCTAGAGAGGAGGTCAAATGCAGGCTCAAGTTACTGACGGCATGCTGTGTCGGTGCGGTTTGAGCATCCCAAGGTCCAATCGTCGTTAACGTTTCACTCTCACACCATTCGATCTCATAACCCAAGGCATCAACAGGCCAATGTGCAAAACGAGCTAAAGATTCGATAATCGCCTTTTGTTCACGTTGAACAATGATTTGAATTGGTCGTGAGCGTTGTTTTGAGTCCATCCAATTGAGTAGTGTGGTTAATCCCAAGCAGTGATCGGGGTGCGAATGGGTAATGTAGATAGCATCAAGTTCATGGCAGCTTATATTGCAGCGAAATAGGGCGGCCGGCACTGTTGGGCCGCAGTCAACTAATAATGTGTATTCGCTTTGCTCGACGATAACACTGGCGTTGGTATGCCCTCCATCATAAGCATCCCCAACCCCAAGTGTGTGTACCTTAAAATCACGCGGCATGAGACACCTCGACATCAAGTACTCGTTCTTCATTGTCGCCAAACCAATGTTGCACTGAATCAGGCAGGTTTATAGGCAGAGCGTCACCCACGTCATACAGTTCATCACTTTCTACAATGAAGGCTGAACCGTTCAAATGCCCATAATAGAGTCGGGCATAACCAAGTGGTTCCATGACTTCTACAGTCATTGTGCAACTAGGGTTAATGGAGTCGACACAAACCTGACTAGGGCGCAGTCCGACGGATGCTGACCCTTTTGGCACTATGCCTTGATGAGTAAGCGCCTCATAGGTGTCAGCTGGTAGAAAGTTCATGACTGGCGAGCCAATGAATGAGGCAACGAATTTATTCTGTGGCCTGTTATACAGCTCTTCAGGCGTTCCTATTTGCTCAATCGAGCCTTTGTTAAGCACTACGATTTTGTCCGCCAGTGTCATGGCTTCAACTTGATCATGGGTCACGTAAATCATAGTGGACTTGAGCTTCTGGTGTAGCTGTTTCAAGTAAAGGCGCATTTCACTGCGCAGTTTTGCATCTAGATTAGACAGTGGTTCATCAAATAGGAAAAGTTCAGGGTTTCTTACAATGGCTCGGCCAATGGCTACTCGTTGTTTTTGCCCACCAGAGAGCTCACTGGGTAAGCGCTCTAGAAGGGGAGTGAGTTGCAGGCTTTCGGCTGTGGATTGCACCAATGAATCGATGGTTTCTTTGGATTCCCCTGCCATCTTGAGCGGAAAGCCAATGTTCTTTTTTACCGTCATGTGCGGATAGAGGGCGTACGACTGAAATACCATCGCAACTTCACGCTCAGAAGGGTGTACGCGATTCAAAATATGCTCGTTGAGCGTCATAGTGCCCTTGGTAATGCTTTCTAAACCAGCAATCATGCGAAGAAGCGTCGATTTTCCGCAACCTGATGGGCCTACAAACACGACAAATTCACCGTCGTTGATGGTCAAGTTAACCTCAGGGATCACAATGTGGTCACCGTAGGTTTTATGGATATTTTTTAGTTTTAGTTTTGTCATGAGTAATTCCTTATTTCAATCCCTATTTCAGGCCCATCGAAAAGCCGCGCAGCAGGTACTTCTGCATATAGCTGGCAAGAAAAAGCATAGGAACAGAGGAGATAATGCCTATCACCATAAGCTCGCCCCATGCGGTGCCGTCTTCTGTCATGAAGTTAGAAATGAACAGCGGGATGGTAAATTTGTCTGGTGTGTGTACGAAAAGAAGAGAGAATAAAAACTCGTTCCATCCCAAAATCATGGCGAAAATAGACGTCGCGACCAGACCAGGGGCACAGAGTGGAAATACAATATATTGAAGGCGTTTGAATAAATGAGCGCCATCCATTGAGCCTGCTTCTTCGATCTCTAAAGGGACGTCACGAATGAAGCCCAACAGCATCCAGATACAAAAGGGCAGGGTGTAAACCTGATACGCCAATACCAGCCCAAGTTTGCTATTTAGCAACCCGAACTGGTTCATTAACGAGTACAACGGAATAGCCACCACAATCGGTGGCATCATTTTGATGATTAACACCGACAACAAAAACAGGTTGTCCAGTTTGGCTGGAAAGCGGTATCGAACCAACGCGTAAGCCGCGAAGAATGCCACAATGACGGAAACCACCGTTGCAGATAGCGATACCAGCACGGTGTTACTGATTAGAGTAAACAGCTCCCCTTGCCATACCTTTAGAAAGGAGTCGAAGCTCAGTGTCGAAGGCAATAATGCGGCCCCAGAATGCAAGATTTCCGAGGGTGACTTAAAGGCGGTACCGAACATCCAAATGATCGGGAGTATAAATAAACCGGTCGCAGCCCAGACGAAAAAAGTATGAAGGCGTGTATTCATTTTTTGCCTCCTTTCATTACGCGTTTCGCATAGATAAGAGTCATAGAGAGTGAGATAGCGAGCATGACCAGTGATGAGGCGCTTGCCATTCCTAAGTCAAAGAATCGGAAACCGTATTTGTAGACAAACATCGATAAGGTCTCGGTGGCGTTCCCCGGGCCTCCTCCCGTCATCACGTACACCTTGTCAAACAGCTTAAAGGTGTCGATAGAACGCAGAAGAAAGGCTAGTAAAATCTGTTTCTGAATGAGTGGTAAGGTGATGTAAAACGTCGACTTCCAACCTTTTGCTCCATCGATCATCGCGGCTTCATTGATGTCTTTCGGCACCGATTGCAGTCCCGCGAGAATGATGAGAAATGCCATTGGCGTCCACTGCCAAGTATCAACCATGGCAATGGCAAATAGAGCTAAGTCTGGGTTAAACAACCACTCTTGGGCAGGCAGCCCGATTGACACCAAAACGGCGTTCAGCAGGCCGAAATCATAGTGGTACCAAGAACGCCATATAGAAGAGCAAACTAAGGTCGAAATCATCATCGGGTAGATGATAATGGGCAGAGCGAATCGTCGGCCAGGAAATTGGCGATGAAACAGCAAGGCTAATGCCAAACCAAGTAGCACCTGAGCGGTTGAGGCTACCAGTGTAAAAACGAACGTGTTTTTTATCGCAGCGATGAAGAAGAAGTCATTGAAGAGTTCGCTGAAATTCGCGAAGCCAATGAATTGATAGCTAGCACGCTCGCTGTCTAAGCTGAAGAACGCATTGTAAAGCACCGACAAAATTGGGTAGACCGTGAGTAAGCCAAGCACAAGCATTGCAGGGAGCAACAACACAGCGAGCTGCTTACGATTTTCAAACAACATACAAAAGCCTAAAAGCAGCCATCGGCATCAACGACACTGGTCAATACCGATGGCATTTATTATGAATGATTATGATTTAACAATACGATTGATGCGGGTATGAGCTTGCTTAAGGGCTTGCTCAGCAGTCATTTGTCCCATCATCGCTAACTGTAAGAAGTCACCTAAGATACTTTCCACTTCCGCCCAGTTATGGATTCTAGGTCGCGCCTTACCCGTAGAGAGTGCTTTGGCTTGTTGTGGATACCAACGATACTTGCTCACCACTTCGTCATTAAAGTAAATGCTGTTACGCGTTGGTGGCATGCCGTAGTCGAGAGCGAGTGCTTTTTGAATATCGGCGCTGGTTGCAAATTTTAAGAAAGCCTCAGCTTCTTGCTTGTTGTTTGAATCAGAAGGAATGGCTAGCTGCCAAATACCTAGCATTGGCGCAGGGCTTCCGACTTCTGCTGGCGGCGCCATGATCTCCATATCGCCCACAACGTTAGATACGTCAGCGTTGTCTAGGTTAGGCACCCAGGCTGGCCATACTTCAATCGCCATGGCCGCTGTCCCTTTCTGTAGGGAATCACGTACTTCATCAGCGTTGTAAACATCGACGCCTCTTGGCGCAAATTGCTTCATTGCAAGGAAGGTTTCTAATGCTTCAACGGCCTCTTTAGAGTCGAGTGTTGAGCGGCCATTCTTGTCGACCACATCAGCACCATATCCCCAAAGTACAGGTAGGAAACCCGTCACGATAGGGTTGCCCTTTACGCCACGAAAAACCACGCCATTAGTTTCACTTGATTCACTGATGGCTTTTGCTGAGTTGAGCACGTCTGTCCATGACGTTGGCTCTGAAAGATCATGTTTCGCAAATTCAGCGCGATTCCATGCGAACATCGCTACGTTCCCCACCATTGGCATCGCATAAGCTGGGCCGCTTGCATCTGGGTAGCGTCCAATATCAAATGACGCTTGAACAAAGTCAGTATCCTCCACTGAGCTAGACAGTGGTGCTAACCATTGATTGGTTAAAAATTCAGGCGCCCACGTATCGTCCATAAGGATCACATCATAATGGCCCGTTTGCTCACGCATAGAAAGAACCGTACTTTCATACAGTCCTTTAGTTGGGCGTTTAACCAAGGTCACCTTCGTCTCTGGCTTAACCTTGTTGTATTCACTCACGACAAATTCCATGGCTTCGCCATAGCTGCTATCACGACTTGCAATGACCAGTTCACTTGCATTGACCAATGGTGTTGTGGCGAGAATTGCTGAGGCAATGATTGCTTTTCGGAACATGACGTTCTCCCTTTCTTTGATAAATTGAGCGTTATTGCACGCGCGTTCAAATTGATGTTTGTTACCTTAGTGAAGCTAAATGTCAGATTGATGACGAAGATGTGAAACTTAAAATCGTGATGGCGAAGCGATTTCCACCATCACTGAAATTAGATATTGGCTAATATTTATTGGTGAGTGTCATCCCAACGAGTGACGGGTAGCAGTTTGAAGCGAGTATTGGCGTTAAAATCCTGACAGGAGTAAAGTTGCCATTGTGTTCCTGCTCCTGCCCCTTTATTATCCATGCAGTATCCGTTACCGTCGTCACCACTAGTGTTACTGTGCCAACTAATGAATGCGCTGGTTGGTGTAATACTCCACCTTTCGCTGGTTCCTCCATCACAATTCCATAAGTGAAGATCTTTGCCGTTTCCTGCTTTCCCTCCCTTGATATCCACGCAATATCGAGAGTTTCCTTTGGGTCTTAGCTGAGATTCAACGGTGTAAACAAACTTTTGATCCTCTGACTTTTGACACTGACTGCTGATGAGTTGCGTTCCGTTACTGTATTTAGAGTCTTTGACACTTAAGCAAAGCCCGGTTTGTTCGTTGTAAATCTGGAAAAAACCCGTGATTGATTGTCGTACGCCAATAAGTGGAATAGCATTACCCCAAGTCGAAACATCTTGAGGTTTAGATCTTTCTCTATTGATGAACTGCACCCCGTGGCTAACTGAAAGGTAGTTGTATTCAAATGTTTCAGGGCTAACTAGAGAGTCTCCCCAAATATGCATCATTTGCTGATTATTAGCGGCTTCATTTGCGACATTTTGGTAGTGCTTACTTTGACCCATGTTGTTACAAATAAAGCGTTGAGACTCCTCTTTTGATATCCCATTGAGTTGCCCTCCCACCTTAATATGCTCAATAGTGCTACCTTCAGGACACATAAAAGTTGATGGCACCACGCCATGTGTCTCCCATAGCCAGTTCCAACCTGATCGGTAGTTTTGGTTCTTGCTCCCTATTTTTCCACCAGTGAGAACAACGATTATCTTGCCTTGAAGGTCGCGTAGTAAGGGCCAGCCAAATGCTTTAGTCAATTCACGAACATGTTTACTGGGGTTAACTGCTCCTGCGTGTTCCGCTGCTGTTGCTGCGGGCACTAAATGCTCGTCTAAGTACGACGAGAACCGGTACTGGTGTTCGCCCAAGTAGTCACTTATCCATTTGTCAATCATGCCAACTTCATCGTAGTTCCATGCGTTAGCGGGATCCCAACTGACTTTTAGATCGACGAGAACCACTAAGGGGTATTTCGGGTTATTTTGGTTTGTCCATTGAATGATGCCATCGAAGCAATGACCCAGCCGAGTATTGCCAGCTGCTGCGCAGTTTTTGTTGCCGGGGCTTGAGGAGTGAGACACGTAAGGGCCAAACTCTTCGTGTTCCCATCTACCTCTATCGATCACATCCAATTCCACGATACCAAACCCCTGATCTAACCAATCCGTCAGCTTATCTCCATAGTCTTGGGTGTTATGTTGCTGCATGTAATAGATGTCACTGAATGTATGTTTACTTGGATCTACAGGTTCTACCTGAATGACTGATGCCAAGGCTTGAGAGCTTGCCAGTAAAGCTAGCCCAGGCCAAAATAACTTATGCATAATTTCTCCTTAATTTTTGCACGCGTGTTCATTGAGTGTTTACGTTAGAGAATATTGATGACTGATTGATTAAAAATTGGTTAAATATTGTTCGCTTAAATTAGGAGTAAAAATGAGTTGGGCAATTTGTTAGAACCGCTTAAGCCTGAGTTACAGTTAATACGAAGATAAGAAAGCCCTCCACGATGTTCAGTCGTGGAGGGCTTTTTGTTGGAAGTTACTTTCTTCTAATTGCGAGTTTATGAGATAAGAGCGTTAAATCGAAATCACACGCTTTATCTCATCGAGCACATCTGCATTGGCTATCGCGCCGATGTTCTCGACGGGTTTACCATTCACGACCTGTTTCACCGCCAGCTCCACCAGTTTTCCTGAGCGTGTTTTGGGCACATCACTGATAGCAAAGGTCTGGCTAGGCACATGCCTTGGCGAGCAAGATGATTTGAGCTTGCTCTTGATGGTTGCCAATAGCGTTTCATTTAAGTCCACGCCTTGCTGCAGTTGAACAAACAGCCATATCTGCTCATTGCGTTCGACATCTTTCCCCACTGCAATGGAATCGATGATGCCGTCAATGGTGTTCACTTGCTGATAGATCTCGGCAGTACCAATTCGCACGCCACCGGGGTTGAGTGTGGTGTCGCCTCGCCCGTAGAACAGATAGCCCCCATGAACGCTCTGTGCGACTTCGTCACCGTGATGCCACACATTATCGAACCTATCCCAATACGTGTTGTGATAGCGCTCTCCGGTGTCATTCCAGAAGCCAACAGGGAAGTTGGGGAGGGAGTTTGTGCACACCAGTTCACCACGTTCATGATCGACCTTGTGACCAGATGAATTGAACACCTTGATGTCGACGCCGAGCCCTGCCTGTTGGCATTCACCGCGATACACAGGTGAGATAGGATTACCCAACACAAAGCAGCCACAAATATCCGTTCCGCCAGAAATGGACGCCAAATGCAGGTCTTGTTTGATGTGTTTGTAAACATAATCGAACTGCTCGGGGTAAAGCACAGAACCCGTTGAGCACAGTGTTCTTAAGTGGGGAAGAGAATGGCTGTCGATAGGTGATAGCTCAGCCTTCTCGATCGCTTCAAGATACTTGGCCGAGGTGCCAAATGTCGATACGTCAGCTCGCTGTGCTAAATCCCATAAAACGTTGGGTTGCGGGTAAACCGGGCTACCATCAAAGATCACCAAACAAGCGCCGCTGGCGAGTGCAGAGACGTGCCAGTTCCACATCATCCAACCACAAGTGGTGTAGTAGAACACGCGATCTTTCGGTTTGATATTGCAGTGAAGTTGATGCTCTTTTAGGTGGTTGATGGTGGTGCCGCCAACCGAGTGAACAATGCACTTTGGTTTGCCTGTTGTGCCGGAAGAGTAGAGTACAAACAATGGTTCATTGAAGCCGACACGCACAAATCGTACAGGTTGTGGCTGATAATGATTGATGATGCTATGCCAGCTTCGGGTCGACACATCATTTTCAAAGTCATTCTTCTCTAAATCACCACTAGGTTTTAAATAACCGATCTGACACACCTGTTTTAGCTCGGTTAAGTGCTCGATGATTTCACGGTTCTTATCCGTCATATCGAATGTTTTGCCATTGAAGGTATAGCCATCACAGGTGAACAGCACCTTGGGTTTCACTTGGCCAAATCGTTCAATCACACTCTCGACACCAAAATCAGGCGAGGTTGATGTCCAAATCGCGCCCAAGCTGGTGGCTGCCAGCATCGCTATTACGGTTTGTGGCAGATAAGGCGTATACGCAGCAACCACATCACCTTGTTTCACTCCGCTATCGACAAGCCATTGCTGAACACTAGAGACCGCTTCACACAGGGTTTTCCATGTATAACTCTGCTGTTCGCCACGCTCATTCTCAAACCAGATCGCAAGCTCATCAGGCATGGTGTGTGCCAAGCGCAGCAAGTTCTTGGCGTAGTTTACCTGCGCATTGGGAAACCAAACCGCATCACGATTCGATTTGGGCTGCTGCCAGCGGCTCTCACCTTGAGTTTTGATGTGTTCGCTTTTTGCCTTGTTAATACAGTCTTGCGAGCCGACTATTCCACAAAACTGCCACACGTTTTGCCAAAACGATTCCGGCTGATCCACAGACCATTGATGTAGCTCGGCGTAGCTTTTTACGTCCCTATCTAGGTTTAACCCAGATTGTTCAAGGCTATCGATAAATCGGGTTAAGTTGGCATCGGCGATACGCTGCTCGCTTGGCTGCCAAATGGGCTTATTGCTTTCGTGCATTTCTTTACCTTTAACAAAAAGTTAACGTTTTCAGTCTGGTATTTAGGTTTTACAAAGTCAAAAGTTCAGCAAAATAAGCGCTTGGCGAAATTGTGTAAATAAAATGTTACACAATCGGCTATTTCGAAAAATCGCGCAAATTGGCGCTTATAAGGAGTGGAGATAGGCTTAAAGTGAGACATTCGAAAGGAGGTGTGTAATGACTCAATATCATTCTAAGCCCGTGAGCCAAGAGGGATGGGTTGAGTGGAGCCTCGAAGAAGATGCCATTTGGCACGACTTGGTGAAAAGGCAACTGGACGTTATTAGTGACCGCGCTTGTGATGCCTATTTGCACGGTTTGACCCTGCTGGATCTGCCATTAGACAGAGTTCCCCAGCTTCCAGAGATAAACAAAGTGCTAAAGGAAACAACAGGTTGGCAAGTTCAGCCTGTTCCTGCGTTAATCGATTTTGACCGTTTCTTTGATTTGCTCGCGAATAAGAAATTCCCAGTGGCGACATTTTTGAGAACGCGAGACGAGTTCGATTACTTACAAGAACCTGATTTCTTTCATGAAATTTTTGGTCACTGTGCCATGCTGACTAATGCGGATTTCGCAGCATTCACTGAGCATTATGGAAAACTAGGCCAAGCGGCGACATCGAAGCAACGCGCTTATCTTGCCCGTTTGTATTGGTTTACGGTCGAGTTCGGTTTAGTAAAAGAAGGCCAACAATTGAAAATCTATGGTGGTGGCATTCTTTCGTCTCCGGCGGAAACCATGTATGCGTTGGGAGGGGATTTGGCTGTTCGTGAGAGGTTCGATCTACAAACCGTTTTAAGAACCCCTTATCGCATCGACATCATGCAGCCGAAATACTACGTAATCGACGAGCTATCTGAGCTCTTCAAAATCAGTCAGGAAAACCTATTACAGCAAGCTGATCTCGCGATTGATGCGGGGTTACTACCACCACTTTTTGAACCCAAGGAACCAACACATGTTGAATGAACAAAAATGCGAAGCCTGCAGTATCGACGCGATTGCCCTAAGTAAAGATGAGCAACAATCTTTACTTTTGGAGTTGTCTGATTGGCAGATCATGGAAAGAGACGGCATCCCACAGCTTGAGAAGGTGTTTAAGTTCAAGAACTACAAACAAGCATGGGCATTCAGCAACAAAGTGTCAGAGTTGGCAGAAGAAGAGTTCCACCATCCTTCGATCTTATTGGAGTGGGGCAAAGTCACTGTCACTTGGTGGAGCCACTCAATCAAAGGCCTGCACAAAAATGATTTCATCTGCGCCTCACGCTGCGATGTGTTTGCCGCGAGTGAGTAGTTTTTTAGGTTAGAAATCATTCTTGCGCCTTTGTGATGTGATTAACTCGTTATTCGGCTCATTAGGTGAGTCGAATAAGCGATACATTCGCATCATGTGGCATCACTTCTCTCAAACTAGCTTGACCTGCATCAGTGACTTGCTTGGTTTAGGGTCTCATAAACCCTTTCTACTACTCATAGTATTGGTTTTATGAGGCTGCTCTATGATATATTTCTCGGCCAAGTGTATTACAGACGAAGGCTAACAATGTCTATCAACCTTTCACTCCTTCCACCCAGCGAGAAAAATAAAATCGAACTGGATAAGCAAGCATCGTTTCTTGTATGGAAACTGAAGCAAGCGAAATGTGGCCCTGAAGCCATTGTTGAAGAAGCAATGAAGCTAGGTGACCCAGATGAAAAGGTGTGGTTTGAACAGTCTGTAGAAAAATACAAACGGGTAATGGGTGTCGCATAAACGCAGACAAACCTTGCCCAGCAATGCTGTAGAATTGAAATGACACAGTAATTTGCTAGAATTTGCACCGTTAATTGAATCAGAGAGAAGATCCCGATGGGAAGAAGTTTTGAAGTGCGCAAGGCCTCAATGGCGAAAACTGCAGGCGCAAAAATTAAAGTTTATTCTAAATACGGTAAAGAGATTTACGTACTGGCTAAGAACGGCAGCTCTGACCCAGACATGAACCTACCTCTTAAGCACCTGATTGCTAAAGCGAAGAAAGACCAAGTACCAGCTCACGTTATCGACAAAGCGATCGATAAAGCGAACGGTGGCGGCGGTGAAGACTTCCAACCAGCTCGTTACGAAGGTTTTGGCCCAGGTGGCACAAGCGTGATCGTTGACTGTCTAACTGACAACGGCAACCGTACTTTCCAAGACGTTCGCCAATGTTTCGTTAAGACTGGCGCGAAAATCGGTGTTGAAGGTACTGTTTCTCACATGTTCGCTCACCAAGCTGTATTCCAGTTCAAAGGCGAAGATGACGAGATCATCCTAGAAACGCTAATGATGGAAGACGTAGACGTGACTGACGTTGAGCTAGAAGACGGTGTTATCACTGTATTCGCTCCAACGACTGAGTTCTTCAAAACGAAGACTGCACTAAACACTGCGTTCCCAGAGCTAACTCTAGACGTTGAGGAAATCACTTTCGTTCCTCAAACAACTACGCCAGTAGCTGAAGAAGATTCTGAGAAGTTCCAGAAGTTCTTAGACATGCTTGACGACTGTGATGATGTTCAGCAGGTTTACCACAACGCTGAGCTGTAATCTTTACAGTAACAACAGTTATTAAAAAACCGAGCCTAGTGCTCGGTTTTTTTATGTCGGTAATAATGATTGTTTTCCTTGATCATCGTTCCGCTGGTTCTATAGATAACTTTGGAATTCATGGCGTTATTCATCGCATAAACTCACTTTGGTTATCGTTTTTGATCTCGGGCGACATAGCCACTCGGCGACCTTTCTGACTTGTGGCAACAAGGTTAGGCTCAGTGTGAGTGCACACGGCCAAGCAATCAAAAAGCTGTTTAACCAAATTGGTGGCCATGCTTGACTGAAACCCATCTTATAACCCGATATGATCCCCGACATCATAAATGCCATGACAAGTGAAGACAGTATCGCGGTAACCCAATGCAGTTTGTTATTCATCTGCTCTCCTTAGTGATTTTATTATTGGAATGCATTAAGGTTACTCCTATCCATAAATGAGAAAAATAGGCACATATAGAAGTATGAATTCCATATTTGGAAACATTGATGATCTATTCCTGTTTTGTACTGTGGTGGAAGAGGGGTCGTTGTTATCGGCATCGAAGCGACTTCAACTGCCGGTGTCGACCATGTCGCGCCGATTAACCGCTTTGGAAGAGCGCCTGAGCATTCGCCTTTTGGAGAAGAAGGGTAGAGAGCTGGTGGCCACTAAAGATGGTGAGGCGGCCTTTGCAGCGCTGAGTAGCAGCATGGAGTCACTGCATCAGGGTTTTAGTAGCTTGCTTGAAGAGCGCGATGCCATTCAAGGCAAAATAAAGCTCGCGGTGCCTCATAACTTCTATAGCGGTTTTCTTCGCCCGACTGTCGAGCAATTCCTTGCTGAGTACCCAAAAGTACAGCTCAACCTCATCTTGAGCCAACAGCAAGTAGTTCCTGAAACCGATCGTGACTTGTTGATCACGTTTCAAATCTCTGACATGGACGGCATGATTGCGCGGCCACTGTTTAAGGCTAAGCACGGATTTTTTGCGAGCCAAGAATACTTGGACTCTCGCGAAGAGATTAAAAAGCCAGACGATCTCGAGCATCAAGAGTGGATTAATGTCGATGATGTGTTTGATATGCCGCTCTACAAATCTGGTCAGTTAGAGCAGATGGTGACGATCAAACCTAAGTTCATCGTTAACGATATTTATGCGGTCGCGGCCGCTGCGCAGAAGGGATTGGGTATCGCCTCACTGCCTTTTCGCCATGTTTCTCCGGAAATGAATCTGATTCAAGTGCTCCCTGAGTATCATCGGGGTGATCGCCAAGCGTATTTAGTGTACAAAGAAAGAAAATATCAGCCGAAGGCTTTGACTTTGCTTATCGAGACCTTGATAGAGAGCGTTCGCTCGTTCCATCACGATGAGCTGAGTTAAATGAAAAGGAGAAAGAAATGAAAGTAAGTTTTATCGGGCTAGGCGTAATGGGTTTCCCAATGGCAGGCCACCTAGTCAAAGCCGGCTTTGAGGTAACGGTATTTAACCGCACTCATAGCAAAGCACTAGACTGGGCTGATAAATACCACGGCAAAGCCGCTGAGAGCGTGGCTGAGTGTGTCGCAGAAGCGGACGTAGTATTGGTTTGTGTAGGCAACGATGACGACGTGCGTAGCATGACAACCAGCGAAACAGGCGCATTGGCGGCAATGAAGCCAAACGCGATTCTTGTTGATCACACCACAACGTCTGCGGTTCTGTCTGAAGAGCTTGAAGTGGCAGCGAAGAAAGTGGGTGTTCGCTTTATGGATGCACCAGTGTCTGGTGGCCAAGCGGGCGCAGAAAACGGCGTGTTAACCATCATGTGTGGTGGCGAACAAGAGCTATTCAACGACCTTCAACCAGTATTCGAAGCTTACGGTAAGTCGTCGGTTCTGATGGGTAAAGTCGGCCAAGGCCAACGCGCGAAAATGGTTAATCAGATCTGCATCGCGGGTGTTTTGAACGGCTTATCTGAGGGTTTGGTACTGGCTGAAAAATCAGGTTTGGATATCCCAACGCTGGTTGATTGCCTTAAAAACGGCGCAGCAGGTTCATGGCAGATGGAAAACCGTGCTACCACAATGGCGCAAGATAAGTTTGATTTCGGCTTCGCAATTGATTGGATGATCAAAGATTTAGGTTTCTGCCTAGATGAAGCAGAACGCCAAGGCATCCAGCTTCCGTTGACGGAAAAAACCAACAACGCATACAAGGCATTGTCTGCTGAAGGGCAAGGCCGCATGGATACATCAGTATTGATGAAAGCTGTGGTTGAAGAGACGAAGAAGTAGAAGAGACAAAGAAGTAGCAAGACAGAAGAAATCGAAGCTTCGTTTAGATAACTAAAAATAGCCGCTAATCAGCGGCTATTTTTGTTTGTATGAAATGAAAACGAGCCTTTTTAACTCGTCTCAGGGCACTAACTATTTAGATTAAAGCCTATCTAGATTGAAACCTATATAGATTGAAGCATAACCCTTTTAATCACGTCATGAACGGCAAGGTTTAGAGGGCTTTGACGATCGACAAGGCGCATGCAGGAGACAAGGTTTAGATCAATTCTAAGCTCTTTGGGCGGCTCTATGGTATTAAGCGAAGCGTCCTTCCAACTATCGCTTAATACGCAGGCGTGGTCGCCTTGCTCTAGAATTTGCCTCGCCACTGAAAAATTGTCCACTGTGATACTGATGTGGGGGTCAATACCACTGCTTCTCAACATTTCTAAATATCGATAACGTTTTTCATTCCAACCTTGGCTGCGGATCTTGATAAAAGGCAACTGCAATGCCTCTTCCCATGTTAGTTGCCCTAATGATTTTGATACGGCGATCACCAGTTGGTCGGGCATGATGCGTTTCTGGAAGATATTCGAACTACGGTCTTCATTTAGAACATGCACACCTAAGGTGATATCACCGTCTTCTAATTTTTGTTCTGTATCTGATGTCCAAGTTTTCAGCTCTATTTGTGCTTTGGGAAATGTTTTCGAGAGCTCCCTAAATAAACTAACGCCTGAGAACTCTAGTGTGTAAGCGAAGAAAGCAAGGGTAATTGGCCCTGCATAGGTGGCAGGGTTGAATGTTTCTGGTGAGGTGGCGGAGTGCATCAAGGACAAGGCTTGTTCAATCTTGGGCAAAATAGATTGGCTGTAATGTGTTGGTCTCAGCCCTTCCGTGGTGCGTTCGAAAAGTGGGTGTCCTAACTGTTCTCTTAGCTTGGTCATTTGCTTGCTGACGGCGCTCTCTGAGATCCCCAGTTTCATCCCAGCTCTTTTAAGGCTATTCGACTGACACAGCAACACAAAGGTACGCAGCAAGTTCAAGTCTATACTTTCCATTTCGGCAAGTCCTATTTTCCACGCTTTCCATTTTGGAAGTATAAAGTGATCACTATCGGCAGAGCAAATAATACTCTTCCAAATGACATTCACTTTGAAATATAAAGGTCGCTACTATGAAAACACTATTTCCCCTTACTGCTGTCGCTTTATTCTCAACCAGCGTTATTGCAGCGCCAACCATCGTCACGGAAGATAATTTTGCTCAGGCATACACCAATATGCGTCTCGGCGCGGTAGTTGAGAAAGCAGGCGGTATCAATACATTCTTTGAGATGCCAGTACCAAGCAGCATTCCAGAAGAGCAGTTCGTTGTGCGAATGAATCGAGACACCTTTTACTCCGTTTCTGTCATCGATATGTCGAATGATGATGTCTACGTGACGGTTCCAGAAACTGATCAATATGTGTCACTGCAAGTCGTCGATGAAAACCACGAGACACAACCAATGATCTACGGTTCGGGTCGTCATAAAATTAGCGCAAAAACCGCCCACGCATTTGTGATTGTCCGTGCGCTTGAAGATAATGCTCGCCGTAACCTGAAGATTGAAACAGGCAGTGAGAAACCGTTTGAAGTAAAAGAGTGGGACATGGCGTCGTTCAAGGCCACGGATAAAGCTGGCAACATCGATTTCAGTGACGGATATGACCAATCAAAGGCGTTTGGTAACAAAGAAAGCGGCCAAACTGATTACATGAATTACGTTGGCGCAGCTGGCGGTTGGGGTGGTGCAATGGTCGAAGATAACATCTATCAAACCAGTCAGTACTTCGATGCGAATGCATGTTACGAGACGACTTTCAAAGATCCGAAGGCAGGCTCATTCTGGTCGGCGACCGTATATAACGCTGATGGACGCATGTTCAACGATAAAGCCAACATTTCGAGTGAAATGGCACCCGTAATGAACAGCGATGGAACCTACACTCTCCGTTTTGGATGTGAAGGTCAGCCAAACAATATTCCAACTATGGACGGTAATAACACGGGTAAATTTAATGTTCTTATGCGCCACTACAATCCTAGCGAACCAGTAAGCAAAGGTGAGCAAGGTTACAACCCAGCGACGATGATTAAGAAAGTAGGTTAATTTAAGTTATTGGTTTTTATGAATAAAGTAGTCGAATTATCATTTAGAACATAAAAAATAGCCGCTGATTAGCGGCTATTTTAGTTTGTGTATTATTGAAAAATCGAGTGTGGATAGCATTCCGCACAGCTATTTTTAGTCGTCTTCTAATCTTGAATTGTGTGTTTCATTGTAAGAATGACGAACTAGCTTACGAGCAATAATCCTTCAAAGTGAGCTTTCTGTTAGTAAAATTAGCCATTTTGGTGGTTGTTTTATCGCCACTGTATATTCGGTTGATAGATTTATCATACTGTTACAATTGCTTACATTTTAATGTTTAGGGGCAATTTAATGCGATATCAATCTTCACCAAGTAACTACACAGAACAAACACAACAGTCACCCCAAGAGCGCGCTCATCAACAGCGTTTGGCTCGCAAGGAAGAACTCACAGTTACTCAGGCTGATAATCAACGTTGGGCGGAAAATCGAGAAAGAGTTATTGCTGAACGCAACAGCGAAAATACCGAAGTAACATTAACTCAATTAAAAGAAGACAAGAAAAAGAGTGGTTTTAGCTCTTTGCTATGTGCGAAACCGACGTTCTCTAAACTTCCAACTAAGACCGTTGCTTATTGTTGGGTAAACACTAAGGCCGAAAGTGACGAAGACAATATTATTCCTAGTGTCGAAAAGGAACATGGTCTGTTAAATGTGATTAGTAATGCAAAAATTACCCCAAAGGTTAAACACGTCATCTATGTCGATAGACGTACTAAAGGGCGAACATGTTACGACTCTCGCGTCGAGATTCCTGAGAATGTTAAGTTCGTTTCCGTTGATGAGTTGTTAACGAAGAAAAACATGTCAACGCCAGAGATTGCTAAGAAGATGACTGAGTTGTATGAGGCGAGTATCAATCACGGCAGTCCAGCTTTTGCGAAGAACATGGTCTCTTTACTGGCTTTAAATAAAGGGGATTATTTCTTCGACATAGGTGTAGGCATAAAGCCCGATGGCAACTTAGCTAAGCATCTCAATGGCGAGAGCAAATATCAGGGAGGCTCAGTCGGAAATGGCAGCTTTTTGATGGGGGGGACACGAGAAAGACAGTATTGAGATGATTGTTGAGTTCCTTTATGGGTTGTATACCTGTGAAAGGGCACCGACGGTACATCCGAAAAAAGCAGTGGAGATCCTAAATAGTCTCGATGAATCGTTATCGCCAACGGAAGTTGTAAGTGAGGTTGTAGGCAACGCGAAACTAAACGAAAAAATCACACCTGCTGAATTCGTTACGTATTCTCGCATGATAGAGAAAAAATTTGCTGAGCGCGGCGTTAAGACTACGATGAGTGAATATGCCCGTCATACTGATTCCGTCTTTGGGAATACCATTGCAACCATTACTAATGGTACGAAAACGAAATTTGTGGACGGAAAAGACTTCGTTAACAATCATAAGATGAGCCATCATCATAAAATCAAAGTGGAAGCACACCATGTTCCAGTTTGATAAAGGGAACAAAGCCGAGCCATAAAAAGCTAGCGAATAGCTCAGATAAATCGAAATAGAAAAGGGGGCTCATTGGAGTCTCTTTTTCAAAGGCATACGTTCCTCTTGTACTGCAGCCTATTGTATTTTTATACCGTAATACCAGCCTCAGGTTGGGAAGAAGGAAAGTTCGCTACTTTGATTTCCGTCTCCCACTCACGCCCCAACTCAACCATTCACTCCTCATTATTACTATTCGTCGCATCGGTAAAACTGCATGACAAATTCTGGTTAACCTTTCAACGTCAACATTTGAAAGGGATTAGAAATCATGGCTACTGCAAATACTACTTATTCATTTACTTCTCAATTTAAGCGCTCATTTTTGATTGGGCTTGTTTCCTTCGCTCCTACGTTAGCTTTGGCTAACCCAAGCTCAGGCGTGCTTGATATCTACAACCAAGCGGCGCAAGGCAATGAAGACATGGTGGCGGTGGCTTATGAACGCCTTAACGACACGCTGCAACAAGACGGCGCGACGCCACTGACTTTGGTTTATCTAGGAAGCACAGAAACCTTAATGGGCCGTGATGCATTCTTACCTTGGAACAAGATGAAGTATGTAGAAAAGGGTTTATCGACCATTGATAAATCGCTGGTTCTGCTTAAAGACGAAGACCAGCCCATTCATGAGCAACCTCGTGTTCAAGGGCTACCAGATTCTTACCTGACTCGCGCCATGGCTGCGGTGACTTACACCTCTCTACCCGACATGTTTAACCATTTTGATCGTGGTTATGACCTCTTCCTCTCACTACTGGCTGAAGACGCTTTCCAGCAACAGCATTTCGCTGCGACATCGTGGATTTACCGTTATGCAATTGAGGCATCGATTCGTGCTGAAGATCTTAAGCAAGCACAAGCGTGGCTAGAACAAATGGAAACTGCCGATTCTGGCAACATCGAAACCATGACTGCGAAGGCCCTAATAGCGAAAGTCAAGTAATAGTTGCGAATGCTAAATAATGGGCGCGAAAGCTAAATAGTAGCTGCGAACGCTTAAGAATGGATTGGTAATCGGAGGACAACGGGATGATTGAATTTAAAGGTATCGGCAAATCGTATCTCACTGGCGGTCAAAGTGTAGATGCGCTCAAGGGCGTTGATGGTCAGATCCAACGCGGTGAAATGGTGGCGCTATGTGGGCCGTCGGGTTCAGGAAAAAGCACACTTTTGAATATTCTTGGTTTATTGGATATGGATTATCGAGGGCAGATTAATATTGATGGCCAACCGTATCCGACAGAGCAAATCGCCGCTGCACGTTTTCGTCGTCAGTCGCTGGGTTTTGTGTTTCAGCGATTCAATCTGGTTCCTGTAATGACTGCGCTTGAGAATGTCGCTTACCCATTGATGTTGAACCAATGCTCAAAGCAAGAACAGCAGAGCAGAGCGCAAGACATGTTAGAGCGTGTTGGGCTAGGGGATTACGTTAATCATCGTCCAGACAACTTGTCTGGAGGTCAGCAACAACGTGTCGCGATTGCCAGAGCACTGATCCACAACCCAAGCTTAGTGATTGCCGATGAGCCGACCGCGAGCTTAGATAGCCACACTGCGAACCTTGTGATCGACATTATGAAAGAGCTTGGTCACGAAATGAGTACGACTTTTATCGTCGCAACGCACGACCCAAGAATGGCGCAGCGTTGTGACCGAGTGATTGAACTTATCGACGGACAATTGGCTCCACAAGCCACAGCAACGGAGACGATCTCATGGGCAAGTTAACACAAAGAATGAGCACGTTTTTACTTCCAACTTCGGTGCGTTTGGCGTGGCTTAATCTATTAAGAAATGGTCGACGTAGTTTGTTGTCGGTGTTGATCATCGCCATTGCGGTATTTGCACTGACCAGTGCTGGTGGTTATGGGCTTTACACCTATGAGTCACTGAGAGAATCGACTGCGCGTGATACTGGCCACCTTACTTTGAGTACGCCAGGTTATTTTGAACAAGATGAAGACATGCCGCTGAGCAATGGTCTGGATAACGTACAAACGCTAACCAAGAGCATTATCGGTGATAGTGACGTGCGTGGTGTGCAGCCGCGAGTCTATTTCAGTGGTTTGGTGTCTAACGGCAGTAAGTCGACCATCTTTATGGGAACGGGTGTCAATGAGCGTGAGTTCGACATGAAAGGCCCTTTCCTTGATGTGCGCAGCGGGCAAACCCTGTCGGATGTGAAATCCCCAAGATACGATAGCCAAGAGCCACAAGTGATGCTGGGTACTGACTTGGCTCGTAATCTTAAAGCTGCGGTAGGAGATTGGGTGACTCTGCTCGCTACAACAAGTGACGGTGCTTTGAACGCTTTTGATTTTAAGGTGCAGGGCATCTACTCGACAGGCGTGCCAGAGTTGGATAAGCGTCAGCTGTATGTTCATATCACTGCCGCTCAAGAGCTTTTGGCCTCAGACAAAGTCAGTACCTTATCGGTGTTCCTATTTGAAACAAGCAAGACCTCGACCGTTCAACAACGTATCCAAACTGCTTTAGATCGAAATAGCGCTAGCCAAAGCGAACAAGGATCAGAGATCGAGATCACTCCATGGCAAGATCGCGCGTTTTTTTACACCAAGGTCAAAGATCTTTACGACCGGATCTTCGGCATCATGGGTGCAGTGATGGCATTAGTGGTGTTCGTGTCGCTGTTTAACACCATGACTATGTCAGTCACGGAGCGCACTCGTGAAATTGGCACCTTGTCGGCACTCGGCAGTTACCCATCTGAAATCGTGGCAGGCTTCTTAAAAGAGGCGGGATTACTGGCACTGATTGGTAGCGCGATTGGCGCGCTAGTGAGTGGCTTGGTGTCGGTGTTGTTACTGGTGATTGATGTGCAAATGCCACCTCCCCCCGGCAGAACCGAAGGTTACCCACTCAACATTTACTTCTCATTAGAATTGGTTGGTTACGCCACCTTAGGTGTGCTGACGATATGTTTGCTGGCTGCTTATTTCTCTGCTCGTAAAGGCGTGAATAAGCCAATCACGGAGGCGCTGGTTTATGTCTAAATTAACTCGTTCAATTAATACGTTGGGTTCGGTTTTTGTTTTAGCATCAGCTTTAACATCGATACCAAGCTGGGCAGTCGATTCACAACAAGTCACTGAGATGATCGCCAAGGCAGACAGCTATCGCTTGAACAGCGCACAAGCCTCTAAGGTAGTGTCTTTGGTGGCGCTGTATCAAGACGAACAACTCGACAAGACCCGTGAATACAACGTCTACACAAGGCCAAACCGAGAGTCGTTAGTGGTCTTTAAATCGGCCGTCGAGGCAGGTCAAAAGATGCTGATGATAGAAGATAACTATTGGCTACTGATGCCGAAATCTCGTCGACCAATTCGTATCACCCCGATGCAAAAACTGCTGGGTGAAGCCTCGGTAGGGGATATCTCGACGCTGACGTGGAGCGAAGATTACCAAGGTGAGTGGGTTGCCGAACAACAGGTTGAGATGCCGACTGGCGAGACAATCGATAGCCATCATCTAAAGCTATCGGCGAAAACCAAGGGTGCCAGTTATCAATCGATTGATCTGTGGTTAACGGCAGACCGTGCATTTCCAGTTAAAGCGGATCTGTATCTGCGCTCAGGAAAGCTAGCCAAGCAAGCGTGGTTTACTGAAGGCGTGCGTGATGGATTACCAACCGTGGTGTCGATGACCTTGCTCGATAAGATCCAGCCAAGTAAGAAAACCGTGATTGAGTATCGCGAAGTGATTGAACAAAGCTTGGCGGATAAATACTACAACCCTGCCTACCTATCGCGTAACAGCGTGTCTGGGCTTTAGGTGGTTGTCATGAAAGCTTTCAATCGCAAGCCTCACATCAAGTATTCAGTTGCTACTTTACTTGCTTTGTCTTGCGTGAGTAACACGCTTCAAGCGGGCGACCTGAGTTTGGCCTGGGACTGGCAACTGAGTGCAGAAGCAGTTGAATCACGAGAGTCGCCATTCACTTCTTTAGCATCTGATAATCGTCAGTTATTCAATGGCTTGCTGGATCTAGAGGTTGGATATGACAATTGGCTTGGTCTGTTCGCAGTGAAAGCCAACGATATTCTAAGCAATACCCCTCAAGAACAAGACGCGAGCTTTGAGTCTGAATTCATTCTGCGTGAGTTGTTTTGGCAAGGTGGTGTTGAGTTGTCGAATTCAGTAATCGGTGACCACTACCTCGATGTCACGCTTGGTAAGGTTCGTTTGGATTGGGGCGTGGGTTATGGCTATCGACCGTTAGACATCATCAAGCCGTATCGACAAAACCCAGTAGGTATTGTCGCAGAGGAGGGCGCGGGTGTGGCGTCGGCGTCACTGTTCGATATGACGGGCGAATGGACACTGCTTTACAGCGATTCGTCATGGACTTCTCAAGACGTAAATGAATTCGAAAAGCAGAATCAGCAACAAGGATTTGGATTACGTCGTTACAATCTTGTAGGTGATCACGAGTATCAGTGGGTCGCTTATTACGACGATGTACGCCACGGCTTGCTTGGGGCGAGTTTAGTGTCGGTGTTGAACCTCGCTTGGGAGTTTCATGGCTCGGTGGTCTATCAACGACAAAGCCTTGGCTACAGTCAGCCCAACTCACTGCTTGAACCTGTTTATCTCGAAGAGCAGGGCGAGGCCTATCAAGCGTTAGCAGGATTAACATGGGCGAATAACACTGGGCACAATGTGGTACTGGAATATTGGTTTGATAGCCGAGCGTGGAGTGATTCTGAGTGGCAAAGTGCAATAGAAAGTGCCGAGTCTTTGTCGGTTAATCCGATGACAGCATCACTGGCAGGGTCTTACGCGCAAGGCTATCAGCACGCCAATTTGGTTCAACACAACATCATGTTTCACTGGTCTTTGGATTCGACACATGGCTGGCTTGAAGATATCACGCCGACATTTGATGTGATGTTGTCCCCACAAGACGGTGGTTTTATTGCTACTCAGTGGCTCAACTATCAGGCGTTAGATAATGGCCATTCATCGTTGGATTTGGAACTTGCTGCACGCTTTCTAGGCGGTAAAAGTGATTCTGCTTACGCCAACTTACCCGATAGTCATATGATTCTTATAAATATCAAAGGACGATTTTAATGAACATTTCTTCAAACAGTCAGTTTCCATGGATTAAAAGCTTCACGCTGACCACTCTGTTTTGTTTCGTCATTGCCATCACCACTCAAACGATTTGGGGTGGAGACCTTGTGGTCAATCTCGCGATCAGTTTTGGTTTCGGTTACAGCGCGGTGGGATCCTCTTTTATCTTGGTTGAGGTGTTTAAGAGGAAATCAAAGGTGTTTGATGTGGGTATCTCAATGGTGATCGCGATGACCTTTGGTACCTTGAACGCGCACTATTGGTTGAACGGATATTTCGGAGCCAATATTTCTGACCTTAAATCTGTAGTGCTATTGGGCGTGATCTTCTGTTCGGTTTGCTATTACTATTTCTATACCCGAGAGCAGCAACTACGCGCTGATAACGAATTGGAAGTGGCCAAGCGTCGTCAGGCCGATCAAGAAAAGGTTGTGGTGCTCAGTCAGCTTAAGCAACTGCAAAGCCAAATTGAACCGCATTTCTTGTTCAACACACTTGCGACCATCAATGTGTTGATTGAGAGTGATAGCGCGAAAGCCAAGTTGATGCTCGAAAAACTGACTGACTTGCTGCGAGTGACTTTGAAAAACAGCCGCACCGAGCAATCGACCATCGCACAAGAGGTCGACTTGTTAGACGCTTATCTTAATATTCAGAAGATACGCTTGGAGGAGCGCTTAGCGTTCTCGATTGAAACACACGAGATTAGCGATTTGCAGGTGATTCCACCGTTCTTGATTCAACCTTTGGTCGAGAATGCACTTACGCACGGTATCGAACCCAAAGCGGCGGGTGGCCAAGTGAATATTCGTATTACTCAACAAGCCCAGCAGCTAAAAATTGAAGTGGCTGATAATGGCGCAGGGCTGAAAACGTCTTCTGCGAATACGGGGCACGGTGTTGGGTTGAGCAATATTCGTCAGAGAATAGAAACTCTTTACGGTGATAAGGCGAGCCTAACGATTACTGAGCAAACTGAGGGCGGGGTAGTCTCGACGATCTTATTACCGCTCATCAGCGAAACTAGCTCCGAGACCGCAGAGCAGATGCTCTAGGCTCTGTTGCGAAATAAGCACAGAGACGAAAACAGACGATTTACAGTGTGAATTTAAAGGAATAATAATGACTAACCCAGCAGTAAAGCCGAACGTAACGGCGATTATCGCAGACGATGAAGCACTGTTAAGGCATCACCTAGACAAGAGTTTGGCTGAGGTTTGGCCGGAACTAGAGATCGTCAGTAAGGCAACAAATGGTTTGGAGGCGATGCAGAGTATTCAACAGCTTAAGCCCGATGTGGCCTTTCTCGATATTCGCATGCCAGAGCTCGATGGTATCTCGCTGGCAAAGCAACTCAACAAGTTAGATTCACCGCCATTGATTGTGTTTATTACGGCTTATGACGAATACGCGGTCAAAGCTTTTGAGCACAATGCGATGGACTACCTACTGAAACCCATCAACGAAGAGCGTTTACTGGCCACATGTCAGAAGGTTCAAGCACGCTTGTCGAGCAACCAAACGCAATCAGGTAGCACGTCGGAACAGCCCGATATCGCGGCACTAATGAATCAGCTTCAACAGTTATCACAATCTACTTCCCAGCAAAACAAGCAACAGTATCTCACGTGGCTCAAAGCCTGTGTAGGGGAAGACATTCACCTGATTGCCGTCGATGATGTGGCGTATTTCAAAGCCGAAGACAAGTACGTGTCTATATTTAAGAAGGGTCAAGAGGGTGCATTAGAGGAGTTTATTCTTCGCGTGTCACTAAAAGAGTTGATTGCTCAGCTTAACCCTGATGAATTTTGGCAGATCCACCGTTCAGTGGTGGTGAAGGTTTCCGCCATTGATAAGGTTAAGAAAGGCCTTTCTAGTCAGATGTCGGCGTATGTATCAGGCGAGAAACTACCGATCAGCCGCGCCTCGCAAGCTCTGTTTAAAGGTATGTAGAGAACGAGCAAAAGGCGCGACATATCGGCTTTACAATTGATTTATGTAATTTATAAATCAAATATTTTCATACTTATATCGAGTGACTCTAAAATTTTAGTCGTTTGATTTAATGGCGAATTATTACACTTTGGCGATCGGATATATTGGAGCAAAGCCCTTCAAAGAGATCGTTATGAAAGCATACTATTTAGTCGTCGTATTGAGCTCCACATTGCTAGGTTGCAGTTCTACTCCTCAGCAACAAACGTTATTGAAATCCGACCCATATTGGGTCACTGGTAAATTAGATAACGGCTTAACCTACCACGTTTACCCTGACCGAGAACAACCTGTATCGGTACGCCTACTTGTGCATGCCGGCTCTTTCCAAGAGAGCGAACAGCAAAAAGGTTATGCCCATTTTGTTGAGCATATGGCGTTTAATGGCAGCAAAAATTTTTCAGGGAATGATGTAGTAGAGTTGTTTGAGCAATCTGGTGCTAGCTTTGGCGCCGACTTAAATGCTTATACCTCTTATCAAGAAACCCTCTATAAGTTAGATCTACCCGATAACAAGAATCTAGATAAAGCGTTGGCTTGGTTTAGAGATATTGGCGATGGTTTACTGCTGTCTGAAGATGAAATCGAAAAAGAGAAAGGTGTGATATTAGGGGAATTTCGACACACACGCGTTGAAGATAAACCGCTCTCATTTAAGTTCTACGATCATATGATTGAAGGCACGAATTACCAAACCAACGATCCCATTGGCAATAAAGAATCCGTTTCTAATGCGAATGTTCAAGAATTAAAAAACTATTATCAAACCTGGTACCAACCTCAGTTAACCGAGGTGATTGTCTCTGGTGATATTACTCTAGCCGAAGTGATCCCTTTGATTGAAGAAAGCTTCTCTGACTGGCAAAGAGGCACAACACCGGTTCCCGTGAAGAACACATCAGCGGATTACAATACTCAAGATTTTGTGGCGTATGGATCTGGGGTCGAGCCTCCGAGCATCGGGATAGTGATTGATCGTGGGCAAAGAGTGACACGCAGCCATGAGCAACAACATCAACTTTGGCTAGATGATATTGCTCAGCAACTTATCCAACAAAGGTTGAATTCAGATTTTGTTGACGCTGCGTTGCCAGTGCAATGGGTTGCTTCGATTCCCTATTTCTTAGAGTACCAAAGGTATTCTATTACTACGGTTGGCTTTCCTGTCGATAGTCGAGAGCAAAGCCAGCAGCAGTTTATTTCTACTCTTGCCTCATTGCGTGATCATGGTGTGAGCGAATATGAGTTTACGAGTGTGATACAGCAATACCAAGCGAACCTTGATGACATTAAGTCTAACTGGGAGAGAATGAACGCAGTGGCTCATGCTGACGGTAAGTCGACAGCACTGGTGATTAACCAGACGGTTCAATCACAGCTTGATTATAAGTCGAGTTTGAAAGAGTTTCTTGCGAGTACTGATCTGGAGGCCGTAAATGATAATTTAGATGATTTACTTTCTAGTCCTTATATTTTGGGATTAGGTTTATCGTTTAAAGAAGACTTGCAGGCAATGAATAACGAGCTAAAAGATGTCAGAAAAGCCTATAAAAAGACAGGTAACAGACCATTGCTCGTTACTGCAAGCTCCGCGTTTAGTGTGCCTGCGTCTCAAGGCGAAATTGTAAAACAAGTTCAGGTGAGTGACGATCCTAATTTGAAGCAGTGGACATTAAGCAACGGCATTGAAGTTTTGTATCTCCGTAACTCTGAGGCTGGTAATAGTGTTGGGGTTTACTATGCCAGTGAGGGCGGAAAAGCGGCGCTGGATCCTTCGCTGTTTCCTGCAGTAGAGATTGCGCTGCCAGCTTCGGTTCGTAGTGGTGTTGGTAAATTTAGTGGTTCGGAGTTAACTGCTCACTTGAGACGCGAAGACATTGAAATCTATCCCTTCATCAACTTTACTCATCATGGTCTAGAAATAAGTGCCAAGAAAAAGACGCTTGCAGAAGGTCTAGCTGCGCTGCACACCATTGTAACTGAACCTAAAATAGACAGTGATCAGCTTGAGGCTGTGAAGTCTGAATTTGCTCAAGACCGTACAGCATATTTAGAAACTCCAGTTGGCCAGTTTATTCAGATGGTTAATCGCAATAGCTATCAAACAAGCAGCCGTCACATGATGCTTGAAAGTGAAGATATTAAGGCTGTCACGTCGCAAGATATACTAGATGTGCATCATCAACTCTTCCAAAAGTTAAGAGACAACACATTGGTTATTGTTGCTGATATTAATCCAGCTGAAATTAAGCCTCTTGTGCGTCAATACGTTGCTTCATTGCCATTAGAAGCAGCTGTGTCTCCTGATTATCAGGTGGCTTATAGTCCTGATTCGAAAGAACGAATGGATATATCCGTCAATAATGAAGACAGCAGTCAGTATTTATTACGTGTGATTTCCCAGCAAGCTAGGGATAAAACCGCAAAAGATGTGTTTATGGACGATATGCTTCAGCGCGTGTTGTCGAGACGTTTAACGGCTTATGTTCGTGAAGAGTTAGGTTTGGATTATGCGCCTTATGTGTACTCGGTCGCACAAGACAGTGAGCCGAGTTATGACTGGTTAATCGGCTCTTTAACGGCTCCAGAAAACTCAGATAAAATTGAACAGGCGATTGATAAGGTCATTGCTGGAGCGGCAAAAGGGATTTCTGAAGATGAGACTCGAACGGCCGCTAAGCAGCTAGTGGCGGACCTTACTCCACTTAAATATAAGCCTACTGAACAAGCTTGGTTTATTTCTCGTTATCTGATTCATGATTATGGTTTTGAGGTGTTGTTCGACCTGCAGGGGACGGCAGACTCAATTTCTAGTCAAGACATGACAGAGTATGCTAAAGAAATTTTTGGGGATAACAGCTATCAGTTGAAGAATTTGTTAAGCCCACAAGGTTAGGTCTAGTTAGGTGAGTGGTTTTTCTTGAAAGCCGCTTCTACTCTTTATATATGGATTCACTTCCAAGCCAAATGTTCAGCATTTGGCTTTTTTATTGCACTGAATCTTTATGAGGTTTGGTAGAACCACTTATTAGCCGAGCCTCGCAAGCTTTGTTTAAAGGGATGTAGAGGCTCACTTAAGGTATTTAGCAAGCGTGTTTAAATGGATTTCATAAGTTCTTATTGAAGTGCTACTTCAGTAAATACAGCTGATCTTACATATCGAACGGTGATTTATAAAACAAAGATCCAGATCACAAAGATACTCATCGGGTTCAATATTAAATAATAATCGTTAACTCAATCTGTATATTGTCGATGAATGACATTAAGAGGTTGTTATGAAAACATATTATTTAGCGACGGCTCTATGCCTCACCTTAGTTGGCTGTAGCTCAACATCAAAAATTACCGAAATGCCAATCCAGTCGGATCCGGCATGGACTTCAGGCCAACTAGAAAATGGCCTTACTTATCATGTTTATCCAGATCATGAAGAATCCGTATCTGTTCGTTTAGTCGTGCATGCGGGCTCAATTCAAGAGACTTCTCAACAAGAAGGCTATGCGCACTTTTTGGAACACATGGCATTCAATGGCAGTAAAAATTTCTCTGAAAATGACGTGATTCGTCTATTCGAAGATGCAGGCGCTAGCTTCGGTGCAGATATTAATGCCTACACCTCTTATGAAGAGACGGTATACCAGTTAGATTTGCCAGATAACATTCAATTGCAGTCTGCTTTGACGTGGATGCGTGACATTGGTGATGGCCTGGATCTATCAAGTTCAGAAGTCGAAAAAGAAAAAGGCGTGGTTCTTGGTGAGTTCCGTATGGCTCGCCTCGATGATAAGTCATTCGGAGATATATATTATGATCACTTCATTGAAGGCGGCCCGTACGAATCGCAAGATGCATTAGGGACGAAATCGTCGATTGTGAATGCCACTCCTCAAGGTATCACCAACTTTTATCAGACTTGGTATCAACCCCAAATAGTTGAGCTGGTCGTTTCTGGTGATGTGGACATCAAAACCGTGATTCCACTCATTGAAGAAAAGTTTTCGAGCTGGGAGCGGGGTGATACGCCGAGACCAGAGAAACAGAAAGTGACGTCATTCAATGAAGATGATTATGTTGAGTACGCAGGAAGAGAAGCGCCAAGCATCACTCTGACGTTTAACCGAGGTTCAAATAGAGTTGAAAGTCATGCTCAGCAGAATCAACGCAGGTTAGATGAAACCTCTCAACAATTGATTCAACGACGATTAGAAGCGGTGTTCAATGATGCCGCGCTACCGACTCAATGGATTGCGTCTGATAGTTATCGAATGGGCGCTCTGTACTATTCGTCAATAAGTGTTGGGTTTCCGGCTAGAGACCGTGAAGTTATCCAAAAAGATCTGCTTTCTACATTGGCGTCATTGCGTGATTTTGGTGTTTCAGAAACGGATATTGTTGGCGAACTGCATTACTACCAAGACTTGCTGGATAACATTGAGCATGACTGGGATAAAATGGACAGCGTTGAACACGCGAACTACAAAGTGAGCACGTTAGTCACTGATCGAATTGTCCAATCACAGAAAGACTATCAAGTCAGCTTGGAAGCTTTCATCGCTAACTTGAGCCTTGAAGTGATTAACGACAACATCAAGAATCTACTTTCTGATGATTACTTTATTGTTATTGGGATGGATGATTCCGAAGACAGAACAGCGGTCATTAACTCTCTAGATAGTTTAAAAGCCGCGTATAGCGAGGCGGGAGTTCCGCCGCTTGCGATTGGAACAGCCAGTGCCTTTGCTATACCTAGCTCGCAAGGTGAGGTTGTACTTGCTGAACAAATGTCTGTAGACCCATACATCCAAAAGTGGACGTTAAGCAATGGTATCGATATGTGGTACCTGCGTGATTATGTGGCAGGTGATGATGTTGGGGTGATGTACATGAGCCTCGGTGGAAAAGCCGCTTTGGATCCGAGCTTGTACCCAGCGGTTGAGGTTGCATTACCTACCTTCGCTCGAAGCGGTGCCGGTGAGTTTACGGGCTCTGAGCTTTTAGCGTACTTTGATCGTGAAAATATTCGTGCCGATTCCTTCATTGGTAATACTCGTCATGGTATTGAATTTAATATCAATAAAGACGGACTTAAAGATACGTTTGCAGCGCTTTATACCTTCATCACTGCGCCTAAAATTGTTCCCGAGCAGTTAGAGGCAGTGAAGCAGGAGTTTGTACAAGGTCAAGAATCTTTCTTGAGCAGCCCTGTTGGTCAGTTTGAACGCGCAAGAAACCAGAACATCTATCATCAGGATAGTCGCCACCTCTTTGTTGATAAAGAACGTGTTGAAGCGGTTTCTGTGGAAGACGTCGCTAATCTTCATCAGCAGTTGTTTGGTCAAATGAGACATAACCAATTGGTGATCGTGGGTGACATCGACCCAAGTGAATTAAAACCTTTGGTTCAGCAATACTTGGCTTCGATTCCATTAGAGAAAGCCGAGGTTCCTGACTTTAACGTGGCTTACAAGAAGCCATCAGAATCACGCATTGATTTAGCCATCAACAATGTGAATAGTGCAGAGTACGTTTTACGAGTTATCTCTGAGCCTAGCGTTGAAGTTAAAATGTCGGCAAAAGATGTTTTCATGGAAGACTTACTGCAACGCTTGCTAGCGACTCGTTTAGATACTTATATTCGTGAAGAGTTGAGCTTAGATTACTCGCCTTATACGTATTCAGCATCCGCAGACAGCGAGTTGAGTGATGAGTGGGTTATTGGTGCGATGATAGCGCCAGAGAACGTTGAACAAGTCGAAGTGGCGATCGATAAGGTGATTACAGACCTTTTACAAGGCGTCTCTGAAAAGGAAATGCAAGCAGTTGTGAAGCAGTTTGAAGCTGACTTTACGCCTCTAGAGAATGGCTCTATCGACCAAGCATGGTATGTGTCTCGTTATCTGCTACATGGTTACGGTGTCGACGCTTTGTCTCAAGTTGAGCGGGTTGCGAGATCGATCACTGCGGAAGACATGAATCAACTTGTCCAACGCATTTTTGGTGAAAATAGTCGTAAGGTTAAGAACATCATGCGTCCTAAAGCCTAAAGCCTAAAGCTTGAAACCAACAGAAAGAGACAACCCAAAGCCAAGCGATCACCGCTTGGCTTTGTTATTTTTCCACCATTCATAACGTCTATGTATCACCTGTTGCTAAGCCGTTTTAGATCTATGTAAATCTAAAATTCGAGAACGCTTAATCGGTTGCATCGTATCATTTTCTAAAAAAATGTTTTAAATCAAGACAGCGTTTCATTTGTATTGTAGATTGACGATCTACGAGAATGTTGTTTGGATATTAGATTGCTTAAACTGGGTACACGATTAGTCTTAATGTTGTTTTTACTGAGCTTTGGCTTAGTGAATTCTAACGGCTATTCGTTTCCTTCTAAGCCATTTCAAATATACTCGGCTCAAGAGCAGCCTTCGCAGAATAATCTTTGTAAACAAGCTGCTGCGGATAACCCGTCGAGCTACATGGAATGCGATCAGGTTCAGTTTGACACTGCGTCTTTAGGTGATAGTTCCAATTATCACGACACTGAATCGAGTCTCCAAGCGGTAACCTTTAGACGTATGCTCAGCAACGAGCAAGAAAGCGTGGCCGATCTTGAGCCTGCTTATCATCTACTGATCGATTTCTCTCCCCCATCACTACTGGCTTCTCTGCTTGTCAACACGCCGCTGTTGGATTCCAAGCAGCATTGGACCAGCATTGTGAGTTCTCCGTCCTCCCGGCTTTCGGGGTGGAAAGAGGGCAATATCCAATACTCGCATTTCCGAGAACTTCTTAGCTAATCGTTTGACCCTAAATTGGTCGTATTGATGGTCACTTGTGCCCGTTGATCTTGCCAATTAACCAAGACAAACATAGCGACATCAGCTTTAGCATCACTACCGTTCAATCAGCTTGTTCAGGTTTCGGCTATCGATCGTGTTCGCAAAACATTAGTTATACCAATCGTAGTAAATAACTGGTCACCCTAGCTGGTTAAAATGCTCGATCACTGCTTTTTTTCGGCGCTATTTTTGAGCACGTATTTACGGTGATTGGTAAAAAGAAGAGATCTTGACTGTGAAAAAACGCATTCCAAGAAAACAAATCAACCACTACTCAAAGTGGAAATACGTGGTGCTTATCGCCACCATCATCATCATGATTCTAAGCGCTCTACCTTCTTGGTTTGGCGAAGACGCCTCGGTTCAAATCAGTAATCGCTCTGAGCAGACGATCGACGCCACTCAAGTGACGCAATATCTTGCTAGCGAAGGCATTCAAGCCAAATCAGCCTTTCAAAAAGACAAACGCTTAGTCGTGATTTTAGAAGATGCAGAGCAACAAGCGAAAGCCAAAGAAGTGCTTAATGAGCGCTTCCTCGACAACGCGACGGTTGCGCTTGCTATGGAGCCTGCTGCACCTAAATGGCTGACTGATTTGGGCTTTGCACCGATTCAGCTAGGTCTTGATTTACGTGGTGGTGTGCAGTTCCTGCTTGAAGTGGACATGGAACCAGTTTATCACGCACAAGCGCAATCTGTGGTCGACGAGATCACCAGCCAAATACGTTATGCACGCGGTAAAGTGGTGAATAACCAAGTTCAGTTTGATTTCCGTACCGACGCCGATTTCGAGAAAGCACAAAAACTGATTCGTGAAGAGTTCCCACAATGGCAACGTGATCGTTCAGATAAATCACTAACGTTAACTCAGTCTGAAGAAGAGCAAAGAACGCTACGCAACCTAACGGTTCAGCAAAACCTGCAAATCATGCGCAGCCGTATTGAAGAACTAGGCATCACTGAAGCATCGATTCAACGCCAAGGTGAAAGCCGTATCCGTATCGAATTGCCGGGTGTACAAGACCCTGCAGCCGCGAAAGACGTGATTGGTGCTACGGCTTCATTAGCGTTCTACTCTGTGTACGACAACCCAACACGCAATACTCAAACTCTGAAAGATTCAGATGGTAATCGTGTAGTGGTTGCTCGCAAAGCAGTACTGAGCGGTGAACATATTATCGATGCTCGCAGTGGTATTGGTGAGATGGGCAGTGCAGAAGTAAACATCACGCTGGATTCTTCTGGTGGTAAGAAAATGTCTGAGTTTTCTCGCCATAACATTGGTAAGCCAATGGCAACGGTGTACAGCGAATACAGTCGTGATAGAGCAGGCAACAGCAAACAAGACAGTGAAGTGATCAGTGTTGCAAACATTCAATCTCAACTGGGTAGCCGCTTCAGAATCACTGGTGCAGGCAGCATGGCAGATGCACAAGAGCTTGCTCTACTGTTACGTGCCGGTTCATTAACCGCGCCTGTTACTATCATTGAAGAGCGTACCATTGGCCCATCTTTGGGTGCAGAAAACGTAACCAACGGCTTTGCTGCTTTGGCTCTTGGCCTTGGTCTTACTCTAACGTTTATGGCGCTATGGTACCGCCGTCTTGGTTGGGTCGCGAACTGTGCATTGGTGGTTAATATGACCACGTTGTTTGGTTTGATTGCCTTGTTACCGGGTGCGGTTTTAACTCTGCCGGGTATTGCGGGCTTGGTACTGACCGTCGGTATGGCGGTGGACACTAACGTGCTTATCTTCGAGCGTATTCGAGACAAGATGAAAGAAGGACGCAGTTTTGCTAGCTCTATTGATCGTGGTTTCGATAGCGCATTCTCGTCAATTTTCGATGCTAACGTCACCACCATGATCGTTGCTGTGGCTCTATATACCATTGGTAATGGCCCAATTCAGGGCTTCGCTCTGACGCTGGGTTTAGGTCTTCTAACCAGTATGTTTACGGGCATTTTTGCTTCACGAGCGATCATCAATTTGGTTTGGGGGCGTGACCAACGCCACGATGTAAGGATTTAAGCATGAGTATTTCAAAAATGACTATTTCAGACCGCTATTTTTCAAATAGTAATATGACTCGCCTTCGTAAGGTGATGTCTGCAATATCTATTGTGCTGTTCATGAGCTCTGTGATGCTGGTGGCGGTGAAAGGTTTTAACTGGGGCTTGGACTTCACAGGTGGTGTGGTTGCCGAGGTTCAGCTCTCTGATCAAGTAACCAAAGATGCGTTAAAAACAAAACTTGATACGGCTTTCCAACAAGACGTGCAAGTGGTTGGTATGGCAGAACAGGATCGCTGGACAATCCGTTACAGCCAACTGACAGACGCTCCACAACCAAACTTAGTGGATGCTTTGTCTTCTGTGAGTGACCAAGTAAAAGTGCTTAACAGCAGCGTGGTTGGCCCTCAAGTAGGTCAAGATATGGTTGACCAAGGTGGTTTAGCGGTATTGGTGTGTTTCCTAATGATCATGCTGTACCTGAGTGTACGTTTTGAATGGCGTTTGGCGTTGGGTGCCCTTGCCGCGATCATCTATGACGTGACGCTTATCTTGGGTTTGTTCGCGTTCACTCAGTTTGAGTTCAACTTGACCGTATTAGCGGCTGTGTTGGCAATTTTGGGTTACTCATTGAATGACTCGATTATCATTGCCGACCGTGTACGCGAAATGCTGCGCGGCAATCCAAACGGTGATACGGATAACCTGCTTAACGAATCGGTTAAAGCGACCTTCTCACGCACCATGGTGACTTCAGGTACAACGCTAATCACCGTATCTTCGCTTTGGTTACTTGGCGGTTCTGCACTGCAAGGATTCGCAATTGCACTGGTGGTGGGTATTGTCAGCGGTACGTGGTCTTCCGTTTCAGTAGGTATCACACTACCTAAACTACTTGGCCTACAGCCTTGTCACTACCAAGTGAAAGCGCCAGTAGAAGTTGAGGGTGAGTACCCTTAGGTTATCTATTGGTTAACAGTACTACTTAGTCAGTAACGTCAATAAAGCCCTTCGTTTATAACAAAACGAGGGGCTTTATTTTTTATAAGAGTCAAACAGTTACAGAAAAGAGAGCCTATTTCAAAAAACGATGGATTGAGCAGGCAAGCCCTCATGATATGAAGTATGTTTAAATGAAGTTCGTAGAAATGAGGCAAGGGAATGGAATATCGACATCAATGTCATGTAGGCGACCACGGTGATGCACTCAAGCATCCCGTATTGAGTGCACTTGTTCAGTCATTAATGCAGCAACATTCACGCCTCAATGTTATCGACACCCACTCTGGTACAGGGTGTTATGACCTAACCACAGCACCAAGCAATCATGCGGGTGAGTTTGCTGAAGGGGTCGGGTACTTATGGCGCAACAAGGCTTATCTTCCGCCGGCATTCAGCTCTTTTATGTCGGTGCTTGAATACTACAATCCGAATCAGCTTATCTCTTTGTATCCCGGTTCTGCTGCCATCGCATATCAACAAGGTCGCAGCCAAGATAGCTTCTATTTTTCAGACATCCAGCAAGATGAAGCCGACCTATTGCTAACCAACATTGAGAAGTTGCAACGCGATCTTGATGTTTCAAGTAAGCTCACTATTACCGCGGGTGATGGATGGGCTTAAAGCGTTACCTGATGACGTAGCTAAACATGACAATCATCATCTGATTGTTATCGACCCACCCTATGAAACCGATTCTGAATATCTCGCGGTGATTGATGCCTTGGTTAAGGCGTATCAACAATCTGAGAAGGTATCTGCCTTGATTTGGTATCCACTTTATACGGACGACAAGAGCTCGCTGATTCTTAATCATTGCGTGACAGCGGTGAAAGATGGTTTGCTGCCAAGTCCGATTAAATCTGAATTGCGACTAAGAGATCCCAAGGGTGATGATCGCTTGATCGGCAGTGGTTTGCTGTTGTTCAATCCACCACAAGGCATTGCTGGAACGGTGGCCGATACTCTGGATTACTTACACAGTCAGCTCGCAACCGATGGTGAGGGTTATTGGCAAATGAGAAGTCTATAAACCTGATTTATCTGGGTTTTTTGGTGTTTTTCTAGACGCTGTTCACTAAACTATTGCAGTTAATGTGGTTTAAATTGACCAAACGCTAACTTTTATCGATTGATTAATTGCAGTGAATCATTTAAAAATAGAATATCAATGCGCACAAGTGCATAATGGCTCATAAGTTAAATAATTAATCTTAAGATTAAACTAGATTGTGGTTTACCCCCTAAACTGCATAAGGCTCGCACTAGTCATGCGAGCCTTTCTTTTGCCTGAAGGAAATGTTTACAACAGGTTCTCTTCAATCTTTAGTGCTTTCTCGATGAGTTTCGCATTGAAATCTGCAGCTTCCACTGAGTAGTGCGCTTTACGATGGCAAGTCGGACAGAGTGCAATTACATTTTCAGGGCAATCAGCGCCACCATCAGCTAACCGTGTCAGGTGATGTACTTCTAGGTAAGGGCCTGACTTGGTCTCAAAAGGTGAGGGTACTCCACAACCTTCACAGATACCATTTGCCCTCTTTTTTGCGTAAAGCTTAATGGCTTCACTACGATACTTCACGTGCGTGAGTTGTTCTTTAGGGTCAGCTTGAAGTGGCGTTGAAGCTAAAGCGATGTCTCGTAATTGCTTCAATGATTTACTTTTAGTTGGCTTCGTTAAGTATGAAGCTTTTGGTGTTTGAATGGTATTGCCGACACTTTGTGGGACGATATCTAGATGGAAAACTATTGCATCACGAAGTTGGTCGTTCTTGTCGGGGCGTTACTCAATGTGATGACAGATGTAGTTGCAGACTCCGACGAATCTAACAAAACCAGTTGAGACAGATTCAAATAAGAGAATCTCTTTAAGGTTGTTTTGGTGTTCAAAGATGGCCAAGTTTCCTTTAACCATCTGCATATCACCTACTTGCCCTTCTCCTGTATATCGGAAAGTGCCGTCTGCACTAAAACCATCAGAGTAGCCAAATTCTTCACCAGCATCGCTAGTGAAGATAAATACATATGGGTGGGCTGCAGGCGTAGCGATACCGCCATATTGTTGACCCTTGTAATGACCGTGTATATCTGCGCGTCGATTGTAAATCTGTCCTACGTTGAACAATGGAGAGTCCTCATTTGTCCGTTTGAATTTTAATTGTTATTGATATTTTTATAATTTAAATTCCGTGTAAAGTTCAAATATAACAGTGGTTTAAGTTAAAATATGCAAGTGGATTCTTGGGTGTGAAAAGGTATCGGCTCGGTCACATTTCTAGAGAGGCAAGCCTGCAGGACTCATGCAGGCTTGGTGCTTGTTTAATGCTTTACTATTACAAAGCTGGATAATCGGTATAGCCTTTTTCGTTGCCGCCGAACAGAGTCGCGCCATCAAGTTCTGATAGTTTTCTGCCGTTTTGTAGGCGTGAAACGAGATCTGGATTCGCAACGAATGGGCGACCAAATGCGACGAGATCGGCGTAACCTTTGCTTAACACTTCTTCGGCACGCTCTGGTGTGTAACTGCCTGCGACGATGATGGTATTGGAAAACAACTCTCTCAGTTCGACTCGGAAGCTTTCAGGTATCACAGGTGCGTCATCCCAATCGGCTTCTGAAAGGTGCAGATAAGCGATATCACGCGCTTGTAGGGCCTTTGAAGCTTCTAAAATCGTTGGCACGATGTCTGGGCAGTTCATGTCTTTGAAGGTGATGAATGGGGCCAAACGTACGCCCACTTTGTCTGCGCCAATTGCTTCAATGACCGCATCCACGACTTCGATTAGAAAGCGAAGTCGGTTCTCGCGGCTGCCACCATAGTTGTCGGTGCGCTTATTTGAATTGGTTCTTAGGAATTGATCGATGAGGTAGCCATTACCACCGTGGATTTCCACTCCGTTGAACCCTGCCTCGACTGCTTTTTTCGCTGAGTTAGCAAAATCTTGAACAACACGATCAATGTCTGCTTGGGTCATATCTCTTGGTTGGATGCAATCGACCATGTTGCCATTACCATTCTCGTCAGAAATCCAAACCTGAGTTTCTATTGGAGCCAAAGCTGACGGTGCAATCGGTAGTTCGCCCTTTTGAAAGGTAGGGTGAGATACGCGACCGACATGCCATAGTTGGCAGAATATCGCGGCGCCTTGTTCTTTTGCGGCTGTGGTTACTGATTTCCAACCTTCGATTTGTGCATCGGTATAAACGCCGGGTGTGAATGAGTAACCTTGAGAGTCATCTGAAATTTGTGTGGCTTCAGTGATGATAAGCCCTGCACTGGCACGTTGCTGGTAATAGGTTGCCATCATATCGTTTGGCACGTTTCCAGGTTGGCTAGTGCGAGCGCGAGTCATGGGTGCCATAACCACGCGGTTTTGCAGTTCTAGGCCTTTTAGTTCTGATGTTTCGAATAATTTGTTCATGGTCTCTACCTTTGTGAATTTTTAGCTGCTGTGCCAATGCCAGTTTGAGAATGAATTGGCATTTTGAAGTTTCTGAGTTCTTAAATTACTTAGCTTCTGTTGGTGCGAATATTGAGTTGCTTTGTGGCTTTCCGTTTCGGTTAGCTTTAGCAATCAAGAACAAGCTGATGATAGGAACGACAACGGCTGCGAATGGAATCATGCCTGCGCCTAGTTGGCTGTCGAGGACCATGCCGCCAAGGAATCCACCAAAGGCATTAGCCAAGTTAAACGCTGAGATATTCGCAGTTGCTGCTAACTCTTGGCCTTCGCCACCGTGGTTCATCACTCGAAGTTGCATGGCAGGAACGTTCGCAAATGATGCAATACCAAAGACAAATGCCGCTGCAACGAATAGAATTTTGTTGTCTACCACAAGGCCAACCACAACCAATGAAACGATCATTGCGACTGCCCAAAACATTGAAGCTTTACCGAGGTTTTTATCTGAAGAGCGTCCACCCAAGGTGTTACCTATGATTAAGCCGACACCCACAATCACTAAGATCCAAGTCACTGATTCTTGACCGTAGCCGGTGATGTGCATAGCGATTGGCGCAAGGTATCCGTAAAGCGTCATGAAGCCAGACCAAGCAAAAGCGGTGATCGCCAAGCTGATAAGCAGCATTGGATTTTTGAACGCCATAAGCTGAGTTTTGATGTCTTTCGCTTCGCTGTGACCCGTTGACTTGATAGATGTCAGGATAGAAATCATCGCAACTGTGCCAAGTGCCGCAACGGTAAAGAAGGTGGTGTGCCAACCAAATTGCAAGCTCACCCAAGTCCCTGCGGGAACCCCAAGAACGTTAGCGAGCGTTAAGCCAGCGAACATCTGACCAACAGCACGACCTGCCATTTTCTCAGACACTAAATTGGTCGCGACAACTGCACCTATGCCATAGAAAGGACCTTGCACTAAGCCTGCGATAACGCGGCTTGCAAGTAGAAGTGGGTAGCTAGGAGCTAAGGCTGACAAGATATTACCGATGATGAACAGAGCCATTAAACCGATTAGCACCATCTTCTTATTAAAGTGCGCAAGGTAGATGGTTAAGATAGGGCCGCCGATAACGATAGCCAACGCGTAAGCACTGATCAGGTAGCCTGCTTGGCCTTCGGTGATCGAAAGGGAAGTGGCGATTTGTGGAAGGATGCCTGCGATAACAAATTCAGCCGTACCAATAGCGAACGCCGCGAGTGTCAGTATCCAAACTTGGAATGGGATCTTTTCTTTATGGATCGCTTCTGATTTCATAGTGAAGTACCTGTGTTAATTCTTGTTTGTTAGGACGTTTAGATACACGCCCTAACGATTGTTCTTTGCTTCTTTGCGGAGTGTTAGCCGAGTAGAGCACCGCCATCGATGTCGATGATTGACCCCGTTACGTATGGGTTGTTAATCGCGAATAGATAGCCCATTGCGATATCTTTAGCCTCTCCGACTTTGCCTGCTGGTAGGTTGTTTTTCGCGTTGTCGTACATGCTTTTACGAGCAGAATCGTCCATGTTTTCGTATGCTTCGGTCATGGTTAAGCCGGGGCTGACGGCATTGACGCGAATCGGTGATAGCTCTTTCGCCAGTATTTTGGTTACGCTTTCTAGTGCGGCGTTGATGGCGGCTTTTACGTAAGTGCCAGCCACTACTTTGCGAGACAACATGCCGGTTGTGAGTGTGATAGAGCCGTTTGGCGTCATGTAGCGTGCGGCATGTTTGGCTACGTTTAAGCTGCCCCAAAACTTAGTGTCAAAAGCTGTCTTAGCGTCTGCGGTTGCTACGTCTGTTACTTTTCCTGCGGGAGCGGACGAGCCAGCCGTTACGATTAAGTGGTCAAACACGCCAATCGATTCAAAGTATTCACAAACCGACTTTTCATTGCTGATATCAACGCCTGTATGTCGGCTGGCAACGTGTACTGTGTTTTCTTCGTTTCTCAATTGCATTGCTAATGCTTTGCCGATACCTGATGTGCCACCAATGATGACAAAAGTGCTCTTTTCTTGGTTCGCTAGTGTGTTGCTCATGGTCTGAATTCCTGCGTGCTCTGCTGATGGTTGTCATTATATTTGTTCGACTAAATTTGATAATTGGCTAAAATATAAATTCATTATTCGGTATAAATGAACAATAGGGCGAGAGCACGAATAGCATGGATAAGTTTTCAGACATGGCGATGTTCGTCAGTATCGTGAAACATCAAGGTTTGGCTGCTGCAGGACGTGAACTGGGTTTATCACCCGCGACCATGACTGCAAGGCTTCAGGCACTGGAAGAACGATATGGTGTGAAGTTGTTGAATCGAAGTACGCGCCATGTGTCTTTGACCGACTCTGGAGAGCTGTATCACAAGGCGTGTTTGGAGATTTTAGACAACGTTAGCGAGGCCGAAAACCTGATTCAAAATGGTGTCAAAGAGGTCAAAGGCCCACTCAAAATCGCCGCGCCGAAAGACATCGGAAAGCAGTACATTCTTCCTATTCTTTCTGAGTTCTGTCAGCAATATCCTGATGTGATTCCTTACCTCTATTTGAACGATAACCTTTCGAACATTGCTGAATCTGGCATGGATATCGTGGTCCGTTATGGTGAGTTGGTCGACAGCAGTTTGATATCCAGACGTTTGTCACCAAGCCGACGTGTGCTGTGTGCCTCGCCTGAATATCTCGCCAAGCATGGAACGCCGTTGATACCACAAGATTTGGTTGAACATGACTGTTTGGCTATGCTGCGTAGCAATGAAGAACTCAAGACATGGCATTTCCAAGACCACGATATGAAGAAGTCGGTGACGGTTGTGCCGAAGCGATTTTCAGACGATGGCGAAGTGATTCGATACTGGGCATTGAAAGGAGAAGGGATTGCGTTGAAGTCGGTACTTGATGTGCAAGATGACATCAATAACCAACGTCTTGTGACTCTACTTAATGGCTACATGAAGAACTTCAACACCGCGATGTCGGTGTCGAGTGCCGATTTGAACGTGGTGTACATCAGCAAGAAATATCAGCCGAAGCGTATCCGGTTGTTTTTGGATTTCCTGCTCGAACGGTTTGGCGATCTGCTGGTTAAGTAATGCAGTAACAGGCAAAGATTAATTATTGTTAATCTAACGAAAATGAAACATCAATATCGACAAACGTATACTAAGACTGAACCTCCTTTGAGGTAAGCACCTAACATCATTACCGAATTGTGGTTTACCCCCTAAACCGCATCTGGCTCGCATTAGTCACGCGAGCCTTTCTTTTTTCTGACGATAAATTTTTTATTTCCGGTAAAATTTGACGTTGAAGCAAGAGGGCTATCAGTGAAAATACTAATCATCGAAGATGACACCACCACCAGAGAATTTGTCGCGAAAGGGCTAGAGGAACATGGCTATGCTGTCGACCAAGCTGAAGATGGTAAAAAAGGCCTGATGATGGCTTTAAGTTCTGAATATCAGCTCGTCGTTTTAGACCGAATGTTACCCTATCTAGATGGTATGAAAGTGCTTTCTGCTATCAAAGCCACTGAAGAGCACTTACCTGTTTTAATTTTGAGCGCGATGGATAGCGTGGAAGATCGAGTCAACGGCTTACAAGCGGGCAGTGATGACTATTTGATCAAGCCATTTGCTCTCGCAGAACTGATTGCGCGCGTCGACATCATAATCAATCGAACGAAACGTCAGTCGGTTAGTGAGACTAATTTAGTTTATGATTGCTTAGAAATCGATTTACGTGCACATCGAGTGATGTGTAAAAATCGAGAACTGTTGTTACAGCCTAAAGAGTTTCAGTTAATTCAATACTTTGTTGAACACAGCGAACAAGTAGTTTCGAGGATGCGTTTGTTTGAAGCTATCTGGAGCTACCACTTTGACCCGAAAACTAATGTGATTGATGTTCACGTCGCTAATCTAAGACGTAAGTTGGAAGACGCGGGTTGCTCTGATCTTCTTCACACTGTCAGAGGGGCAGGGTATGTCCTTCGCCGATGATTACACGCTTACTCGTTCCTCGGTATTTAAAACACTAGTCGCGTTATTCGTCTTGATAACAGTGATCAATGTTATTGTTATTAGGCAAGTTTATAAAGACTCAGACGCTTTTCATCGTGAACAATTGGTCAAACAATTACAGGATGAATCTTCAGAATTCAGTTATGTTGCTCAGCAGAGCAAGGCCGATGTCGAGAAGCTACTCGCGGCAAAACAAACCTCCGATAGCAACTTTTATTACCATTTAGTAGAGCACTCAACTCCCCCCGGTTCACTTCCCATTTATCCCGTGAGATCCGTAGTATCAGAAACGACTGATATTCCCATTGGCGACACCCACAGGTTGGTGATCGGCATTGATCAAAAAGCAGTAGAAGAGTATCGCAATACGCTTATTCCTATCGTATTTTCTGGAATCGTTTTACCTATTGCGGTGATGTTAATAGCCGCTCTGTTTTTCACGGTACTTATCTTAAAACGCTTAGAAAGAGTCAACCAAGCGATGAACCGAGTCTTGTGTGGTGAGAAAAACGTTAAGATTGCGGTATCGAAGCAGGATGATGAGTTCGATATTTTGGCTATTCACCTCAATTTTATGATTGAGCAGATGGCGAAAAATGAAGAGTCATTGAAGTCGTTGACCGTAGGAATGGCACATGACATGCGTACCCCGATGGCTCGCCTAAAGTTGCGCCTTGAAGAGGTGTTGTCTACGTCTGATCTAACAGAAGAACATCAAGAACAGTTCTCTGCTTGCCATGACGAATTGGAACTGATTCTGTCACTATTTAACAGCATGCTTGAAATAACCAAGTTGAATAGTGGCCAAATGCCGATAGAGACCGATCGTGTTGATCTTGGAAAAGTGGTTCAAGATGCGATTGAATTTATCAGCCCTATTGCCGAAATGAAGCAACAAACCTTGAGTTGTAGACAGGATCAAGACTGTGAAGTACTCGGGGACAAAAGCCTGCTCTTTCGTGCCGTGTTTAACTTGGTTGAGAATGCTGTGAAGTACACGCCTGAAAAGGGTGAAATTGAAGTCGTGATCGACCAGTTCGGCGTGTCAGTTGCGGACAACGGTATAGGTATCTCTGATAGTGATAAGTTGGACGTATGCCGACCGATGTTCCGAGCGGATAAGAGTCGTACTGAGTTTGGCAATGGTCTTGGATTATCTTTGGTCGATGCGGTAGTAAAGCGTCACAACGCTCACCTTATTCTGCGCGATAACTTTCCAAGAGAAAGCCATCTAAAAGAGAGTCGTCCAGGGTTGCGAGCGCGCCTTTACTTTGAGCGCTGAGCAGCTTCTTAATAAAGATATGTTTTTGATTTTCCCTTAGCTGAAATAGTGAATAAGACAAAGGCCAAAGCTTGTGCTTTGGCCTTTTTATTAACTTGATAGCGCTTCGCATTTTTTCTATTCAGAATGATGCTAAAGCTTGTGTTTGAACTAGCCGGGAACGACTACGCCCGTTAGGTCTTGGCTTTCAGGGATTTGTCTCATTGCATGAGCAACCTCTTCTGCTTCTGTTCCTATAATGACCTGAAGGTTATTAGAACCAATCTTAACCACACCCAACGCTCCAATCGCTTTTAATGCGGCTTCATCAACGACGGTCAGATCATTGACAGATAAGCGTAGTCGAGTGATACATGAATCGATATTGGTTAGGTTCGCATGACCGCCTAGCACTTTAAGGTATTGGGCTGCTTTCTCGTTTGAGCTCACTTCTGCGACTTCTGCAACGTCTACGTCTTCTCTGCCCGGTGTTTTCAAGTCAAACTTGATGATCGCAAAGCGGAAGATTGAGTAATAAATCGCAGCAAAACAGAACCCTTGAAGCACTAGCATGTATGGTTTCATCGCCAATGGCAGATTGTACGATAAGACAAAGTCAATCAAGCCGCCGCTGAAAGTGAAGCCCGCGATCCATTGCATGCTCGCAGCAATATACAGTGAAATAGCGGCTAGGAATGCGTGAATCACGTAAAGCACTGGTGCGACAAACATGAAGGCGAATTCAATAGGTTCTGTTACACCCGTTAGAATCGCAGTAAGCGCTGATGCACCTAGAATACCGCCGACTTTCTTTTTGTTTTCTGGTTTTGCACAGTGGTACATCGCCAAACATGCTGCAGGTAAACCATAGCCCATAACAGGGAAGAACCCGCCTTGATAGATACCGGTTACACCAAGTTCACCAGTGCCAGACCAGAACTTAGAAATATCGTTGATGCCCACTAAATCGAAGATGAAAACTTGGTTTAGTGCATGGTGTAAACCAACAGGAATCAGCAATCGGTTAAAGAAACCGTATAGACCAGCGCCTGTTGCCCCCATTTCTGAAATTGAGATGCCAAAGTCGACCAACGCACCATAAACAACAGGCCAAACGTAAACCATCACTAAGCTGATGTTGATCGCAGCAATTGAGGTGATGATAGGAACGAAACGCTTACCCCCAAAGAATCCAAGAACAGCTGGCAGCTTTATTGTGTGGAATCGGTTGTACAACGTAGCGGCGACAATACCCATCATGATGCCAGTGAATGCACTCACAGCGGCCTTCGATGCGATAAGCTCTGATGCGCCCATTTGATCAACAGGTACACCGGTGATTTGAGATATAACCGCGACATTGCCGACAATCATCTCCACGATGAGCAGGCCGAGTAAGCCTGAAAGTGCAGCGGCGCCGTTGTTATCTTTTGCTAAACCATAAGCCACGCCCACGGCGAATAGCCACGCTTGGTTATCCATAATACCTTTGCCGCCATACACAAGTATGGTTGCTAACGCGCTGTTTGCGCCCCAACCGGTTGGGTCCAACGCATAACCTAAGCCAAGCATTAAACCACCAGCTGGCAGTACCGCGATCGGCACCATCAGTGCTTTACCTATTTTTTGTAAGTATCCGAGTATATTCACTTTTCGTTCTCTCTATATTTCGATTAATACTGGAAGCTTACTTGCACAAGGATTAAGGGCGGGTTGTGTGTAGATTAACGATTGTTAATGTAGGGCGATGTCGTAGTAAAACTGAGAATTATTGAAGATCTTATGGATAAGTTGATTGTTCTGAAAGTGGTAAATTCAAAGCTTCATTACGGACAAGGTAAATAGTTCTCGTTAAGATAGTTCGATTACAAGGATGTAAATGGAGATAAAAATGAAAGTCATCGGAGATACGGTTATCCAACCTTTTCACAAGGCAACCTGTCATTGCGGTGCGGTTGAACTAGAGCTTAGCTTACCTAACGGAATAGAGAAGCCACGTCGTTGTGATTGCTCTATCTGTCGTCGCAGGGGAGCGATTGTGGGCTCTGTTGCGCTAGATGGCATCAAGATCCTCAAAGGTGCGGAGCATCTTAAGCTTTATCAATTCAATACCAACACCGCGAAGCATTATTTCTGCTCAAACTGCGGTATCTATACCCATCACCAACGCCGCTCAAGCCCAAATGAATACGGTTTTAACATCGGCTGTTTGGAAGGAGTGAACCCTTTTGATATTGGTGATGTGGTGACCAACGATGGTGTGAATCACCCTGCTGATCGTTAAGTAATGAACATTAAAAAGGAACGGTTCTATGTCTGAATATGGTGCGCTCATTCGCTGGCAAAAAGCGGCAGATGAAGCCTTTAGCGACAATCAATACAGCCGCGGTCATACGTGGGAGTTTGATGGTGGAATCACTGTACCTGCTTCATCTTCTCCTCATGTTGTGCCGCTCCCATTCTCGGTGGAAGCGAATGTTGACCCAGAAGAAGCCTTTATTGCGGCACTTTCTAGCTGCCATATGCTGACTTTTCTGGGAATCGCCGCGAAGCAGAAGTATGTGATCGAGTCTTATGTGGATGATGCGATTGGTGTGCTTGAGGAAGATGAATCAGGCCGCTCATCGGTCACTAAGGTGACTCTGCGACCTGACATTGTATTTCTAGGCACCAAACAACCAACCGCCAAACAACTCGAAAAGCTACATCACTTGGCGCACAAAAATTGCTTTATCGCGAACTCGGTAAAAACAGACATTGTGGTAGAGATGTGAGATTAATTTAAATTAATCACAAGATTTCTTTAATAACTTCGTCTTTTGAGTTTAGCCATCGTCTTAAGGGTATTCATGCAATCCAGTTGATTGTAAAAAGACCAAACACACTATTTGAGGAAACCTCCATGACAGCGTTTAAGAGTACATCGAACTACGGTGAAAATGCGTTTATTAAAAGCAAACCGCAGATGCTACAGAACATTTACAACACCACAGATGTATTCCCTTACTGGGTTGCCGACATGGATTTTCAGGTCGCGGAACCGATCACTCAAGAGCTTAACCGTCTGGTTGAGCGCGGTGTGTACTCTTACGAATTTAATGAACAAGGGGTGTTTGAAGCGCTGTCGCAATGGTATTCAAAGCGTCATGGTTTAAACCTTTCTACGGACAAGTTTGTTCAGGTGCCGGGTGTGCTTTCTGGTATCGCGTTGTTATTGCGCCAGTTCACCAACGAAGGTGATGGTGTGCTTATCCATACGCCAGCGTATCACCAGTTTTCGAACTTGGTGAACAAGGCTAACCGTCAGGTCGTGAAGAGCCCACTCATCAATGATGAGCAAGGTTACCGCATTGACTTCGATGGTATGGAACAGCAGATCATCGAACACAAAGTAAAAACGATGATTTTCTGTAATCCACATAACCCAACTGGTCGCGTGTGGACGCAGCAGGAAGTGACACAGGTTATCGAGATTGCTAAGCGTCATGATGTGTTGATCATCAGTGATGAAATCCACTCAGACATTATCTTTGAAGGTCACGCTTTCACGAGCTTGACCAGCTTTGATTACGACAAGATCATCACCTTGATTGGCTCTCCGGCGAAAACATTCGGTATGCACAGCATCTCAAACGGCTATGTGTACACCAACAACAATGAGCTATTCAAAGCTAACGTAGCGGCGATGTATCTTGACCATGGTAATGCCTTGACCACGTTTGCGACCATTGCTGCCTTCGAAAAAGGTGAAGAGTGGCTGGACGGCATGTTGGTGTATCTGCAAGACACGGTGAAATGGATCACTGAGTTTGCTGCGCAGCGCATTCCTCAATTGAAAGTGATCCAACCGCAAGGCACTTATCAAGTGTGGTTTGATTTTTCCGAGTTAGGTTTCTCGGAAGAAGAGTTAAAGAACGTGGTGTTTGAACAGGCTAAAATGGGGTTAACGCCGGGCGGCTGGTTTGGCGCTGAGAGTTATCATTTTATGCGAATGAACATCGCCACCTCGCGTGACAATATTGAGCAGTCATTTACTGCGTTAGCCGATGCGATTGATGGCTTTGAGCGAGGAAATCAGACTACTTCAACTTGTTGTGATAGCGACGCTACAAAAAGCTGCTGTTGATTACCCCGACTTATCTGAAAAATGCTTAGTCGCTGATACTGAGCTGTAGACTCTAAAAGAACAAAAAACCGCGAGGCTGCTTAGTGCATGACTGGCGGTTTTTTTGTGTCTGTGTAATCCTAAGCATGATTTTATTGAGTTGTGATTGAAGTGTTGAGTGGTAGTTCGAGAACACTTGAATGGATTGGTAGAGATTGGTTGGCAGAGAGTTATGTTTAGCGTTCCACTGAATAGTTTTGTACATCGTGTGAGTGATAAAATCCAAGTGATGGCGAATGCTGCGGAATGTGGATGTCAGTTGAAACGAGTTCGCCGTTCGCGAAATTGGCTGTTGGTCGCTCAAGAGCATCAACTCGTTGAATTTAAAAAGATGTTAACCCATGAAAAAGACGGTTGGATAGCAATCGCGATCGACAAAGTGCTGCCTAAACCTGTGGTGTGTTTGGCATCTCTGTTGGCCGCAACACCCTCAATGACGGTGGCTCAGCTGGTGATGGAATCTGGATGTTCAATGGCAGAAGCAAGGCGTGCTATTGATGAACATGAAGGTCTATAGGCGTATTCGAAACGTGTGAAACGAGAATCGCGAGCAGTAAAGAGCCCGTAACGATATTGCGCTGGAAAACGTCATATCGTTACGGGCTTTATCATCTGTGCTGCATTAAGCTAAGCCACGTGGCTTATGAAGCGGTGCTCGATTAAGAGTTCGCTACTTTTACACGAATCGTGTTTTTGCCAAGCTTTGACAAGTTCAGCTTGTTTAGTGCTGCTTTAGCTTCTTCTTGCTCTGGCATTTCAACAAAAGCAAAGCCTTTAGATTCGCCAGTTTCTTGGTCTAAAACTAGGCTGCACTCTTTTACTGAGCCAAACTCAGAAAATAGCACACGGATGTCTTGCTCAGATGTAGAGCGCGATAGGTTACGAACTAGAAGTTTCATAATAAACCTTGAATATGAATTTACGCCGAGCATTGTCGCACACTTTCACGCTTACCTTGGCATAATAATTTAAGTTCACGCTTGCTTTGATTTACTAAACATAGAGCCAGCGCTTTTGAGTAATCACAAGTGATTATTCGTCGTCGAACTGTTTGATCGTGAACGCGTCTTCGATTCGGTTAAGCTCTTCTTGTTCTTTCACTCGCTTCTCTTCTTGCAGGGTCGCTCTCGTTTCGTTGAAACGTTTTTTCTCTGACTTAGTCAGGAATTTTACAGCTTTTTTGTTGGTCAGTGCGTAAGCAACTACGTCTTCACCTTTTTCTCTGCGGTCGTTTACGCGTTGTGAGAAACGTTCATTGTCGCGAGCTTTACGCTCCGCTGAGGTCAACTTGCTCATGCTTTAAAGCCTTTTCAATTATTCATGGTAGGGAATCTACGCTTAGCGAAACAAATGGGGACTGCTGAGTATGAGTCTAGCCCATTTGTATGCTGGTGGCGCATCTTAGCACAGTGGCTTGAGCATGCAGGTATGCTATTCGAGGGATTAAACAAAACAGCCCACAATTTTCGTTGTGGGCTGTTTTGTTACGTACTGTAGATGAGATGTAGTCATCGATTTGAAACCAAAAAGCAGAAACGGCAGTTAAATCAAATCTTCTCGATGTATAAGATGACCTCTCCCACTTTAAAGCCAAACTTGGACATCTCAGTCTTGTTGAACAAGCGCTTGTCGTCCATCAAGAACATCCAATCATCGAGCACAACTTCATAAGTGCTGCCGTCTACTTCAATTTCGAGATCATATTTCCAATACAATGCCGAACCTTGTGTCTCGCCGTAAGCGGTACCTACTACATCGTTGGCGGTGCCTGAATAGGTGTTTTCGCCCGTTTTGAGTAGATTCCAAACGCGAGTTGAGCGCTCGCCATCAGCAAAAGAGAACCACTCTTTTATTTCTCCGTTGTCACCGTCCCAAGTCGCGATCAGTTTGACATCGAAGCGTCGCAGTAGGTTACCAGAGCGGTCGAGCACCATGCCGTAGGCCATTAGCTCGCCATTAAAAAAGGTTTCAAGCTTGAGCTCTGGCGTAGTGTCGGCATGGTCTTCTAAACTTGCAGAACCACAGCCCACTAGCCAAGTGAGTGAAAAAAATGCCAGAGCGAATTTTATTATTGTTGTTTTTGGATTCATTTTTTCAAACCTAAAAGTTGTTTACGAAGAACGGGTTCCGAGGTGTTTTCAGATAGCCAAATGGCTAAGAAAGCTTCACCAAACTGCTTGTCTTGGATGGTGCCGATCGGTTGCTCATCGAAATAAAAACGACTCACGTTATCTTCAGCGACACGAATCGTGAGTGTGCTTCCTTCTTCCACGTTAGGCCACATCGCATACAAGGGTTTCAACCAACGTTGAATGTTGCTGTTAGAGTAGCCTAGCTTGTTCCACTGATCTTCGGTAGCGTCTACGAGGTCTTTGCTGTCGATAGAGCGGTAATATTCGAGCTTTAAGGCTCGTTCAGAGTTGGTTGGAGTCGCGTAGAATTCTGCGGAGTAGAGAGTCCAAAACAAGTAACTCATCTCACCTTGGCCGCGTTTATTTAAGTCATCGACCGCAGAGGCTTTAGTGTTTCCGGAAAATATCAGCGCAGCAAAAATTAACGAGAGAGTGATAAAGCTTAGAAGTGTGTTTTGTGCTCGCTGATGAGTGCGAACAATAACGTTCTCAGGTTTGAACGTTTGTGTCGGGTTGCTTGGATAAGCCATAAGTCACCTCGTTATTGCCATTCTAGGTTGTATTAAGTTGGAGTAGGCGGCCACCAGCAAGGGCAACAAAATCCCCCAACTTATTGCAAGGGCAGCGACTACCGATGCATCTGGCCAAGTCGTTAGAAGGGCACCTGCTTTGATGCCTCCCCAATAACTACTAGTACCTGCTACGAACCCTATGGCGAACAAGATCACTTTCGAGCATTTTAAAAGCCAATTAAGGCTGTGGTTGAAGCTAATCAAAAACATGATCCACAGGCAGATGAGCCACACAGGAAACCACGATTGATTGGCAATTTCAGAATCGACGGCAAACACGCCGAAGTGAAGCATGAGGCTATCAAGCAATAGCCCCAATGGTAATAGAATGAGTATCTTCAAATCGCTACTGCGAGTCGGTGATAGGAGGAAGTGAACCACTACAATCAGTGGCGTGACGAACGGGGCTTGCGCGGTAAAGAAGGCACTGCAAACCCAGGTCGCTTGAAACAGTACGAGATTAATAATCCAAAACTGCTTCATCTTTTGCTCCAAAGTATCGAGGTTTTCTTGCGACTACATGGTGAGTACTGATCACGCGCTCTTTGAATGCGCCTTCACAGTAGCAGAAGTAGAAGATCCACAAGCGCTTAAACTCTTCTGAATAGCCGAGGGACTCTAACTCTTCCCAACTATTTTCAAAAGCAATGTTCCAATCATTCAGCGTTCGAGCGTAGTGCAGGCCAATATCATCAATTTCTTGAACCACAAGGTCGGTGCTGGTCGCAAGGTGTTGGGTCATCACTGAAACCGAAGGTAGGCAACCGCCGGGGAAGATGTACTTTTGAATAAAGTCGACACCTTTACGGTATTTATCGTAACGGCTGTCTGCAATAGTAATCGCTTGGATCAGCATCTTGCCTGAAGGTTTAAGTAGCGATGAACATTTCTCAAAGAAGGTCTGCAGATATTCATGACCAACCGCCTCGATCATCTCGATAGAGACCAACTTGTCATACTCACCAGTGAGGTTACGATAATCCTCTTTAAGCAGGGTGATTTTGTCTGTTAAACCAAGGGCTTTTACTCTCTGCTCTGCAAGCGCGTGTTGGGCATCTGAGATTGTAGTTGTGGTGACATGGCATCCGTAGTGTTGCGCCATGAATATAGCTAAGCCACCCCAACCAGTGCCTATCTCGACCACGTTATCTTTCTCTGACAACTCTAATCGCTCACAGATAGTTTTCATTTTGTTTTGCTGAGCTTTGGATAGGGTTTCTGCTTCTTCACTGTAGATAGCAGAAGAGTATTGCATCGAGCTATCTAAGAAGCGCTCGTACAACTCATTGCCAATATCGTAGTGCGCAAGAATATTCCGCTTAGAGCCTTGCTCGGTGTTGGCATTCTTACGACGCAGCAAGAGGTTTTTGATGCGAGAAATCCACTGTGTCTTGTCATCAAGCTCATCCAATTGAGCTTGGTTCCGAGCCATGATTTGAATCACACGCGTGAGATTCGGGCTGGTCCATTTGCCATCGATGTAAGCTTCAGATGCACCGATACTGCCGTTGATGACAACATCTCTAAAAAAGGTCGCATCATGAATCACGATTCGACCTTTCAACTCGGCTTCTCGATCACCGAATACGGAATGTTGGTCGCGCTCAATGATCTCAAGCGTCGCGAATTGCAGGCGTTCTAACACCTTGAAGATTAAAGCTCGATATTTACAGTTGCTTGAAACAGCAACGGCATTAGCTTGTTGTTCAATGTTGTTGTTTTGTTTTGCAAGCTGTTCCATGTAAACCTCGCTGAGAATTCATTCTAACTTTTTGCCAACTAAAGTCGGGTGCTGTTCTTTGGTCTTAGCTCACCCGAGTCGCTAATTGAGCTGTACTATTTAGTTACTGTGAGGCGCTTAAGACGTTGAGTCTGGGTGCGCAACGAAAGGTACTTTTTTCAGGAATAATTTGAGAGCCTGATAATAGATTCCCATCACGACTTTTATCGTCATTGCTGGAATCTTGAATACCGTTCGTCTAATGTTTTTCTTGGTCACGGACTGCTTGGTCAGTGCCAGTGTCGCATCGAAAATTTTGTCGCTTCTGCGGCTCTCGATGTGAACGAGTGTTCGTTTCGCTGGTGGTTTTATTTTCCACAAATAATTCATGTCTAAATCCATGAACGGCGAAACGTGAAACTCTTTTTTTACTTTCAACTCTTTGTGCATGTCGATGAGATAATAGTGTCTTTCTCGCCAAGGCGTGTTACTCACTTCGGCCAACATGTAACGACAATCACTAGCCTCGTCGTAACAGAAAAAACAGTTGATGGGGCTGAAATAAATCCCTAAACAACGGCACTGAGCCAGCATCGTCACACGGTTTGAATCAGACCAAACCCCACCAAGTTGTTGCACTTTGGAAGCTATACGTTGCTTGAGTGATTTAGGTTCATCCGTTGAGACATTTTCTTTTTTTTCAGCGAGATAATCCGATTCGACAAAGCGAATTGGGTTGTACCATCGAGTCCCGAACAGCGCGCTGCGCGCTGTGGTTTGGGGCAGTTCATCAAGATCCAGCCCCATCATGTAAAGCTGATAACTGAACTCATGAGTAATGTCACCAAAACGGCGGTGTCTTACGTTACCCCAATAGATACCGCTGAGCTCTTCACTCTTTTCGGATGCGATCCCCATGTCGGGTGTCATGGTGTGCGTGTTCATAGTGCTGAACTCGTACTCAAATCTAAGCCGAAGCGTTTAGTCACATCGAGTGCACTGTGAACGCCATCTTCATGGAACCCGTTGTACCAGTACGCGCCGGCGAAATGAGTCTGGTTTTTGCCACAGATCTGCTCGCGCTTGTGCTGAGCCTCTACGGTGTTCGAGTTAAGTACCGGATGATGATAAACAAAGCTGCGAATGATTTTTTCTGGGTCGATGGCTTCGCTTTGATTCAAGGTCACACAGAAGGTGTCTTGGCTTTCGATGCCTTGCAGAATGTTCATGTTGTAAGTGACACAGGCTGGTCGTTTGCTGTCGCCATCCAACATGTAGTTCCAGCTTGCCCAAGCCAGCTTTCTATCTGGCAGTAGGCGGGTATCGGTATGCAGAACCACTTCATTACGGCTGTATGGGATTTCGCCGAGTACCTGTTGTTCTTGCTCTGTCGCATCACCAAGCAGACGTAACGCTTGGTCTGAGTGACAGGCAAAGATTACTTCGTCGAAGTCTTGTGTGCTGCCATCTTCAAATTCAATCGTGATGCCTGTTTCTTGGCGAGTTACTTGTTTAATCGATGTATTGAGTGCAACAGACTTACTTAGGCGTGAAAGGATGATTTCAACATAAGAACGCGATCCTTTTGGAATCACATACCACTGCGGGCGGTTAGCAATGTCGAGCAGACCATGGTTGTAGAAAAATTGAATGAAGAACTTAAGCTCAAACTCTTCCATCTCTTCTAAGCTAGTCGACCAAATAGCGGCACCCATCGGCAGAATGTAGTGTTGGCTAAAGAAGTCGGAAAACTGGTTTTCACGCAAGAAACTGCCAAGGGTAACGTCTGGAGTAAACACATTGCTTTCGAATTGCGCCTTACACAATTTGTTGAACTTAAGAATGTCAGAAACCAAAGACCAGAATTGAGGTTTGAAAATATTACTCCTCTGAGCGAATAACGAATTAATGCTGTGGCCGTTGTATTCGAATTTAGTCGTGTTGTTGTGTACGCTGAAGCTCATTTCAGTGGGTTGCCTTTCGACACCGAGTTGCTCAAGCAGTTTGTTGAAATTTGGGTAAGTTCTGTCGTTGAAAACGATGAAGCCAGTATCAATTGAAAACGCCGTGCCTCGGTGTTCTATATCAACCGTAGCAGTGTGCCCGCCGACGTAGTCATTTTTCTCGAATACCGTAACGTCGTGGTGTTTATCTAATACATGTGCGCAAGTCAGTCCAGAGATGCCTGAACCTATAATGGCGATTTTTTTCATTGTTATACCATCCTTGAAGCGAGTTTTTGCCAAACTGGAGTTGGAAGCATTCTTAGTAGCTTCATCAACATGATGAATCGTCTTGGGAAATCGATTTCACTCTTTCCTTGAGCGATACCATTTACGATTCGCTGAGTTGCGGCCTCACTACTAATAATCATAGGCATAGCGAAAGTATTTCGCTCGGTTAATGGCGTTTCAACGAAACCAGGGTGCACAATTGAGACATGAATGTTGTGCTCGGCCAGATCAACCGAAAGTGTTCTGCCTAAGTAAGTGAGGGCTGCCTTTGAAGCGCCATAAGCCTCGGCTCTTGGCAAAGGTAAAAAGCAGGCGCTGGAGCTCACTAAAACCAAACGGCCGCCCGGCTTGATGTTTTTTAACCAGGCCCTAAGGGCGTAGCCAATTGAGATCAGGTTGATGTTGATGACGCGCTCAAAAAGCTCGGCATCAAAATGAATTGGGTCGTCGATGTACTCACAATCCCCCGCGTTCAAAATCAGCAGGTCGAGCGGTTGGTCTTTATCTAGTTCCGGGAAATTGTGGTAGTCGGTTAGGTCAAAACAAAGTGGTTCTATTGATGAGTGGGATAAATCCGTCTCGTGGGAATCAACTAAGGTTTGCAGCTTGTCTGAGTTACGGCCACATGCAATCACCTGATGACCTTGCTGAGCGTAATCTTTAGCTAGGGATTGGCCGATACCTGAGGTCGCGCCTGTGATCATAATACGCATTATCGGCTCGCTCTCTTTTTGATGGATTTGATCGCGCAGCCCAGTACTGGAATGTGTTCGTACAACATAGACCCTACGTCGAGGTAGTCTCTGTGGTAGACCACTTGACCGTCTAGCATCTTAAGGTGACTGTGTCCTTGTACTTCGATAGGCTTTTGCCCATTTAATTGCTTGTGAGCAAACTGCATCGTCCAGTAAACAGACGCTTCGTCGTTCGATTCAAAAGTGTGTTCGATATGAAAGTAACAGCTCGTTACCTGGGTGTAGAGGTTCTCGAAGTAGTGCGTAAGCGCCGAAATACCGCTGACATGATGCAGCGGATCTTGGAATTCAATATCAGGGTGATAAACCGTCTTAAGCACGTCGAAATTGTCGGTTCCGAGTTCTCGATACATGTTGAGAAAGTTATCAAGCCATAGAGAGTTATCCATAATACTCACTCTAATTATTTGAAGAAGGCTAAGGCTCTCAATCGTGCTTCTTTGTGTTCAACGATGGGTTGCCAGTATTCGCTGTTAATTCCGTTTTTTGCAATGTAATCATGTGGAAAATGCACATGCTTGTCAGGAATATTTTGCAGCTCTGGAATGTATTTACGAATAAAAATTCCTTTCGGATCAAACTTTTCACTCTGGGTGATTGGATTGAAAATTCGGAAGTAAGGTTGAGCATCACAGCCAGTACTTGAAGCCCACTGCCAACCACCATTGTTAGCGCTGAAATCGCCATCGATAAGGTGCGTCATAAAGAACCGCTCGCCCCAACGCCAGTCGATCAGCAGGTGTTTGGTCAGGAAGCTCGCCACCACCATTCTTAGTCTGTTGTGCATCCAACCTGTATCAACCAATTGGCGCATGGCTGCATCAACTAACGGATAGCCGGTTTTCCCTTCACACCAAGCTTTGAAGCTCGGGTGATCCTGATACCAATCTAAGCCATTGTACTTTTGTTGAAAGTTAGCGCCTTTAATCAGTTTAGGATGATGGAACATTAAATGCTTATAAAAATCTCGCCAAATCAATTCATTAAGCCAAGAAAAGGCAGGTAATTGCGAGTCAAACAGCAGATCAGGTTGTTGCTGAATCAACTGAATCGCTAACCATCTTGGGCTCAATGCACCGATCGTTAAGTAAGGTGACAGGCCAGACGTTCCTTTGACGGAAGGGATGTCTCTCAGGTGTGCATAGTCATTGACTTTGTTAGCCAAGAAATTGGGGATCACGCTGCTTAGTACATCTTCGCTCATGGGCCAGCGACTTGAATCAACGCGAGGGAAGTTGAAATCGTAATCATCGGCAAGTCGATAGTCTGAAAGGCTATCAGGTAACTGCGCTTCTGAACGTTGGTCATCAAGTCTTTCAGCCGGTATCACTGGAGCATGACTACATTGGATACCTTTGGCTTGTACCTGTTTTAGCCAAGCGTTCTTAAAGGGCGTAAAGACTTTGAACATCTCTCCTTGTTTGTTGAGAACGCTACCGAGTGGCAGCATCACGTCACAATCGCTGATCTTCAGGTTTAGACCACCTGAAATCAGCTTTTTATCGCGAGCTTGTTCATCAATCTCTGGTTCAGAGTTTGCGTAGACGCACTTGGCATCAAGCTGCTGGCACAAGTTGATGAGTTGTTTGGATTGGTCGTCAAAGTCGGTCGCTTTTAAGTGAAGCAACGTTACCCCAAGCTCAGCGAGTTGGGATTCCAGTTGCGTCAGGTGTCGGTGTATAAAATCCGCTTTGATTGGCGCAAGATGGTGTTGTTTCCATTGTTGCGGTGTTGAAATGAAAACGGCTGTCGTTACGCCGTTTTCAACAGCTGCGACGAGCGCGGGGTTGTCGTGAGTCCGCAGGTCTCGTCTTATCCATAGAATGTCGCTCAATATCCGTATCTCAGTTTAAGTTCTTGTGGGTGCGGGTTTAGATAAACTTGTGATTCTAGGTACTCGTTTGGGTATTCCATCAGGTAATGATTGATCAGCGTTAGTGGAACTAACAGTGGAACCAACCCTTCTCTGAACGATGAAATCTGATTGGTAAGCTCTTGTTTGTGAGCGCTGCTCAGCTGTTTCTTAAAGTAACCTTGTAAGTGATGCAAAGTATTGGCGTGACTACCGCGGTTCGCATGGTGAGATAGTGCCGTCATCAAGCCTTCAATATACTGATTTGCCAAGTCGTCGATTTCAAGATCGTTGCTTGCCAACAGTTTGCCCAAGCTTTTGTAACCCTCAACGTGGTGGCACATGACTAAGTATTTGTGGGCGCTGTGGAACCGAATCAGTTTATGTTTGGTTACGCCTTCATCGACAAGATCGAGCCACTTTTGATATGTGAAAACACGAGTCATAAAGTTTTCACGCAGAATTGGATCGTTGAGGCGACCATTCTCTTCTACTGGAAGGAGGGGATTGCCTTGCATTACTTGCTGAGTGAACAAGCCAACGCCTGTCGACTCAGAACCACGTCCGTGGTGGTGGTAAACCTTTACTCGCTCCATGCCACAGGTTGGGCTCTTCTGACACACAATGAACCCAGCGATGTGTTGGTTGTTCTTTGAATAGTTTTGCCCAAACTCGATCAGTTCATCGGTGACATCCCCAGAACCATCAGGTCGAGAAACATGAATAATGTCGTCTAGCATTCTTGTTTGACGGATCGTAGGACGAGGCGTTGGAAGTCCAACGCCCATCTCTGGGCAAACTGGCTCAAGTTCTACGTAGTCTGCAAGATCGTCTGTGCAAAAACGAGAACGCTTATGGCCAGTATCGAACCGAACTTTATGACCGGCGACACATGCACTAATGCCTATTTTTATTTTTTTATCCATTGGTCAATTCCTTACACTCATTGCTCGTTGTTATTCTTATATTGTGTGTTTTGTTGCTTATTAAACATTACTTTAGTTCGGTTTTTACTTTTCTTACTAGCCAACTCTATGAGTCTTGTGACGTATCCGGTAAATCTTCTAAAACTAATAAATATATTTACCCAGTGGGTTGAACAATTGGCTCACCCCTTTGGTGAAGTACAAGGCATCGCTTGAAACAGTTAAACACACACAGCCTTCTTTGGTCGCAGGCTGATGAGTGTGTTCTCCATCTAACCAGATGAAGTCACCTTTGTTGTAAACGCCCATTTCATCTTCGAAGCTGCCTTCTAAAAGAAGCGTGATCTCGAAGCCTTTATGAGTGTGGCAAGGTACTTGTCCATCTTTATCGATGTGCAACAAACTCGTATGGTGTGTTTCGTCATCGAAATCGAGCCTTGCTCGTGAAATCTTGCCTAGATTCATCCAATCTTTTCTCGCCACTGAATTCAGAGCGCGGGGGATTGTGAATGTCGTGTCGGCGACGGTTACTTTCTGAACCTCTGGAGTCGCCTCTACTGACTGAGAAGCATCGGCTGTGATTTGATCTATCGCGTCAAAATCGAAGTCCATGTCGTCCGTTAAGAAGCTGTCTAAATCTTCATTTGAAAATACTGGCTCTGCGTCAAATGCATTATTCGCCGCTTCAGCCGTTAACTGTTTCACTTTCTCTTGGCAGTGTTCACACAGCTCTACATGGCTAGAAACAATCAAAGAAACTGAATCAGCCAACGTGCCATCGACGAAGTCTTTCAAGATTGCCGCGTTTGGGTGATGTTTAATCATGGCTTTGGTCTCCCATGTGAACTTTAAGTTTTGCTAAAGCGAGTCTCAGACGTGACTTCACTGTTCCAAGTGGGACGCCAAGTTGCTGAGCGAGTTGCTCTTGAGAAAGCTCTTGAAAGTAAACGCCTTTGACGATGGTTTTCTGAGCGAGAGGCAACTTTTCTATTTGAGTCATTACGTGTCGGCTCATCAAATGATCACCGAATGGCAAATCTTCACTTTGAGATTCGGCTACCATCGCATCGATTGGCCAGATATCGTCGGCTATCGTTTGTTCGGCTTTCGCTTTCACTTTACGCAACATGTCGAACGCTGCATTACGCATTACCGTATATACCCAAGTGGTCGCAGCACCTTTGTCTACATTGTAGAGATGTGCTTTTTTCCAAACATTAGTCATCGTGTCTTGAACTAGTTCGTTGGCAGCAGCTTCGCCACCCAACTTACTGATGCCAAAACGCTTAATCTTAGGAGCGAAGAACTTGAACAAACAGGTGAACGCCTGCTTGTCTCGATCTGTACCAACCAACATCAACCAGCTCGAAAGCTCTGTCGGTACTTTGTTGTCTGTAGGTACTTTGTTATCGGGAATAATGACATGCTCCTTGCCGTTCCCTGAACTTCTGCTTTCCACTTGCATAGTAACTAACCATCATGCGAATTTGATAGGCACTACGTGGAAGGAGAAAGTCGGGATCACTTTAATTTAAATTAATTTCTACTATACAAAATTATAGTGAAGAAAAGTGCTTATTGCCCCGTAATGATTTGATTCAAAAAAGGAACTAGAGACGGAAAACTGGCTGGCTCAGTAAATTCTGTTTTCTTTTCCAATGGGATAGGCATCATTTCGAGCAAGCGCGCACAGATCCATTGTGGGCTCTCGAAATCTGGAGTGGGATAGAGTGTTCTTATTGAATCGTGGTCGCGAAACAACTGAACCAAAAATGCCGCAAACACGTTGGGCACTTTAAAGTCATGAGTAGGCCAGTGAGGCAACAAGCTGAATTGGCTTTTAAACAGATCATCAACGTCTCGAAACGAACCATGTAACTGCACCAATTTTTCGCCTTCGACATCAATTTCCAAGATTTGGTCATCAGACATATTGAAATCGACGATGGTTACCTTTGTCCCCCAAGAACTAAGATCATCAGAGTTAGAGTTGTCTTGAGTGGCGATAATGAAACCATCGCCCTGCGCTGCGTGAGCAATCATCGCCAGATACTTTGGCTCAAAAATGCGCAGCCTTTGTCTGCCTCCCGGTAGAAGGAAGATAGGGAGAGGAAACACTGCGAGCTCCAGAGAAGACTCTACGGGTGTTTCTGGTTCGGCGTCTGTCCGCGTGGTCTTCCTAGGTGAATTCGGCACATAGCACTCCTTAGTTCAAATGTGATTTGAGAAGATATACGCGGGGAAGGTGGTGTTCGATCAATTCGCTTCGGCTTATGTTTGCAAAGGGATAGGTATTTTGTTGCACCTGTTCATAAATTCATTGTTTTTACCTTTTCTCATACGCGTCATTAGGTAATATATGTACAAATAGTGAGCGAATGGGTAGTCGCCAAACGATGCTTCTATCTGACGTTCTTCTATACCTAACATCGCATCAAAGGAATGGTCATGATTGTTATTTATGGTATCAAAGAGTGCTTAAATCCAATTAAGTTGCAGCTCTCTAATGTGTTGCAGCAGTGCTTGAACAGTGAGATGGGGTTACCCGATGACAAGCGAGCACATCGATTTGTGCCATTGGAGCGAGATGACTTCTTTTATCCCGAAGGGCGAACAGAAGCTTACACCGTCATTGAGATCAATATGATGGAAGGTCGAGCGGTAAACACCAAAAAGCGCCTGATTAAGAAGATATTCTCAGAAATAGAGAAACAACTGGCCATCTCTCCCATTGATATCGAGATCACCATTAAGGAGCAGCCATCGCACTGCTGGGGGTTTCGAGGCATGACCGGCGATGAAGCTCAAGATCTGAAGTATAAAGTGAAGGTCTAGGGTTTAAACTCTTAACTCTTAAGCTAATCTATCGAGTTACGGCTTTGGAATTTGATGCCAAAGCTTTTTTCTCGCTCTCGGCGCTAACCTTTAAGCACCGTCACTCTCTTTTAAATACTGATGCCAATTTTCATTGATCACGTTAAAGTGCTCGACACAAAACTCTTTCCTATCTTTCAAATAGTCGTTTTCCACCTCGTCGAGCAAGTTCTCATAGGCATCGGGATCGCTGCCATACACCAAGCATAAAGTGGAGAAGTAACGCTGCAGGTCGAAACTGTGCTCATCGATGTATTCCCCCAAGTCGTAATATTCCGGGCGGTCTTCTGACTCGAAAGCGAACATGTCTGCAGCGCTGATAGCGGCATCGGCTCCATGCTCTACGTAGTTAAGCAGTAGCACGGTTGCTAGGTTATCAACTGCATCTTCTTCTTTACCCAATATGGCAATGTTCTGATCTTCGATATACGCGTGCCCAGCTTCGTGCAGCAGGGTGTGCAGCAAGGTATCAATAGCGCCGGTTTGCGATGATTTCCCGTACTCTTTTTCGTATTGGTTCTTCTCGAAATAATTGAGTGACTCAGCGTAAAAGCTATAAGGGATCAGCACTTGATGGGTTTGTGGATCGTAGAGTGGTCCTTCTTCCCCGCCATATTGAATGGTTAATGGTTTCTCAAACATGAACAGTTGGTTTGATAGGTCGACCACGGTGTCATTAACACCGCTGTTTTGAATTTCGCGTTTGATCTGTTCTTCTTCAACATTTTGCGGTGCAGAGTACTCGACGATTAGGTTACTTTGGGTTGTTTGTTCACTAGATGCATAAGTTGCAGTAAACATTGCACTCAGGGCTAGGCTGCAGGTCAATGTTCGTTTCAATAATGTCATCGGCTATCCTTGTGATTACGTTGCGAATCAGAGTCGTTGCTGGGGGTAACAACTCCAAGCTGTGTACCCTGATTTAGTTACTCCGTTAGAGTATAAGTTTAGACGGAATTTTGATGCATCGAGGACTGCAATTTTTGAAGTAGACGCTATCCTATCAATGAATAATCCGCTGAGAGGTTCGCCACAAAGAATAGGCAAGCTGAATGAGCGGTGTCGATGTGATTCGTTTCTGTTGGTAATTAACAGATAAATTTCGGTTCAACAGAACCCTTGTGCTATACTCCGCGCCCCAATCCGAATTGGCTTGTTTAATCTTAGGAAATTATTATGAGTGTTAAAAACGAACTTCAACAAATTAACAACCGTCTAGACAAGTGTCGCCACAAGCTAGATGCTGCTAAAACTCGTAATGATCGTCCTGTTGTTCGTCAGTTCGAGGAAGAGATTAAGAAGCTAACTAAGAAAATTGCCCAGCTTAAACACAAAGAAAGCTTTGATGTGAACCAAGAGCGTAAGTCTCTGGTTGATATGCCATTTAGCCGTGAAATCACTAAGGCTGAGCAAGCGGATATGGGTAAACTGAAAAAGTCTGTTAAAGGACTCGTAATTGTTCACCCAATGACGAAAGTCGGTAAAGAACTTCGCATTGAAGTTATGACTGGTTACGCACCGAAAAAATTCTAATTACCAGCGATGGTGATGAAAGAGGAGCTAGAAATAGCTCCTTTTTGCTTTTTTAGGTATTAAGAAAGCAGAGTCTGCGGCATAGATACTCACGCCGTTTTCAACTTTTAGGAGGTGATTGTTGTCACAAATCCTTTTATCTCCTATAAAAGTTAACGTGCTACTAACATGGCACTAAGCGATCGCAGTAATGTGTTCGCTTTTCGAATCCACACTTTCTCTCCAGTTTGTATAAATATAGGTAGAGCAGCACAAATAATTACAGATAAAACTAGACTCATTAGGGAAGATGAGAACGTAAAAAAATAGAGGTTATATGAATCAATTAATTTCAATTGGACCACTAGAATCCTTCCTAATCGCGATTAGTGTTTTGTTTCTAGGTCATTTCGTCAATGCAAAGCTTCCGATTCTCAAAAAGTACAACATTCCAGAGCCCATTGTCGGCGGCTTGATTGTCGCTTTTGCTATTACAGCCCTGCATTTTAACGGCCTTGATCTTGAGTTTTCTTTGCCCCTGCAGAACACGTTTATGTTGATGTTCTTTGCAACGGTCGGCCTTGCGGCTAACTACACGCAGCTGATAAAAGGTGGCGCTAAGGTATTCCTATTCTTAGGGGTAGCGTCGGTTTACATCATTATCCAAAACGGTGTAGGCGTAACTTTAGCAACGGCACTAGGCCTGGAACCCTTGATGGGTTTGATTGCTGGCTCTATCACTCTTTCGGGTGGTCACGGCACAGGCGCGGCTTGGTCTCAAACTTTTGCAGATACGTTTGGCATTGCAAATACGCTAGAAATCGCAATGGCTTCAGCGACCTTTGGTTTGATTATCGGTGGTATTATCGGTAGCCCTGTGGCGCAAAAGCTGATTGACAAAAACCAGCTTGAATCTGAGTACGGCACAGGCACGCAAACGCACGAACGCTTCCCTGAACTGGTTACTTACAACGAGTATGAAGAAGACAAAGTGACGGCGAAGAAGGTGATTGAAGTATTGTTCATTCTTCTTATCTGTATCACGGGTGCGAGATACCTAGAGCAATGGGTAGCGACCTTTGAAATTTCTTGGTTGATGATTCCTGACTTCGTTTACGCGTTGTTTATCGGTGTGTTCATCACTAACGTGTTTGAAGTCACTAAGCTGCATAAGACGGATAGCGAAACGGTCGATATTCTTGGTACGGTGTCATTGTCACTGTTCCTAGCAATGGCGCTAATGAGCCTTAAGCTTTGGAACATCTTTGACCTTGCGATTCCGTTCTTGGTTATCCTTGCGGTTCAGGCGGTTGTACTGGGTATTTTCTCTTACTTTGTGACGTTCAAAGTAATGGGTTCTAACTACGACGCAGCGGTTATGGCGGGTGGTCACTGTGGTTTCGGCCTAGGTGCAACACCAACAGCGGTAATGAACATGGGCTCTTTGGTGAACCGTTTCGGTCCGTCACCACAAGCCTTCATGGTTGTGCCAATCGTGGGTGCCTTCTTTATCGATATCGTTAACCTGATTATCCTGCAAGGGTACATCTCGTTTATCGGTTAATGTTCTCCTCTGCTTAAACGCGATGAGCTAGTCGCACTAAGATGAATACAAGAAAGCCAGTCTGTTGACTGGCTTTTTTATTGTCTAGCGAATGCCTAGCTTATGCTGGAGAGCTGGTCTGGAGTTCCTTAAGCAGAGGGAATGCAGCTTTGGTGTGTTCTCCCGTGACAATGAACCCAACCAACTGATCCTCTTCATTGAAGCCTTTAGCGATAATGCCTTTTGGGTCGAATCGCGTTTCCCAACTCTGAGCAGTTTGAATATCACGCCCTGCGAGTTGAATCGGGTAGCTCGGTGTTTTCACCTTAGTGATGATGTGAGGCAAACTGAGCGTTGCTTCGCCCACTTTGATGTCGCCTTTATCCATAGCCAGCTGCTTAGCCAACACATTTGCAGACAAGATTGCTGGCTGCAAATAGGCCATCACTCGACCTTCGATTTCGGCGCAGTCACCAATCGCATACACATTCTCGGCACTGGTACTCATGGTGTTATCGACCACAATCCCTTTGTTTACTTCTATTCCCGCTTGTTTGGCTAACAGCGTGTTTGGTCTTAGCCCTGCAGCGGCAATCACGATATCGGTTCGTATTAATCGAGAAGAAGTAGTTTGCAACCTCACCCCATCAGGGAGATAAGTTGCGCGACACACTGCAGAATCAGTTTCAACGGTGACGCCTGCTTTTCTTAACTCTCTTTCTAACTCTAGGGACACGAAAGGTGGCACCAAGTTATTTAGCAAGTAACTCGCGGGTTCGATGATGGTGACATCTTTACCTGCGGTTTGAAGGTCGAAGGCGAGCTCGACCCCAATCAAACCTCCACCGATCACGGTGACTCGTTGTGCGTCATCAACCTGAGCTTTGTGTTTCTCGAACTCTTCCAAACTATTGAGAGTAATGGTCGCGCTGCGTTTTAACCCTTCCGCTGGTGGTATGAAGGGCGTTGCGCCCGTCGCTAATACCAACTTTGAATAGTGGATGATTTGGCCATCAACATGAACACACTGCTGAACAGTATCTACCTCGCTCACGAGTGCTTTGGTTTTGATGACCACGTTGTACTGCTCAGCCAACTGTTGAGCACTATGTATCGACAATGCTTCTGGTGTTTGCGCCTGACTGAACGCGTGCGAAAGATTCGGCTTACTGTACTCAACCCCGGCATCGGCGGTGATCATGGTAATTGCGATATCTTGGTTAAGCTTACGTACCATCTTGATAGTTTGTAGGGCAGCGAAACCGCCACCCACAATAACAATGTTCGACATGCTACTTCTCCACAAACACTTCTTTGCCTAAATGACATTCAGGGCAAAGGAAATCATCAGGTACTTGTACCCATGGTGTTCCTGGTTCAACGCCTTGGTAGGGTTCGCCTAGTTGTGGGTCGTACACCCATTCGCATACGGTGCAACGCCAGCAAGTGCAATCCGCACTATGGACAGGCTTGTCTTGTGCTTCTTCTAACTTCTGCTCTGTCGTGTCTTTGAGCTCGGTAGTGGTGTTCTCCGGTGCTGGTGTGGCTTCGAGCGGTGTTACATTGCGTGATACTTGTTTTGGTGTGCTCACTTCATCGGCTTCTGCACGCCACACCTCAGCCAGTGTCATGCCGTAATCGATACATTGGCGAAGGGCGTCTGTGTCTGGTTTCCAGTGGATGTGTTGTGGTGCGCTGACTTCGAAGTTGGCTTCACGTAGGCGAGCATCGATACGTTTAACTGCGCCACCTGTCCAACCTGAAGAACCGAAGGCAGCGGCTCTTTTTTCTGCGAAACGTAGGCCATGTATTTCTTCAAGCAAAGCTGCGATTTGCGGCATCATCACATTGTTCATGGTCGATGAACCAACGAGTACACCTTTTGAACGAAAGATGTTGGCAAGGATGTCGTTTTTATCATGCTTAGAGATATTGAACACCTTGATCGCCGTTTCTGGGCTGCCTTTACGGATCCCTTTAGCGATAGCATCGGCCATCATGCGAGTGTTATTTGACATGGTGTCGTAGACAATGGTGATGCGATCTTCTTTGTAGGCTTTCGACCACTCGTAATATTGCTCAACGATTTGAGTCGCGTTGTCACGCCAAATGCAGCCGTGAGAGGTCGCGATAACATCGATAGGCACGCCTAAGTTCAGCACTTCTTCAATCTTTGCTTTAACCAGCGGCGCAAACGGTGTCAGGATGTTCGAGAAGTAACGCAGACATTGTTCATGCAGTTCAACTTGGTCTAGTTGGTCATTGAATAGATTTTCGTCGCAGTAGTGTTGGCCGAAAGCGTCGTTACTAAACAGGATTTCATCACCAGTTAAGTAAGTCGCCATTGAGTCTGGCCAGTGCAGCATTTTCATCTCTACGAAGATAAGTTGTTTTCCGTTACCGACATCAAGAGTGTCACCGGTTTTGACGGTTCTAAAGTTCCAGTCTGGTTGGTGGTGGTGACCAACAATCGAGTTTATCCCTGCTTCAGTGCAGTAGACAGGCGTATTTGGGATCTTAGCTAACAGCGCTGAGAGGGCGCCTGAGTGGTCCTCTTCAGCGTGTTGGCAAATGATGTAGTCGATCTCATTGATATCGATTTCCATCTCTAGGTTTGCAAGGAATTGCTCAGTAAAGCGATGATCGACAGTATCGACAAGCACTGTCTTCTCTTCACGGATCAGGTACGAGTTATAGCTGGTACCTTTGTTCATGTGGTATTCCTTACCGTGGAAGTGTTCGGTTTCCCAATCGTGAACGCCGACCCAATGAACATTTGATTTAACGTGAATAGTCATAATGATAATACCTTATTGAAATATCTAAGGCTCTCATTGCACTAGTTGTGCCATATTTTTAAGTTGTTGTTTTATATAAAATTACTTGCTATTTAACTCTGATTGGTGTCTTTATGACTTGTTTATTTTTGCAATCATATTGATATTAATGAGTCTTTATGACTTGTCTGTGGATATTGGCTTGGATAAATAACAGATATAAAAAAGGCCAGACAAGCGTCTGGCCAAATAAAGCAGTGCGATTTGTTCGTTTTAGCTATTACAGCGTAGTGACTGTTATAGCGTAGTAGCTGTTATAACGTAGTAACCACTTCATCAAGAGCTAGACGCGCTTTTGGTTTACCGTGGTTGTAGTCTTCGCCGTCTTTGTGGTAGCCGATAGCTAGCGCTACATCAACAACGTGACCTTCTAGTTCGTCAGCAAACTCTTCGCTGATCATAGCTGCGTCTACACCTTCCATAGGTGTTGAAGCGATACCTAGACGAGCTAGTGTGTGCAGTGTGTTACCTAGTGCGATGTAAACTTGAGACTTAGTCCAGTTACCGTTGAAACCTGTTTCGTCTGTGTTCATTTCTGCGAATGCGTAAGCACCTAAGAATTGCTCGTACATTTCAGCGGGTAGGTGACCAGAGCTTACTTCTGTATCAGCACGCTTAGCGAATTTCTCTTTAGTGTACTTAGGATCATGAGCAAACAGGATCGTGTGTGACGCTTCTTTCGCATGTGGTTGGTTAAACTGGAACATGTTCTCGAAAGTGTTATGGAAGCGCTGTTTAGCTGCATCGCTCTCAATGATGATGAATTTCCAAGGTTGAGAGTTGATAGAAGAAGCTGACAAACGAAGTGCTTCTTTGATTACTTCCATGTCTTCCGCAGAGATGCGTTTTTCTGCATCGTATTTTTTAGCTGTGTAACGAGTGTTTAGATCGGTAATGATTGGATGAGTCATGTTGAATCCTAATATCTATCAATAATAAATGTTGTAGGGTTTTATGTTCGGTAACGTCAACAATAAACGGATAACGCATTTAAACGAATCTCAATAGATTGAACGTCTAAATAGTTATCGAACATGCCCCAATTAAATCGAGTATCTGCGGTAGCTCAAGTCGATGGGTGTAAGATAATAGAAGAATGACTCGGGGAAAATAGCGAACATATCAAATCACTATGGTGTTTAATGTCCATAATGAGTGCGTAAGTGTGATCTTGATGTGTGATGGCGCGCTAAGATCAGTAGCTTAGTACGCCTTGATACCATATTGGCGCAATAATGGCGGAAGTACGCTGTCTAGGTTTGGGATATCTTCTGGGGTGAGTTCAATCAAGCTGAAGCCGTGTTCTGCGTATGTTTCTCTCGTTTCAATGCGTTTGTCTTCAGCGATAGGTGCAGAATCGGTTCCCCAAAACTGGATGTACACCTTGCCACTTGGCAGATAAAAATCACTAATCACTTGTTTGGATATTGGCAGTGGACGCTCATACGCATGCACCACTCCTGCCATATAAAGCCAGTTATCGATGATCAGCTCTCCCTTTGAACGAACATAGTGCCCATCTAAGGTTCGGTGTTTCGCCTCAAATTTCTGACGGAAGCTAGAAAACGACACATCGGTCGAGTGGCTTTCTGCATCGTGGCCTAAGAACTCGACAACAGATTGCTTTAATCGTTTATTGCGGACCAGCGAGTCGTGCCACACCACAAATAAATTCTCAGTCGCTTTGTCTTCTCTTTGTTCACCTCCGGCTTTTAAGCCTGTTGAGGTGACGTGCCAGCCATCTTCTTCTTTCTTTATCCACCCAAGTTCATTGAGCAATAAGTTGATCTTCTTGGCGCTGAGCTCAAAGGCGTGGCCAAGTTGCGTCGCGGTTAATGTTTTGCCAGAGAATGACTCTAAGTCGATAAGCAGTTTTTCTGGCCATACGATAAAGACACCAAACTTTTTGTGCTCCACATACTCCCCACCAAAACTTTCCCCTCGCTCTGTCAGTACCCAACGCTCTTGTGAACGCACAATATAGCCAGCGGTTTTTAGATCACTAAATAGCGCTTTGGCTTCTACGCCTTTCTGTTTCGCGAGTGCTGATGTGGAAATTTTGTCTGACATAGTCTTTTCTCAAAGCAGAGCGATCTGCGGATTCAGGTTGAAGCGGTGGTGGATATGAATAGGTAAATACAATAACACATCTCTTGCCGCTGACAGCAGTGTGTTGTGCTCAGCTTGTGCTGCAAGAGTGTGGTGAAGGTGCGCATGATGCACAAGCCGATGGTGTATCGAGATGATGCGATAGCGTAATTTTTAGTGTGATCTACATCTCATTGGTTTTGTAATTAAATTACACGATGCCAATTTATACTCAAGAGAGTGCGTATATTTCACGCTTTGTATGGCGTTCTTTTATACTTGGTTTATAGTTTTATGGAGTTAACTTTTATTAAGTGTGATTTTGATCACCATTTATTTTTTATGGTTATGAGGTAAAGTGTGATCTTGATCGTGAGTTAATGAGAGTTGTTCTCACTAATTTTGCTTTGTAATTTAAATTCATGACATTTTTGTGATCCAAGGCGTTATTGTTAACCCCAAAGTGTTTTTTGTGTGTGATGTTTATCACGAAAATTGGGCTGGGGTGCATTTTGGAAATGTTGTGATACATTTTAATCAACTTTTGAGCACACACTTTCGGTCATTTGACCAACCAATACACTACGGGGTTCTACCTATGTTATCACCAGAAGCAAAGATCAAGGTTCAAAACTTTGGTCGTTTCTTATCTAATATGGTAATGCCAAACATCGGCGCATTCATTGCGTGGGGTTTCATTACTGCACTATTCATCCCAACAGGTTGGTGGCCTAACGAAACGTTAGCATCAATGGTTGGTCCTATGATTACATACCTTCTACCACTATTGATCGGTTACACCGGTGGTAAAATGGTTGGTGGTGACCGCGGTGCGGTAGTCGGCGCTATCACAACAATGGGTGTTATCGTTGGTACTGATATCCCAATGTTCATGGGTGCAATGATTGTTGGTCCACTAGGTGGTATCGCAATTAAGAAATTCGATGAAGCTGTTCACGGTAAAGTGAAGAGTGGTTTCGAAATGCTAGTGAACAACTTCTCTGCTGGTATCATCGGTATGATCTGCGCAATCATCGCGTTCATCGTGATTGGTCCTGCAGTTAAAGTTCTGTCTTCTGGTTTAGCGGCTGGCGTTAACGTGATGGTTGAAGCAGGTGCACTACCTCTTGCATCTATCTTTGTTGAACCTGCGAAAATCCTATTCCTAAACAACGCAATCAACCACGGTATCTTCTCTCCACTAGGTATCCAGCAATCTGAAGAAATTGGTCGTTCAATCTTCTTCCTAATCGAAGCGAACCCAGGTCCTGGTTTTGGTCTTCTACTTGCTTACATGGTGTTTGGTAAAGGTAGCGCGAAGCAATCTGCTGCTGGTGCTTCGATCATCCACTTCCTAGGTGGTATCCACGAAATTTACTTCCCTTACGTTCTAATGAACCCACGTCTAATCCTTGCTGTAATCGCAGGTGGTATGGCAGGTGTATTCACTAACGTAGTGTTCGATTCTGGCCTTATCTCTCCAGCATCTCCAGGTTCTATCTTCGCAGTATTGTTGATGACACCTAAAGGGTCTTACATCGGTGTGGTTCTTTCTGTTATCGCTGCAACGGCTGTGTCTTTCATCGTAGCTTCAATCCTACTTAAGACTTCAGCTCAAGGTGACGACGAAGATTCACTAGAGAAAGCCTCTGCTCAAATGAAAGACATGAAAGCGTCTTCTAAAGGTGCAGCTGCAGAAGCAAACGTAAACCTAGCGGATGTAAAAGCAGTCTACGTAGCGTGTGATGCGGGTATGGGTTCAAGTGCGATGGGTGCAGGTCTTCTACGTAAGAAAGTAGAAACAGCTGGCCTAGACATCGTGGTAACCAACTACGCAATCAACAACCTACCAGCTGATTCGCAAATCGTTATTACGCATAAAGACTTAACAGACCGTGCACGCAAAACCGTACCGGGTGCAATGCACATGTCTCTGAACAACTTCCTAGACGGTGGCGTATACGACCAGCTAGTCGCTGAACTTACCGACGCTCAAAGTGGTGAAGCAAAAGTAGAAGCTCTGGCTCCTGCAGCGGCTCCAGCACAAGAAGGCAACAAGCTTGCACTGACTGACGACAGCATCTTCCTTGGCCTAAAAGCGACTCAAAAAGAAGACGCAATCAAGTTCGCTGGCGACCAACTGGTAAAACTTGGCAATGTATCACCTGAATACGTAGCTGGCATGTTTGCTCGTGAAGAGCTTGTGTCTACCTACCTAGGTGAGTCTATCGCAGTACCACACGGCACAATCGAAGCGAAACAATACGTACAAAAAACCGGCATCGTTTTCTGTCAGTACCCTGAAGGTATTCAGTGGGGCGAAGATGAAGATGATATCGCTAAGATGGTTATCGGTATTGCCGCACAAGGCGATGAGCACAACATGGTGCTGATGGCTATTACGAATTCACTTGATGATGAAGAAGCTGTGGAATGCCTACAGAACACAACAAACCCTGCTGATGTTCTACGTATTCTCAACGGAAACTAAAAAGCTCTAGTCAAGCTCCTGAGTGAAGGAGGCCGGTATCCCCCTACTGGCCTCATTTTCGGTCTTAATCTCTCTAAGAAGATTCAGTCTGAATAGCTTACTGCTTAATGCCGAGGGCACATCGTCAAGGCATGTTGTTGAGCAGTTAGCTATCTAGATTCAAATATTTATAAGGTCAAAATTATGAAAGCGTTACATTTTGGTGCAGGTAATATCGGTCGTGGTTTCATTGGTAAGCTTCTTTCTGACGCTGGTATGAAGGTTACGTTTGCTGACGTAAATGAAACGGTTGTAAATGCGTTAATTGAACGCCAAGAATACCCAGTTAAGATTGTTGGCGAAGAGTGTGTTGTTGAAGTTGTTAAGAACGTGACAGCAGTAAACTCGGCAACAAGCGCAGTGGTTGATTGCATTGCAGAGTCTAACATTGTGACGACAGCAGTTGGTCCTACTGTTCTTAAAATCATCTCTAAGTCTATCGCTCAAGGCATTGAAAAGCGTGCAGCAGCAAACAACACTGCACCAATGAACATCATCGCGGCAGAGAACATGGTTCGCGGTACTAGCCAATTAAAAGCAGCGGTTCTAGAGCACCTTTCTGATGAAATGAAAGCCTTCACTGAACAGCACATTGGTTTTGTTGATTCAGCGGTTGACCGTATCGTTCCACCGGCAGAAGCAGGCGAAACAGACCCACTAGCAGTAACGGTTGAAACGTTTAGCGAGTGGATCGTAGACCAAACGCAATTTAAAGGTGAGATTCCAAACATTCCAGGTATGGAATGCACAGATAACCTAATGGCTTTCGTTGAGCGTAAACTGTTCACGCTAAACACAGGTCACTTGGTAACGGCATACCTTGGTGTGCTTGCGGGTCACGAGACAATCAAAGACTCTATCGAAGACGACAAAATCCGCGCTGAAGTAACAGCAACGATGGAGGAGAGCGGTGCAGTTCTGATCAAGCGTTACGGCTTCGATCCTGAAGCGCACGCGGCATACATCCAGAAAATTCTTGGTCGTTTTGCGAACCCGTTCCTACGTGATGAAGTGGATCGTGTTGGCCGTCAGCCTATTCGTAAGCTGAGCCCACAAGATCGTCTAGTCAAGCCATTGAACGGTACGCTAGAATACGGCCTTCCTAATGCACACCTAGTAAAAGCGATCGCAGCTGCGTTTCATTACAAGAATGAAGATGACCCACAAGCGGTTGAACTTCAGGCAATGTTCGCAGAAAAAGGTTTTGCTGAGACATTAGCGCATTATTCTGAGCTGAATAGTGACTCAGAAGTTGTTAAACTAGCGGAACAAGCTTATCTAGCATTGAAATGATAAATCATCAAAGTGCCACACCTGTGGCACTTTCTTATTACCGAGCCGTTATGCCAATACATCCTAGCCACGAAACTGAATTACTCGAAGCCCTATCAGAAGCTGAGAGCGCTGGCGCCTGCCTAATGGCAGCTTATGATGCATTGGATGACACGGTGGATGCGGTTTTAAAAAACATTTTCAAGAAAGACGACACGGCGATTAAATTCGTTGTCGAGCCACTACTCAACAGTGGTGGGCCTTTAGGCGAGATCATGGTTCGCGGTAAGCTTCTATTGGGGCTTGGTGTGATCAGCAAAGAGCTTTATGACGATTTAGAGGTTTTCGTAACCTTGAAAGAGTGGGCGAAAATACAAGGTGAAGACACCAGCTTCACGGAAGTTGACGTTATTTTTGAGCTTAACAAGGTACACGCTATTCAGCGTATTATGCCTATCGAATATGATGCAGAGATGGTGGAAACCATGTCTGGCCCAATGCTTCAAATGTTCTTGGGCAGACACCATCAGAAAGTGAAGTCGACGATCGTTTTGGCTATCACAGACATCATCAACACCTTATGCCGCGATAACGCTTTGAGTTCTTAGTTTTCGTTATTCAGCATTTTCTTTGCAATTCAGCCCTCTATAACTTGTTTTACCCATCCTAGAATTTACAGTTGTTGCGATTTCTCTTGTTAGAGGAGTCGCTTTTTTGTAATCGCCTCAGTATTTATCTTTGCCTTTTCTCCACCTACTTAGTTATCACTCCCTCCACCTATTAACTCTATTCCCTAATCATAGTTTTTTGGTTACTCGGTTTACGATCGTGAATTTCAGGCACAAAAAAAGCCACATACAGTGGCTTTTTTGATTCAACAAAACCTTAGATTATAGGTCTTGGATGTTTTCAGCTTCTAGCTCTTGGAAGTAGCGTAGAGTCTTAACTTTAAGCTCTTGTTGAGCTGGCTCATCAGCAACGATGATAGCTTTACGGTGCATCTGTAGAGCTGTAACAGTCCACATGTGGTTTACAGAACCTTCGATAGCCATTTGAAGCGCTTGCGCTTTGTTGTGGCCTAGAGAAAGGATCATTACTTCTTCAGCGTCTAGAAGAGTAGCAACACCGATAGTTAGTGCGTATTTAGGAACTTGGTTGATGTCGCCATCGAAGAAACGAGAGTTCGCGATACGAGTGTCTTCAGTCAACGTTTTGATACGAGTGCGTGAAGATAGAGAAGAACCTGGTTCGTTGAATGCGATGTGACCGTCGATGCCTACGCCGCCCATGAATAGGTTGATTTTGCCGTAAGAACGGATTTTCTCTTCGTATGCTGCACAGTGAGCATCGATGTCTTCAGCTTGACCGTCTAGCAGGTTGATGTTTTCTGCTTGGATATCAACGTGGTTGAAGAAGTTCTCGTGCATGAATGTGCGGTAAGACTCTGGGTGGTTCGGGTCGATACCAACGTACTCATCCATGTTGAATGTTACAACGTGCTTGAAGCTAACTTCGCCAGCTTTGTAAAGTTCAATTAGCTCAGCGTAAGTAGTTAGAGGTGTGCTACCAGTAGGAAGACCTAGTACAAATGGACGCTCAGCAGTTGGAGCGAACTTGTTGATAGAATCTGCGATGTGACGAGCAGCCCATTTACCTACTTTAGCTTTGTTGCTTAATGGAATAAGTCTCATTGATTTTGCCCCTAGAAATTAAATTTTATAGTGTTCTGAAACATTAATTCGCATTATAAAATAAGTTATCGAGTTCCGCTATTGTTTTAGGTCAAGTTTTTGCTTTTTTCGTCGTATCTGTGACTAGAACTCTCAAAATTGCACAATAATTGTATGGATATTTGGTGGCGTTAAACAAGATTAATACGCTTGTCATATACAGGAATGTTGATTTGATTCAGTGCCTGAAAGGGTTTGTGCGTTTCTGCAGATTGACAAGCTTTGGCGCATTAAAGAGATCCAGCGTGCTCACAGGCTTTGAGAGTATAGTTGAGGTGTGAAAAATAATGATGGCAATGTGCCACTATCGTGATAAAAGGAAGTTGCTAAGTGGGGCTCGAAGAATTTAACTGGGTTAGATACCCGATTGAATGGTTGAAGATAGATGTTGATTCACGCTATCGCTATGAATTATCTATAAATATTGGTAAAACCGAGCAGGTTGGCTAAACTTACCTATTACGAAGAAAAAGCGATCTTGAAGTGTAAACCGTGAAGGCAAAAAAAAGCCCAAAGTGATGAGGTATCACCTTGAGCGATTTTACTAATCTTCTAACACTAACTCACTTTCGTATTCTTCCCTAGGCACTTCGCCGCGTTTGCAGCCGTTTAGGGTATGAAAGCGACGGCGTCCACGAGCCAGTTGAATGTACTTCAACCAAACACGCTCTAACTTGGACTTTGCCTTATGAGGGTGAGACAACACTTTGATGAAGTGCTTTTCTTCTGCATTGGTTGGTGTTAATTCACCAGTCTCAAGTGCAAGCATAGTGTCACCAAACAAGGTTAGGATTTCCTCTTCTGACAGAGTAAAATCACCCGACTTAGCGAACCCTCGTGGGAATTTAATGGTGTCATAAAAACGTTTTTTTCCGTGACGGAATTCGGTCTCAGACATATCAGCCTCAGTAATGTGGTTAGATAGAAATTAGTGTTTATTGCTCACGCGAAAATATTGTTAAAAGGCTAAAATAGGAAACAAAACGTTTTTGCCTTTACGATAAACAATCCTAGATCGGCTAGTTAGCAGATTTATTACAGAGATGTATTTGATGGATGTGAAAGTATTTAGAACCTTTCTTGAGGTTGCAAGGGTGCGCCATTTTGGGCGTGCAGCTGAAAACTTGTATTTAACGCAAGCGGCGGTGAGTGCGCGAATCAAACAGCTTGAAGGCTATTTTGATACTCAACTCTTCATTCGTGACCGCAATAACATCAAGCTCACATCTTCTGGTGAGCGTTTGATTGGTTATGCTGAAGTGATGGTATCTACCTTACAGCAAGCCAAATTTGAGCTGTCGTTAGAGAGTGGAAAAGCCTTACAGTTAACACTCGGCGGCACACCCAATATTTGGGATGCGTATTTGCAAAACTGTTTGAGCGTGGTGACCGATTCTTTTGGTGGTTATGGCTTCATGGCAGAGGTGATGGGGCGTGAGCAACTGAACCGTAATTTGCTAGAGCGAACCTTAGACATGGCTTTCGCTTTCGATCAGATCAAAGCAGAAGAGCTGAACTGTAAAAAAGTTGCTGATCTGGTCTTGGTGTTGGTATCTACTCAGCAAGATGATCTGGAATCTGTGTTCCAGCACAAATACGTTTATGTTGATTGGGGCACGCGCTTTGGTTCTGAACATGCAGAGCGTCACCCTAAAGTGCCCGCGCCATACCTACGTACTTCAACCGCGCGTATTGCCCTCGATTTCATTTTAGAGAAAGGTGGCAGTGCGTATTTGCCAGTCTCTCTAGTCGAACCTTTTATCGATTCGGGTCAGTTACATAAGGTGAAAGGGGTTGAAGACTGGTATCGCCCAATTTACCTAAGCTACCGTAAAAGCAGTACTTCGGTGGATGCGATCATGCAGGTTGAGAAATTGGTTAATGAGATTGACCCATCGACCGCTTATACGTTGCAACAAGCCGCTGAGCAGACGCCAGAGTAATAGCACGCGCAGCCAGCAATATGCTTTGTTGACGAGATAAAAAATGGCTCCTAACTAGTTAGGAGCCATTTTTGTTTTAAACCAGAGATGTACTTCTTTTCGGAACTAGAGATCGTTTCTCATTCCAATAAAATCGTTTAAGCCTGGTATACCTAGCCCTATTTAAAGGCTCTATAGTGTTAACACTTATAGGTTCATTAGATTCTCAATAGACTCTTCGAGAGAGTGTGACATGTACGAATGGATTGTGTGGCCATCCGTTGCGTCAATTTCAATCTTAGAAATCCCGTTATCTGCTTTGCCTTCAAGAAAGCTCAGAGACTGTTCGACTGATTGACTGGTGAGAACCTGTTGGTTTGATAAAACAATACGACACGTGTGAAGAACCATAGCCTTTTCCTTTTTATATTCGATAGGTCTCTGCATCTTTGGCGTGCTAAGTATCTATCGTTGACGTTGTGAGAAGAATGCCTTCTCTAGGTTAAATTTAGTCGAATTGAATAAAATTAAAACCCTTTTTTGTGATTTATATAACCTTCGCTTCCGAAAGTGGCTAGCGACTCTGGTCGTTCACGGTAAACTTTTAGTTATCGGAGCCAAAATTATGGCAAATGGGAAGAACACATCATGTCGAAAAATATCCATCACAACAGTACCTTAACGAGTGAGCAGTGCCATTTAGCTCGATATGCGCGAGATGCTCGCTTTGATGGGATGTTTTTTACGGCGGTGAAAACGACTGGGATCTTCTGTCGTCCTATTTGCCCTGCGAGTCCACCTAAAGAAGAGAACGTGGAGTATTTTTCTCATCAAGCTCAGGCACTAAAGGCAGGTTATCGTCCTTGTTTGCGTTGCCGACCAGACAGCGCGCCTTTCTCTCCAGCATGGAAGGGCGTTGAAACTACTTTCTTGCGCGCCTTGCAGTTGATTGATAACGGCGCACTGAATGCGGGTTCAATCGTCGATCTTGCGAACCGTTTAGGCATTTCCGACCGTTACTTACGAACCTTGTTCGACAATTACATCGGGGTGTCACCTAAGCAATATAGCCTTTATAGCCAATTGATGTTTGCTAAGCAGTTGCTGCACACCAGTAGCATGAGCATTACCGATGTCGGCTTTGCGAGTGGTTTTAATAGTACGCGCCGCTTCAATGATGCCTTTCTAAAAGAGCTGAAGCTTTCGCCAAGTCAAATCCGACGCTCTAAGCCAAGTAACAACTTGAGTAATCACATTCAGCTCGGTTTTCATGGCCCGCTAGATTGGCAACACCTGTTGGCTTTCTACCGACGAAGAATGATTGAAGGCATAGAAGAAGTAGGCGAGGACTATTACCAGCGCTCGGTGAATGTGAACGGTTCTAAGGGCTGGTTCAAGGCCACTTTAGTTAAAGATAACCGCTTGGATATTGAGTTTGAGTTAGACGATATCAATCAACTAAGAAGTTTGATCGCAAATATACGACGCATGTTTGACTTAGATGTTGACATTGCAAAGGTCGAAGCCTTCTTTACAACTATCGACCCTAATTTGGTAGCCAAAAGTGGTATCCGTATTCCTGGGGTGTGGAGTGCTTGGGAGGCCGGAGTAAGAGCGATTATCGGGCAGCAAGTGTCGGTCACCGCAGCGATTGGTCAGCTTAATCTGTTGGTTAGAGAGCTTTCTGGTGAAGATGAAAAAACTTACTTCCCAACACCAAAACAGATCGCTGAGGCGGATGTGAGCTTTTTAAGAATGCCGGGAAGTCGCAAGGAAACCCTAAAGCGTTTTGCCGAGTACATGGTCGACAACGAAGCCGAGCATCCTTCTAAGTGGATTGACCTTAAAGGCATTGGCCCTTGGACGATTCAATATGCGCTGCTTCGGGGCTTGAGCGAACCTAACCATTTGTTAGTCGGTGATTTGGTTGTGAAGAAATTCATCGAGCATCGTCCTGCCATTAATGCACAAAGCGTGTCGCCGTGGGGCAGTTACGCCACATTCCATTGTTGGAATCAATCTTAATCGGAATACTAAGCTAGGAGATATCATGGCAAATCGTTTTACTTATTATGAGAGCCCATTAGGCATCATTACTTTGCAAGCTAATGAGCAAGGCTTGCTTGGCGCTTGGTTTGAAATACATACCACGAAGCCAGATCAGTTGGGCGATCAAGACGATAACTTTCCGATCTTTGAATTGGTCACTGAACAACTCAATCGTTATTTTGCTGGTGAGGCCATTCAGTTTGATGTACCGATCGCCGCCAAGGGAACGCCGTTTCAACAGTCGGTTTGGCAAGCTCTCACTACCATCCCTTATGGAGAAACATGGAGCTACGCTCAATTGGCTGAAGCGATTGGCAACCCGAAAGCCGTGCGTGCGGTGGGATTGGCTAATGGTAAAAATCCAGTGTCAGTGATTGTGCCGTGTCACCGCGTCATTGGTAAAAATGGCAAACTGACAGGGTATGCGGGTGGTGTAGAGCGCAAACAGCGCTTGTTGGTGATAGAGGGAAGAGATCAAGACTAATAAGTGATTTGGCAATGAGCCTCTGACCGAGGATCACGTACTGCTCATAGTGAAGGCTAGTGGTTCTTAAAATGCGACTTTGCAATAAAATCGTCACTTTGTGGAAAATACCTGTTTGGTTGCATATCCTTTAACCATGTTCTCTAGGCAAGGATGCCCAAATGAATAGCCATCACTCTTTGATCATCGGCTGCAGTAGCGTGCTATTGCTGACGGGTTGTTTAACCGATACCAGTCGACCCTTCGAAGTCCCACAGCTTGTCTTGTTCAAGGGCATGTATGAGAACGCGGATAATGACAGTTATTTGCTTTTTGAATCGGGACAAGTGACCTATCAAACCACGGATAACACAGTTACACGCAGTTATAGTGTCGACGATGACTTGATCATCATTGAGCTGAACTCAGGAAGCAGCAGAACGGATTCAGATTTGGTGATGCGAATTCAGCATCAAGGTGAAGTGCTTACATGCAATATGTGTCCAGCGATGCAATTGAGCAATGTCTGGACACGAGTTGAGAAGGCGACCAAAGGTTCATCGAATTAGAAAAGAGCACCATTCAACCACAGGTGAGCGGCGATACTGACCGCGTAGCCAATCATGATCACTGGCATCCACTTCAAGTGACCAAAGAAGGTGTATTTACCATGCGCTGCGCCCATTAATGCCACGCCAGCTGCACTACCTATCGACAATAAACTACCGCCGACACCCGCCGTTAAAGTAATCAATAACCAGTTTCCAATCGACATTTGTGGTTCCATGGATAGCACAGCAAACATCACCGGAATGTTATCGACAATTGCAGACAAGATCCCAACCATAATGTTGGCCCAAATTGGATCCCATTGGCTATACATCACGCCAGAGGCCAGCTCTAAATACCCAAGTAAGCTCAAACCACCGACACACATTACAACTCCGTAGAAGAACAGCAATGTGTCCCACTCGGCATGTGAGACTCTGCGAAACACATCAAATGGCACCACCGAGCCGAGTCGCTTCAAGGCACCTTCATCGTTATTGGCAATCGCCACCGCTTTCTTCTTCGCTAGAGAGTTCGGCAGAGTTTTACGCAAGAAATAGCCAAAGAATTGTAGATACGCGAGGCCCATCATCATGCCCATGACGGGAGGGAAGTGGAGCACCGCGTGGAAAGCAACCGCGGTCGCAATCGTCATGATGAACAACAACACGATGCGTCTTGCACCTCGTTTTAATTCAACGTGCTGATGCACCGTGTCGGGTTGGGTTGTGGGAACAAAGTAAGACATGATCATTGCAGGGACGAGGTAATTCATCACTGAAGGAATAAACAAGGGAATGAACTCACTGAAGCTTACATAGCCAGCCTGCCACACCATCAACGTTGTGATGTCGCCGAATGGGCTGAATGCGCCGCCAGCGTTAGCAGCTATCACGATGTTCACACAGGCGAGGTTAACGAATTTAGGGTTAGATCCTGCGACTTTCAGAACCACGGCGCACATCAATAGAGCTGTGGTGAGGTTGTCAGCGATAGGTGAGATAAAGAAGGCTAGAATACCAGTTAGCCAGAACAGAGAGCGGAAATTAAAGCCTTTGCCCACCATCCACGCTTGCAGCGCATCAAACAGTCTTCTCTCTTCCATGGCGCTGATGTAGGTCATGGCGACGAGTAGGAAAAGTAACAGCTCGGCGTATTCGAGTAAGTTGTGTTCGAGTGCTTGCTTAGCGACTTCAACAAGGTTGTGTTCTTGGTAGATAAAACCAATGATTATCCAGATCAGTCCTGCTGCAAGTAACACTGGCTTAGATTTTCGGAGCTTTAGGTACTCTTCCATCATCACCACGATGTAGGCGATAACGAAAATGGTCAGAGATAGGTAACCAGCAAATGAGTTGGTGAGCTTGAGTGGTTCTCCCAACTGAGAAGTGGCAGCACCTGCTACCGTAGAAAAGAGTAACAAAGAGAGAACAGCAGAAAGCTGGATACCTAACATGGATTACGCTCCGAAGTTAATAAGTTATTAACACGGGTAAAAGCGTAGACCTAAATAACCATGTGCAGTGTGATAGATATCTTAATAATTCAATAGATTATAGTGAAAGCAATAGACTGTGATGCGAACGAAATACGGTCTTGCATGCTCAAAATTACTGTCTTGCATCTTAAAGACTAAAGACTAAAGACTAAAGAAAAAGGTTCATCGCGGCTTTCCGGGGAAAGCCGCTTTTATCTTCAAGAAGAAGTAGTCTGTATCTCGATATCCATACCCCATTCGCTTGATTAACTTTATTTTGTTGTTTATCCCTTCCAATGTGCAGGTGTTGAGCGGATAAGTTGCCGATGCAATAATACCGTGAAGATAAGGCCTCAGTTTTCGTGCAAACTCTTTCAATGGCTTAATTCCACTCTCTTGCACTTGTGCCCACCATACCTCCCAGAGCCCCTTAGCATGTGCTTCTGATTTACAGTACCAAAGCTCTTTGAGTTGTGAGCCGAGTATATAAGTGGCCATCAAGTCCTTATTGATATTCAATATTTCAGTAAGATAGCTATCTTGTCGTGCATTTAAATTACCTCTGTTTTTCAGCAGTACCCAGCGTGAGCGCTTCACCCATTGCCTCGCTTTTTTATCCTGCTTGAGTTTGTTAGCTTGGTCGACTCTGACTCTATCCATCACCTCACGACCGAACTTAGCAACAACATGGAATAAGTCGTAAACGATTTTTGCATTCGGGCAGTGCGCTTGAACTTCAAGGTCAAAAGCCGTATTCATGTCCATTGCGACCGCTTCGATATTGTTACCATGCTTGCCTAACTGCTCGAAAACGGTCGTATGTCCTGCGGCTACGACCTAACCCTATCCAAATGACTTGGTGAGTCTTAGCATCAGCGATGACTGTGGCATATCGGTGCCCTTTAAAGATGGCGAACTCGTCCATGACGAGTTGCCTTAGCCCTTCCCATTTCACTGACGGTACCACTTGGCGAAGTCGACGTTTATCTATCTCTTTAATGGTGTGCCAATGAACGCTCGTTAACTGGGAGATATGCTTAATGGGAAGAAGAGGCAGTAGTTGTTCTATATAGCTTTTTAGACGCGTCGTTATACGAGCATAAGGCTCTAACCAAGATAGAAACTCTGTTTTTATGCCGCAGTCACGACACTTGATCCTTCGAGTTTGAACGGAAAGCTCAACAGGAACATTGAACAACATGGCCTCTTTCACATGACGTCATTGATACTCATGGATAGCCTCAGCTTCAAGACCGCAAAGGCATTTAGCCTCAGAATTAGGTTTAAGAGTTAGTGTAACAAGTGATGCTGTCTGGTGAGACTTTACTATTTTAAAGCCTTCCCAGAATGAAGATAGGAAAGTATGATTCGGCATGAAAACGGTAGTTTGTGTATGATTTTTGTTTGGCGACTAAACCATATCACTTACTACCGTTTTTTTGTTTTTAGTTCCCGCTAATCCGCGATGAACCAAGAAAAAGCCCTACCGGACTCAGTGCCGATAGAGCTTATTCGAAATTGCCAACATTATGCAGCATTGAGATCAAACGTCAGTGTTTGTTCTGCTGCACATACTTCAACAGGCCAGCCATAGGATTGGTATTCAAGCGCAAGTTTGTCCGCTACTACGCGAGATACTGTTGCAGTGATCCACATGCCTTTGCCCATTACTTGATATTTAAGCGTTCTCATTTCCATAGTCATCACCGTTCTCCTTCTATATTGGCTGCGCGAAGTCTATAGCACCTCTGAGGGCTGAAATTTCGAATTAAGCTCAAATGCTTTATAAAATGGCTCACTGTTTGCGCTTGGTTCAAAACTCAATCAACTAAGGGAAAACGGTTGCGTTCTGGAAGCGAAATCACTCTTTAAGTCTCTGTATTATAATCGAATTAAAATTGACCAGAAAAACAATGTAAGAGATCTCTTACAACATTATCAGAGATCGCATTAGGTAAAAACTTCTCACTAGAAGCCAGGTTTGTGTGGCGATTGTGTGCGTTTTTGGTTGCGCTGTTGAAGCAAGATTTGTTTAGTTTTGTATATGAAAAATTCTAATTTATTTAGCGTATGGTCCTGCTTTTAAATCCAAATCACAGTTTTATATGTTGCTGTGCTTCTTTTATTCAAACCGATACGCTATTTGATTTTGGTCATTAACCTTTCGCTCATTAGTTTGCACTATCTATACGTGTTCTGTTCCACATAAACGAGATGTATAGAGGTCCTTATGACTAATCCAACCAAAACCGATCGTAAAGTCACGATCGGCAGCTATATCGCACTCGCGTTCGCGATTGTGTTCTTTTCAGGCTTAATGCAGTCCAATGAATGGTATGGAGTGTTCGATTTTACAACGCTCAACGGTTCATTCGGTAAGGTCGCTTACGATGTGAGTGAATCGGCCGATGGTATTCAAGCGGCAACGACGTCACTGCGTGGTAAAGGCGGTAGTGGTGCTCGCGACGGTTTCATTTTTGCTTTGACACTTATTCCGACCGTGATGTTTGCACTGGGTATGATCAACGTGCTTGAGCACTACGGTGCATTGGATGCGGCTCGTAAACTGCTGACACCTCTGCTTCGCCCTTTAATGGGTATTCCGGGTAACTCAGGCTTGGCACTGATCGCTTCTTTGCAAAGTACCGATGCTGGCGCAGCGATGACACGTCAGTTGAAAGATGAAGGGCATCTCACTAAGCGTGAAACCGATGTGTTCACCATGTTCCAGTTTACGGCGGGTGCGGCGATCGTTAACTTTTTCTCTTCAGGTGCGGTGCTGTTCACTCTAACCGCGATGGATGGCTCTTTAGCGGTGACATCGTCAATTGGTTTGGCTGTCGCTGTGATGTTTATCTTTAAGTTTGTCGGCGCGAACCTGTTCCGTATTTACCTCAACATTACTGAAGGCAAAGAAGACAAACCAAAATCAGACAAAGAACAAAAACTGGAAGAGGAAGTAGCATAATGAGCGAAGTTAAAGCAAAGAAACCAATGGTTACTGATATTTTCGTTGAAGGTGCTAAGAAAGGCTGGGTTATTGCGACTACCTCTACGGTACCGAATGTTCTGATGGCGTTTGTGATCATCAAGGCATTGCAGATCACCGGTGCGTTGGATTTGATGGGCAGTGTATTTGCTCCAATCATGGCGGTATTTGGTTTACCTGGCGAAGCGGCAGCAGTATTGATTGGTGCATGGATGTCGATGGGTGGCGCAGTGGGCGTGGTTATCACGCTGTTTGACCAAGGTATCTTGAACGGCAACCATATTGCTATTTTGGCACCAGCTATCTACCTGATGGGTTCTCAGGTGCAATACATGGGCCGTATCATGGGACCAATCGGAACTGAAGGTCGTTACATCCCAGTGATGATCGCGATTTCGGTATTGAACGCATTTGGCGCGATGTTCTTGATGAACATCATCCTGTAGCCTGACTTCTGAATCTTTATAAGCTTTAGAAAAAGGAAAACCCGTTTGGCTTTCACCAAACGGGTTCTGTTCTTTTTCGTAGCCATCCTGCTACTGACGTTGTTACTTATTTTTCAATAAGGTAACGCATGCTCCCTGCATCGTTCCTTGACTTGGTCAAATCCTTTAACCTATCCAATTCATCGCCGTCCTAGCGGTGTCCTTACTAACTCATCGTCCTGACAAGTGACTCTATCCTAGAGCATAACTTCCTTGCTGATAACTCATCCTAAGTCATCAAATCTTCATCCTGAAGATACCAATCCGTTAGGCTTTTTCCTGTTCCTGCCAACTCCCTGTCGACATGTGTATTAAACCCTCTAAGGGCTTTGGTCGCAATTCACCTGGGTAAATAAATATCCTCGCTAACCAAAAGAAATATGCGTGGATTCATACAAAACAAGGGCTTGGGTTTGTATTTTAGGAATTTTCTGCGAAGCTTGATTGTGATCTCTTACGTTTGATGTGAGAGATCTCTTACAAGTGTTCGGGCGTGAATATCCTTCTATGTTGACCTCACCCGTTAGTCGGCAGGTGAAACACACCCAACAAACTCTAAGTAATAGGAAAATATGATGGTAACAGCACTTTACGCAGCCTTGCTGACGGTCGTAATGATTTGGTTAGCGATTGAAGTTATTAAGCAGAGGCGAATCAATCTGGTTGCTCATGCCGATGGTGGTGTTGAGTCGTTACAGATAGCACGTTCGGCACAAAGTAACGCAATGGATTACATCCCAATCACGGTAATTTTGATGGGATTGTTAGAGATGAACGGTGCCGGTATGTGGCTGATTCATGTTATTGGTGTCGCGTTTATTTTGGGGCGTGTGATTCATGCGAAAGGTATCTTAGCGAAGAATTTCAAAGGTCGAAAAGTGGGGATGGTGTTAACGCTTATCTGCATGATCTCTTTGATTGTCCTAAACTTAGCTTACCTACCTTTTGATAAAATGTTCTAGGGAGCATTATGGCGTTGCGCCTTCCTCCTGCTTGGGCGATTGTCCTCGCAGGCTTGATACTCAACATCATGGCGATTGTCATGTCGAGCTTGGTGCTCGATAAAATTGAAGCTGAGAAAGCGGAATACAACGATCGCAAATACGGCAATGTTTACTCAATACAGCTTGCTTGGAATACAATTGAAACCCTAGAGCGCAAGCGTGAAGCGATTCTGATTCACCTTGATAAACCAGAAACGGTGCAGCCTACCTCTGTTCTCGATGAAGCTCTACGTGGACAACTTAAGCGTTGGGTGACTAGCGAAGTGCCAAGTATCTCTTTGGGTAATTTACCGAAACTGATGACACTGATAAACAGTGCCCAAGAAGCCCAACGAACTCGAATCGATGATTATTATCTGGATAACTTGACCTTGGTTGAGTTAATCCAAAGGCTTGATGAGAAAATGGCTTTCTACAAGAACGTTGCCTTGTTTCTGCAGGTATTTGGTTTGGCGCTTATCTTAGCGCGCGATCTCGCGAGAAGGCCATAGCCCTTAATCTTATTTTCCCTATTTCCCCATCTACTTGTATAGCTAGCGAGACTCACTTGGCAGGTTAGGGTGCTGTTGGCCTTGGTACTTTGGTAGTTGTTCTTTTAGCCCCTTGAACGTGCTCAGTGCACTGCCTATCGATAACTTGTTCATCAACCAATTTGGCAAGATGCCACCTGCGTTCGCATACGCGGTGTAGGTGATGTAGGTATTGCCATTAGTCAGTGGTTGCAGCGTCCAAAGTGCGTCCACATCGTAGATTCGAATGTACCCTGATTCTTTCGCTAAGTAGTTCGATGCATCCTTTATCGACAAAACAAACTGCCCATCTTCGATGCTGTATTTTGAATAGGTCACCATATCGCGATTTCTAGCAGGCCACGGTGCTTTGAACTGGGTATAGACGATGTTTTCAGTTTCAGATATCTGCATCAACACACGACTTTGCGACACATTATCGATCCAGTTTGGCACGTTTTCGCTGTCTTCCAGTAACAACAAAAAACCGGAGTAAGTGGTGGGCGTTTGCATTTGTGCTCGTATTTCGACTAAGCCTTCACTGTGTGCTCTTTTATCAATCATGATGCCATCTTCACTTTTGACGAACTGCCACGGGTTGGCATAAGTCAGTGTTGATAGGGTGCTGAGCCCGAGTACCAATATCCTAGGTAATATCATTATTCTTCCGTAAAAAGAAAAGCTTATCTGCTAGGAGTATAGAATAAAAATGGGCTTTGTACGCGTTGCCAATCGCTTTGTATTTACCTATTTTTGAAAAGCTAAAATGAAAACGGAAGCGTTCGGTCGCTTCCGTTTTTATTAATGGGCAATGGATAAGATCTGTAGGCTAGAACTTACAGCTTATAGGCTTCTACTGTTTTGATGGTGGTCCAGTTGGTGTTGGCGTCTTGGATGAACTCTTGTGTATTCTCTAGCCAGCGTTTTTGAACCGATTTGTCTAAGTTCAAATACAACTTCCCATCTTCTAACTTCCAAGCGAGAGGATCGGTTTCAAATTTCTTACCCATTGCCACTCCAAAGGCACAGTACCCGCCATATTGAGGTGCGTAAGCTTCTGGATTGGCTCGGAATTTATCTCTGTTTTCACTGCTCGCAAAGTTATAGATCGCATTCTTATAGGTCGCTGTGAATTCAGATGTGCCTTTAACTGGCCCTTCATCGGCAAAGTAAGCGACAGGGTCATAACCTTTAATCGCGAGATCATTGCTGTCGACACTCATATCAAGGTCTGCTGCCATTAACGAAAAACTGGTTCCTAGCAATGCGGCTACTAGAGTGATTTTTTGACTGGTCGATTTCATGTGTGACATATCAAGTTCCTTGTCAGTGTTGGTTATCTTGTTTGAAGTAATTTAGCCCAGTCGTCCGGTCTATAGAGGGACAAAAGAACTAAAAACTAAGCGAATCGTTCGGAGGATACATGGATCTGCTTTCACAACTAATGGAACATTTCTCGATACGCACTGGCGTTTTCTATTCAGGAAACCTGTGTGGCGTGTCGTCATTTAACGCGCAACAAGGTAAGGAGGGGCACCTTCATGTATTGAGCGCGGGGGAGTTGAGCTTGTCTAGCGCTCACACCGAACACAGGGTTTTATCGCAGCCTTGCATTGTTTATCTGCCAAACAGCACACCGCATGCGATTGAAGGCGTAGGAGAGGGTGCGGAGGTCGTGTGTGCCAACGTCGAGTATCGTTCAGGGCAGATGAACCCTTTACTGTCGGCATTGCCCGACGTGATAGTGATTCCGTTTGAGGATGCACCTAACTTAATGCCAGTGATTGAGGTGTTATCTTACGAGTCGAGTCAAGAATCGTCGGGGCAGCAGTACTTAATGGATAAGTTGAGTGACGCCTTGATGGCTTTGATTTTCCGCCACCTCATCGAACAACAGAAAATTGATAGTGGCGTTTTCTCGGCTCTTGCTCATCCACGATTGGCTTCTGTGGTGACCGCTATCCACCGATTACCTGCTCGCCATTATTCGATTGCCGAAATGGCGTCATTGGCTGCGATGTCTCGCACTCAGTTTATTGAAGCATTCAAACGAGAAGTGGGTGAGACGCCGGGTGACTATGTGCAAAAGTGGCGAGTCTCTGTGGCTCAATCTCTGTTATTGCAAAATAAGCCCATCAACTGGGTTGCTGATGAAGTGGGTTACAATAGCTATTCAGGATTCTCTCGCGCTTTTCAACATGTTGCTGGTGTATCACCGCGTCTTTGGTTACAGCAAAATGTGTCGTGAAGCACTGGGTAACCTCACTCGATTTATGGCTATTCACATCGTGCTGGTCTAAGTTTTAGCGGAAATTGTATGTAGTTTGTTCTTTTATCGGAAGAGGGTGTAAAAAGGTGGACTTTATAAGCTCATTGTAACATCCTGCCCGTCCTATTTTATCTAGACACCAATGAGACGAAGTGCCTGCTGAACATTATTCAGCCTCCCGTATCTCATTAAAGTATTAAGGAGTTCAACTTGAACCTATTTGTAAGAGACCTTACCGTTATCGATTCTTCATACATCTGTGAACGCAGAGGGGTCGTAGGAGATAGTTGGATTTTAGATGTCACCATGTCTGGTGAACTTAATGAAATGAGCATGGTACTGGATTTTAGCAAGGTCAAAAAGCAGATCAAACAGCTCGTTGATGAGCACGTTGATCACCGTTTACTGCTGCCAATGCAAAGCGCTGCGATTGTTCTTCAAGCGAGTAAAGCTGGCTACTCTAAGGTTGATGTACTGCGCGGTGACAAGAGCCTTCACCTACATTGCCCTGATGAAGCTTATTGCTTAATTGAAGCTGAAGCGATCACCATCGAGAGCGTAACTGCTCATGTCTATGGCATTCTTCGCAATAACCTACCAAGCAACGTTACTGGGTTAGAAATCACCCTTCGCCATGAAAACATTAATGGCGCGTTCTACCATTATACCCATGGTTTGAAAAAGCATGATGGCAACTGCCAACGCATCGCCCATGGCCACCGTTCTCCAGTCGAAATTGTGGTTGATGGCCAGCGTGACGAACAACGCGAGCAGGCGTTTGCTCAGCGCTGGGAAGACATTTACTTGGGCTCTAAAGAAGACCAAGTTTCGGTTTCTTCACTGAATCTGAGTGAACACGCGAACAGTGTTAATGATGAAAGTCACTATGGCTTCCGCTACACAGCGCCACAAGGCGAATTTGAACTAGCGATTGCCAAGAGTGAAACGGAAATCTTACCAACGGATACCACGGTAGAGTTACTTGCAGGCTATATTGCGGACCAAGTTGAACCGAGCCTAGCAGAGAACCAATCACTACAAATCGTCGCTTATGAAGGTGTTGGCAAGGGCGCAATGGCGTTCCGATAATACTTCAACGAGTGACCTCGTCTCTCTACTGACATGATGAAATAAAGGCAAGATAACTGGGTTATCTTGCCTTTATTTTTTGTCGCTCTTTAAAACTGATTTAACCGACAGTTTTAGGTGAAAATACTAACGAAGCAGTAAGCGTCGTAGTGGTGTTTTTTCGATACCAACGACCAAAGCGAAGCTCAGCAATACGGTGCCAAAAAATACCGTAATGTCTTTTGCTAGTTCTGTAATGCCGAAGATTCCACAGACATTGAAGAGCAAGATAATGATCAGTAAGTGGCAAACGTAGATACCTAGCATGCGATTAGAAATGGCACGAACCCAAGCGTAGTTACCCATATTTGGGTTAGCTAAGAGCCACATGAAAACACCAATCCCCCACAAAGCTGTACCAAACAAGAAATCGTGAATATTAAAGGCGATATCAAATTGGCTTAACCATGCTGCTTCTGAAAAGTGAATGATCATTCCTACTGCGAGTAAGCCCAACGCTTTTGCTGATGATAGTTGCCATTGGTGTTGGCGAATCAGAAAACCAGCGGTAACGAGCAAAGTGCTAAAGAACGGACCATTACGCGTGAAGAAGGGGGCTTCTAATCCGGTTAGTGTTGCGTAGCTTCCTGCCAAAACACCATAGCCATACAGCGCAATAGCGAGCGGCAATAGAAGCTTGTTGAGCTTCATTTCAACCAATAGAGCTATGATCAACACAGCACACACCAGAGCTGGAATGAACCATAAATGCACCAAACCGCCCTCTAAGAAAGAGTTAAGTGGCGTGTTCATTAAGAAACCCCAATAGCCTTCGCGCTCACCTAGATAGCCAAACTCTTCTACCTTCGCGAGGTTGAACGGCATCATTAAGCAAATGATGCTCCATGCCAACCAAACTTTAAGCAGTGGTTTCGAGTAATTAATGACGGTTTCCCACGGGGATGCAATCAGCTTGGGCTGAATAAGATAACCGGAAATTAAGAAGAAAAGAGGAACCGCAAAACGGGCAGTTTGATTGAGCACATAACCGATCCAAGGCACTTCATCTATTTGCCAATAAGTGAGCGCCATTTGGCCGTGTAAACCAATGATCGCCAAGATAGCAATCACTCGGCCTAATTCGATACTAGCGATGTGTTGTGAAGGCGTATGTTGAACGGAAGACATATCAGATCTCTTAGTAAAATTTTTACGAAATCTAGCAGTCTTTATGCCCAACCAGTTAGTCCTAAATCAAGGCTTATGACCTTTGTTTTAAGGCTTGTGTCGGTTTTTTGAAGCCTGTCGCAGCTATATTAAATCCATTGCAGTAAGTACAAAAATACCGAGTGTACAAGTGGTAAGAGAAACAACAGTGGTAAGCGCGATGATGTTAGCTGCCAGTGTTGAGTTTCCTCCCATCGCACGAGCCATAACGTAGCTTGCTGCCGCTGTTGGTGCCGCGCTCATTAAGAAGATTAGCCCGAGATCGAGCCCTTCAAACCCTAAGCATCCAGCAGCCAGTGTAATCAGTAACGGTGAGGCAATTAACTTGTAGCTAGAGGCGAACCACGTCGACAATTTTTCTTGTTTGAGTGAGCTGATATCTAGTGACCCGCCGGTACACAGCAGAGCCAAAGGCAACGTCATGTTGGCAAAGTATTGACCAGCGTCAGTCACCATTTTGGGGATAGGAATCGAAAGTGCATAGAAGACGACCGCTAAGAAAATAGCGATGATCAATGGGTTCCTGGTAATCGACTTAGCGATTACTTTGATCGCTTTCGCGCCTGTGTCTTCCCCTTTTGGTGTCAGTGCAATTACGGCTTGAATGTTGTACAGCACGGTTAGGGATGCGACATAGATAGCCGCCAATGCCACGCCTTGGTTGCCATAGATATTAGCCACATAGGCGAGGCCGATGATCGCAGTATTAGCGCGAAACCCACCTTGGACAATCACACCTTGATCTTTCGAACCTTTGAATACCAACTTGGTTGAGAAAATCGTGAACAAGAAAAAGGCAAAGTTAGCGATGACGCCAAAGGCAACTAAAGCGCTACTGGCTGAAAAGTTGTGATTCGATTGAACAATACTTAGGAATAGCATCGCGGGTAGGGTGACTTGAAATACGACCTTAGATGCGACATCAATGAAATTGTCATTGATTAAGCCGATTCGCTTGAGCATCACACCAAGAAACAGCATTAAACAGATAGGGCCTGTTACTGACGCCGAAAACGCAAACTGTTCCCAAAGTGTGTTCATTCTTCTTCCTTTGTTAGTCGATTTCAATTTCCTTTGAATACTGTCGCATTTTTCCACAGTTATCAGGGCATGTGGACCTTTCGAGCTGATTTTTGCAGCGAATTGCTGGGTATGTCTACAAGGCAGAGGCTTTGATGTGTAGCTAGCCTACATGAAAGGCCGATAACGCAGTAGAAATGACCAGCAAACGCTGCCCGAAGGGTTCGGCTAAAAGCGTTTTACTCTTTGTTGAGGGGGATTTGCTTAGAATGACTAGGCTACTTCCCCCTCGCCGCGATTAAAACGCTTTTATCTCGAACAAAATTTTACCACGAAAGGTCAACACGCCCTAGATAAGACAAAATGAATACCAAGGGTTAAGTAAAAAATCTTGAAAAAAAGAACGAACGTGCTAAAAATAATGTATCAGATTTATCATTGGTGAATAATGAGCAAAGGAAAGATAACCAAAGAGTATATTTTGAGCCACGCATTCGCGCTTGCGAGTGAAAATGGGCTTGAGAGTTTGACGATTGGTGAGTTAGCCAAGCAATGCGGCATGTCGAAGAGTGGCTTGTTTGCTCACTTCAACTCTAAAGAGAACTTGCAACTCTCTGTACTTGAATATTCCAACGCCATATTCACTGAAAGAGTCATTATTCCCGCAAGAGAGCTGGGAGATGGTGATATTGAAGCGAAATTAAAACAGCTGCTCGACAATTGGTTGGGTTGGAATCACTCATTCCAAGGCAGTTGCATGTTTATTGATGCATGGAAAGATGCAGGCAGCGAAACCTCTGTGATCCAAAAGTCACTGCAGAAAACTATTTCAGTGTGGATTGATTACTTGACCATTCAGGTAACGAAAGCAGTTGAGAGCAAGCAGTTCAGAGCTGATTTAGATCCTAAACAAGCCACCTTCGAGTTATACGGTCTCTATTTGAGTGCAAACCTGTTCTACTCATTGCGAGGCCAACAAGCGAGCCATACCCATTTTTGGAGTGGTGTAGAGCGCTTAATTGCCAGCTGGAAAGTAGTTTAAGCGTATCTAAGAGCAATTTTGAGAGAAATGGTGGTCTGCAGTAGCATCATTTTTTATATCAACAAATAGCACGGTCGTTCGATTTTTAGGGCCGAGCGCTATCCGCCATAGTTAATGGCGATACAAGGAACGGTCATGAGTGACAAAATTTACTTTAATACATCGAACAAGTTCAGCTTCAAGCGTAGCCTAATTGGTGCAACCACCAATCTGCACTACATTTTAGCGCCGAGTCATGCGAAGAAGACTGCGCGCAAATTACTGCTGACTCCAATGCGTACTGAGCAAAAAAATGCCGATCCCCAAGGACTTATCAAGGGTGAAATCAAAGGCCGCGATGGGGTTTTAAAAACCTATTCTTTGGGCACGGGTCCAGTTTGGATTCTGACTCATGGTTGGTCTGGTACCGCGAGTCAGTTTTTCCCTTTAATGGAGCATATTGCCGCGAAAGGCTTTACTGCTCTGGCTTACGACCATCCGGCTCATGGTGGCAGTGATGGTGTACATGGCCATATCCCAGCGTTTGTGAATGGCCTTGAAGCTATTCTCGATTCGGTGGGTGAAGTGGCAGGTTTGGTCGGTCACAGCATGGGTACAGCTTCCGCGTTGGAATGTAAGCACATTAAATTAGAAAACAAGCCATTATTGCTGATTGCACCTGTACTTGATTATCTAGAAAACCTTTTCGGCAGCGTTGCGCGTTCTGGTTACTCGATGAAACTGTTTGAGGCCGTAGTTGGGGAAGTCGAAGAGCAGTTTAACTACCCAATTCAATCTGTTGATCCCTATGGCAAGCTAGCACTTCGTGAGTCTCAAACGATCATTGTTCATGATGAACAAGATAAGTTTACTAAGTTTGATGTGTCTCAGCGTGCGGCGAATGAAATGGGTCGCGTTACCTTGATTGCCACTCAAGGCCAAGGCCACGGCCGAGTGATGAAGTGCCCACAAGTATTCGAGAGTTTTGATAACTTAATTGGCTAAGTCCAACGATCGCAAGTCAGAAGGATGCCAGTAAAAAAATCGTAAGCTCAAAGCTCAGAAAATATAAATAAAAAGGCCAACCAGACATTATCTGGTTGGCCTTTGCTTTTAGGTGTTTAGTTGATTCTTAGCTAGTGTTTAACTAAATGCTATTTTTTAGTTAGCACAGTTTGCTGGGCCGATCTCTTTCCACACGCCCCATTGACCTGTTGTTGTTGGATCTTCGCCTGTTGTCCACCATTTCGCTTCCCAAACCTTACCAACTTGAGTCACTTGATCGCCGCCAGTGTAGATTGCACTTGAATCCCAAGCGTTAGTACACGTACCGCCACCTGTGGTTTTCTTAAGAACTTTCACTGAAGTAACGGCTACCGATGTATCAGTGCCATCGCTAACGGTTACAGAGAAGTTCAGTACTGTGTCTTGCGTGTATTCCGCTGCGACAAAGCTCACTGAAGAACCTTGAACCGTTGCATCAATACCAGCAGGTACATCCCAAGCGAAGGTTAATGTGTCTTGATCCGCATCGCTAGACGCTGACGCATCAACCACAACAACGTCACCCGCATTGACTTCAGCCGGAGCCGTAACCACTGCTATCGGAGCTGTGTTAACTGGTCCTGTGTCTTTAGGATTTACTGTTACAACAACCGTGTCTGTTGACGTTGCGCCTTCGTTGTCTGTTACGGTTAGGCTGAATGTTAGAGTCTCTTGTTGTGCGACTTCCACAACATCGAAGCTTGCAATAGACGCATTAGCATTAGCCAGTGTTACGGCTGGACCGCTCACTTGTGACCAAGCGTAGCTAGCGATTGTACCGTCACTGTCTTTTGAAGTGCTGCCATCTAGAGAAACAGAAGCTGGACCTTCAACTGATTGATCGGCACCTGCAGCAGCCGTTGGTTTACGGTTGACAGGATCTGTCGTACCGCCCGCAAGACCTTCATGCATCGCATTCAGGATGTCGCCGTTGTCTGCATCAATTTCCCAAGAGAATAGACCCGCAAGGCCAAGGCTACGCACGTACGCGCCTTTTGCTTTAACTGAGCGGTCATCATCAAACGTGATCAGCTGACCAGAAGTACGGTTCCAAACGTATGGCGCTTCTGCCATTTCGTCGTAGCCATATTCGAAGCCGTTGATGCCTTGGTTGTTCGCTCCAAGCATGTTCGCCTTAATGCCCTTGTAGTCGATAACGCCATCTTCCCAAACACCTTGTGCAGAACTGCCTTTCAGTTTGCCGTTACCAATGCCTGTCATTGGGTCGCTAGGATCGGTGAGTGATGAAGGTAATACGCCTTCCCAACCACGACCGTACATCGCGGTACCTACTACAAGTTTGTTCGCTGGAACGCCTTGCTCAAGCAGCAATTGGATGCCGTTGTCTGTGGTGTAAGCTGAGCCAGTGTATGGTTCGCCATTTTCATCAAGCCCTGTACCGTCACATTGACCAGGACGCATGAAGTTACCGCAGTTCAGTGCTGTTTGGTGACCTAACACGTTGTTCCAACCGCCGTAGAAGTCGTAAGTCATTGCGAATATGTAATCCATGTACTGGATAGCATCACCGTAGTTCACGTCTTCAATTTTATCGTGACCGACACCAATCGCAGAAGTCAGCTCGTAAGTACGACCGTTTTCAGCTTCTAGCTCATCTAACATCACGCGCAGCTCTGCCATCAGTGCAATGTAAGCAGGGCCATCATTTACAGGGTCACCAAGGTCGGGAGCTGCACCGCCTCCACCAGGGAATTCCCAATCGATATCCACACCGTCGTAGAATTTCCATGTGTTGAGGAATTTCTTAACCGATGCAACGAACGTGTCGCGGTTCGCTTTTGTAGTGAAATCGAAGAACGGGTCAGACAATGTCCAACCACCAATTGATGGGATGATTTTCAAGTCTGGATTGCGCTGTTTAAGCGCCATCATCATCGCGTAGTTACCCTTGATTGGTGAGCTGTATTCGTGACCGGCTTGAGGGAAACTCTTCTGGAAAGCCGCCCAAGGGTCATGAATCACTACTTCGTAATCGTTAACACCTTGACAAGCTGTCATGAGTGCGTTGTAGCTGTTACCACCTACTGATTTTACGGATTCGTTCGGACCACAAATCGGGATGAAGCCATAAAGGATATGGGTCAAGTTGTCAGCGGGCAGGTTATCAACGGTGTAATCACGGCCGTAAATACCCCACTCAACAAAGTAAGTACCTACTACCGTGTTAGGGTCTGTATTGTATGACTTGTTGTTTGGAGCTACGTTCATCGCAAGTGGCGCTAAGTGTGAGCCGTCAGTATCAGCGATTGTGATCTGAGCTGGTGCGCTCTTGCTACAACCTGTTTCGTCACATGCTTCAATTTCCATCTCAAATAAGCCACCTTGGCCGTATTCGAATGAAGCCGTGGTTTGGCTACCAGTGATTGGGCCTGTTGCCACTTTAACGCCATCAAAGTAGATGTTGTACGTGTTTCCTGACGTACCGCTCCATTGGTTAAATTTAACGTCGACCTTTGCTTTGTCGTGATATTTCACCATCTGGTTGTAGCCAGAAGTGGTTTCCATCGCGAGTTCAATTTTAGAAAATTGCAGGTTGTTGGAACCATACATGTCAATGCTAGGTGCGGTTGGAGCAGCTAATGCTGTACCAGATAGCGCTAGAGCGATACTCGCAGCACAGGTATTTATACGAATCATACTATTTCTCTCATTCCTTGAAGGTTACGAGAACCAAATGGCCCCATAAACGGCTCCAATCAGTTTTGAAGGAGCTTCCCAGTCAGTATTCGAGAGAGTTTTAATTTCATAACTGAAAATAAATTCGTTTTCGATGGACAACTAAAAAATTGTATCTTGTTACAATTTTGTTGCTTAATGAATGAGAGACTGAGTCCATGTTTTATAAAATAAAATCCTCTTTAGTAGGAAAATCTCATAAGTGAAAATTCACGACATGAAGTTATGGAAAGGTGCGACAAACTATAAGAAAATATGGTGAATTGAAGCGGTGTCACAAAGTGAAGTCTGTTGGGCGAGAAGAACAGAACGACGATTAAAGCTGATGAATAATGTTGCTCAGAGTAAAGAGAGAGGGCTATCTTTTGAATTGCTCGGCTAACGAAGCGCGTCGTTGTTGCATGATACTATGGGTATCACCAGTTGCAGTATCTTCGTAGCCTTCTTTAACAAACTGCTGAGATGGTACGCTTGGTTCTAGTCGCTTCAAGCGAGGCGAGTCGTAGGTGCCACTGATGGTGTAAACGGTGGTTCCAGAGCCTGTGTTGATCGTGACAATCTTACCGTCAAAATCAAATGAGGTAGTGATAAGACGATGATTCATCATCACACCTTTCTCTGAAAGCGTTAGGATATCGGTGTTGTAAGGTGGAGCTGCAATCTCTATCCATGTGCCATAGACGTTGCTTGGACTGACAGATTTCTGGTGGGCTTGGTAAGCAAAATAGCCAGCGGTAAGGGCAATTATAAAGCCAGCTAATAGGAAGCCGTAGAGTAACGAGGCGGCAAATAGATCTCTGCTTTTAGTCGGCTTTTTTGCCATTATCTCTTCATTTATCGACTGATATTGCTTTTGATTCTATTAACTAAAACCTTAGTTTGCAAAAGTTGTTATAAGAGTTAGAAGCAGGATCGAATGTTCTAATAAATTAGGTTGCGTTAGTGTTTTTAATCTTGCTCCCCAGTATTTGCGTTATCAATGAAAGTGAATTCCAGAAATGCTTAAGCTAGGCGTATTTATTTCTTGTAGGAGCGTCTCGAATTGGTTAAAACAATTATCACCTAAATTTACGCACAGGCTTACTCGGTGAGCTCAGTAATTGCAATTTGAAGATAACAAGGAAGTACAATGATTAAAGAAAATACATATTTTGAAGGTGGCGTTAAGTCGCTAGCGTTTAACCAGTCTGGTGCTGATGTGAGTGTTGGTGTAATGGCGGCTGGTGAGTACACGTTCGGTACTGCTGCACCTGAAAAGATGACAGTGGTTAAAGGCGCTCTGATTGTAAAGCGTGTTGGCGATGACGATTGGACAACATACCAATCTGGTGAGTCTTTTGACGTGGTGGGCGATTCTTCATTCGACCTACAGGTAAAAGAAGCGACAGCTTACTTGTGTGAGTACCTATAAGAAGCCTTAAACTAGCTTCTGTCTAATAAGAAAAACCACGCTCTAAGAGCGTGGTTAAGTAAGTGATAGTAACCGGCAGTGGATAGTGTCACTTGTTTTTGTAGTCATCAAATGGATGACCAAATCGTTGTTCGTTGCAAAATATCTTCAATCTTCAACGCACAAGCGCTAAGTCTAGATATCAGTAAGTCTCAAACACACCGTTGTTGTAGTCCTGAATGGTTTGCTCAATCTCTTCCATCGAATTCATGACAAACGGGCCATAGTGCACAACAGGCTCATTAATCGGTTCGCCAGAAAAAATCAGTACACCGGAATCTTCTAAGCTATCCAAAGACAACAAGTCAGCTTTGGTGAGCAGGGCAAGTTGACCTTGGTTAATAACTTTGTCGCCGATCTTAATACAGCCTCGGTACACGTAAGTCATGGCATTGTGATTAACATTAGTACCTAACGTCATTTTTTGCCCAGAATGAGATCGCCAATCCGCAACACTTAATGGTACACCTGTTTTCTGTAATGGACCTTGTGATCGTAAAGCCTCTGAGTCACCGGTAGCTTGGCCGTGCAGCTCAAACTCTCCAGCAATTACTCTCAGCAAACCACTTTGTTCACCTTGATGCTCCGAGATGCTTTCACTTTGGAAGTCGTGATATTGCGCTGGCTGCATTTTATGTGTCGCAGGTTGGTTTATCCAAATCTGAAAACCATGCAGCGCACCTTCTTCCATCATTGGCATTTCACTGTGAATAACACCACGCCCTGCAGCCATCCATTGCGCGCCACCGCTGCGTAGCTCTCCAACATTTCCCATATGGTCTTTGTGTTGAAAGTGGCCCTGGAGCATGTAAGTGAGCGTTTCTATCCCGCGGTGAGGATGCGGAGGAAAGCCGCCAACATAGTCTTTGCTTTCATCCGACTTAAGTTCATCAATCATCAAAAATGGAGAGAAACGCGCGTAATTAAAACCAGCGATTCGTTGGATTTTGACACCATCACCATCTGAGGTGGCATGTGCCGTAATCACATGATCAACTGCTCTTACATTCGTCATTTTGAAACCCTCATAAACTTGAATAGCTGTAGTTTATGTAATTTGATTGAGAAAGAAGATGGCACAGCGTTGAGTGTCTTATTCGAAAATCTTGAACAGGTAACAATATGAAATTAAGTCTATACTCAATATAGATTAGATCGCCAAGGAGGCCGCTATGGCAGTACAACAAAAACATGGCGAAAGGCACGGTCGAATGGGCTTTGATAATGATTTTACAACGGAGCAAGGTCAGCGTTTTACTGAAGTAGCGAATAATGCCGTCAAGCGACGGGGGAAAAAGCGCGAGGTGGAAGCGGCTTTTATGCATTCAGATAAGCAAGTCGCCTTTAAACCAGTATCTAGGCCCAAGCGTATTAACTCGGACCGTACCCGACAAGTTGTATGGATTATTGTGATTGGGTTAGTAAGCCTTTGGCTTATGTACATTGCAGGTTAACATCGCCGCTGAGTTGTATGGCAGGCTAGCGTTGACGTGTTTTTAACAGCGTTACATTGTTTCCTTCCACTTTCGTTTCAAGACAATTTCCAAGTTCAGAAGAATCCGATTCTGAGCCAGCTAGGTTCGCCGGTAGTTCTTCTATCAATGTCGATACTGGGTTGTCATGATAATAAGCATATCGATCCTTCCCTGAGTGCTTAGCAACATACATGGCTTTATCTGCACACCTTGTTAACTCATGCAATTCTGTCGCATCTTGCGGATATAAAGAAACCCCAACACTTAGCGTCAATTCCTTGATTCTTTCGTTTGTTTGGCAACCGCTTTCGAACAGCCTGCAAATCCTATCGAGAATACCATCTAGATCTTTACGAGTAGGAATATCGTAGAGCATAAGAACAAATTCGTCTCCGGCAAAACGCGCAATGGAATAATCGTATTCGTGACTTTTTCTGTCTCTGGTTCGAATGTTGTTACTCAAGCGATTAGCAAAATGCTGTAAGACACTGTCTCCGACGTCGTGCCCGTAGCTGTCGTTAATACCTTTGAAGTCATCAATATCCAAAAAGACCAATGCGGTAAGTGATCGCTCACTATCCACAGTCGCTAACTTTTCTGTCGCCCAGCGTTCAAAGCTCCAACGGTTTGCCAAGCCTGTTAGTTGATCTCTATAGGCCAGATCTTCAATGCCTTCTTGATAAAGGCGTTGGATATAACTGACGGCTTTTGTGTAGTAATAGGCGGATGTATGGCACACCAAGCTCATGGTAAATAAGCTAAGGATAAACCTGTGTGTACTGTTAAATGGCAAAGAAAAGTTGTTAGGCATTGCAGTAATCAATGTACTGATAAACACGCAAAATGAGGTGCTCAAGATAACGCCAATTCTGAAATCGTTAATGAATATGACAGCAGCTAAGATCGGGTAGAGCCAAAGTATTCTGTCGGGAATAGCATAACTGTACAAGAATAGGATGATGCCCTGAACTAGAAGAACACCACTCAGAATTAATTCGGAATACTCAGGATTGGAGACTTTTCTTACGTAAAATGCGTTAGAGATGGCAATAATGGCAAAGCACAATTCGAAAGCTGACAGCGTATAGTGTTGGCCTTGGAAGTAAGCCCAAGTATAGAAAATGAATAACGTAGCGGCAGTCATTGAAAAGGAGTGGACAATTTTTTGTTTGCGGGTCGATCGTATGTCCGCCATTTCTTCTAGGTGTCTGCCGACGAGCCTTTTCATGTGATTTGTGCCAAAGTTTTTGATAATGGTGTTAATAGTAGATTAAATAATAAGCTATGCGGAGGCTTTGATCTCTATTTAGTGTGACTACTATCAAGCTTTCATATGAAAGACTATTCAACCGATAATAAATGGTGACGTGTATCACTGACGGTACAAACTTATTCGAAGATGGAACTATCAAGATTCAAGTTCGAAGATACGGTTTTACCATTATCTACTTGCTTTCCAGTGTGTTACTCAACATAGTTTGCAGATAACCAAAATTGAGAGAGGTTCATTATGTTAATTACGTTTAGTTGCAAGGCTCACGCTAGCGTCACTATGTTTGGTGAGGTTGGTTTGCAGTTTATTAAAATGCTCGGACATAGTGGCACGATCCCTGGAGCCATTGATGCTTCTGAGGTACCTCAAGCTTTGAATAATTTACGTGCTGCGATCGCCTCTGAGCAGAGCAAGCAGGTAGAGCAAGAGAATGTTGATGACGATAATGAAGAAGAGGTTGCTGAAGCGCCTGTTAATATCGGTAGCCGAGCGTTTCCACTGGTAGAGTTGTTAAAAGCTGCCATCAAAGAAGAGTGTGAAGTGATGTGGGAAGACGGCAGCGGTAAGCGTTTGTAAGGTTTTTTATCCCTATTCTTGGCAGCACAGGCTACAGGAAATAAGTGCTATAGCCTTTGTTGCCAAGAATAGGGCACCATGTTCAAAGCCAGCGCTAAACCATTGCTCAACATTGATAGTAATGTTGGCACTGTGGTTGTGCTAGCTTTGTTATATCACTCTATTAGCTCGCTTTATTGAAGCGGATAGATTGTAGCTTCTTCTCAGAACCATCGATGTATGCGTAGCTGTCGATAATCCATAGCTTCTCACTCACCATCGCCAGTTCTAGGCGAACATCAGCACTGTTCACGTCTTGGTAAATGATGTCTTGAATGTTGGTTGGGTAGAAGTTGTAACGATTCGCTTGTGGTTGATGTTCACCTGCGAAGTTAACCGTCACATCAGTCGCGTCATTCATGACATCCAGTTGGTAACCTTGCTCTGCCGTATAAGAAAACTGTGCAGAGAGTTCAACGCCCTGTTGGTTTCCAATATTTATGTTGGCTTGGCTGATACTCGCTAGATTGCCCGTTGCTTGAAGGCTGCCGATATTGCTGTTGGTATCAACATGATTACGAATAGTAACGTTCCACTCGCCAATGAAGTTATTAAGCTCTTGCCAGTTCTGCTGAGTTGTTTCAGTGCTCGCTGGGCTTACTGCTTGTGTGCCACCAGTTTGTGCAATGGCTTCGTTACGGCTGTCATGACGGATGTTTTCACGGTTGTTCTGAATGTCGTTACTTGCCCCTGCAACACCTCCAGCCAAACCACCAACGACTGCCCCTTGGACAGCTAAATCCGCCTCACCTGTTAGCGCGCCCAATGTTAAACCCAACAGAGCACCACCCACTGCACCTTGTTTAGTGCTTGCGTTTGGATCATCTTCACCAGGCGTTACACACCCTGCAAGTAGAGGAAGAGAAATAGCAGCAGTCAGTGATGCTTTAGTCAACGAGTTCATAAGTTCGGCCCTAAAAGATGTATAAATAAAGAGCAAAAATTTTATCAAGGCATTGTCAGAAGAAAATTATGAACAGTGTTTTATTTGTTGCGAAGTGTTTCAGCGAGAGTGTTTAAATTGGTCCGTTAGCGTTGACAGTCGATAATTTTGTTATCGTAATATCAATCCATAACACACCGTAAACAAAGTGATGCTGTTCACGCTTTCTTGACTCCCAATTCTGAACTAAGAATTTTTCCTAGTTATTCTAAGACCCTCTCTCATGCGGTCGATTTTTAGACTCCTTATTATTTTCCTGTCAAATAACAAACAATGCATGGCCGCAATTATGCCGTGCAGACCTCATAAATAATAAGAGAGTTCACAATGTTAAAGTTCCTAGACCAGGTTCGAAAACCGACGCTGGATCTTCCGGTCGAAACTAGAAGAAAAATGTGGTTTAAACCATTCCTACAATCTTACCTAGTCGTGTTCATTGGTTATCTAACCATGTATCTGATTCGTAAGAACTTCAATGTCGCGCAAAACGACATGATTTCTACTTATGGGTTATCGATGACGGATCTAGGTCTTATTGGTCTGGGTTTCTCTATCACTTACGGTATAGGTAAAACCGTCGTTTCCTATTATGCCGATGGTAAAAACACTAAGCAGTTCCTGCCATTCATGCTTGTTCTTTCTGGTATTGCCATGTTGGGCTTCAGCTTCAGTATGGGCGGCGGTAGCGCTAGCTTATTCATGATGGTTGCCTTCTATGCGTTAAGTGGTTTCTTCCAAAGTACCGGTGGGCCATCAAGTTACTCGACCATCACCAAATGGACACCTCGTAACAAGCGTGGCTCATATTTAGGCCTTTGGAATATGTCGCATAATGTAGGTGGTGCAGGTGCTGCTGGCGTTGCGCTGTTCGGTGCAAACTACCTATTTGACGGTAACGTGATCGGTATGTTCGTGTTCCCATCGATCATCGCGATTGTGGTTGGCTTTATTGGTATGCGCTTTGGTAATGACTCTCCAGAAGCCTACGGCTTGGGTACGGTTGAAGAATTGTTTGGTGAAGAAGTCAGCGAAGAAGATACAGCCGCTGAAGAGAACCAAATGACCAAGAAAGAGATCTTTGTTGAATACATTCTGAAAAACAAAGTTATCTGGTTGCTCTGCTTCGCGAATATCTTCTTATACATTGTTCGTATCGGTATCGATCAATGGTCTACCGTTTATGCGTATCAAGAGCTAGGTCTATCAAAAGAAACGGCTATTTCAGGCTTCACGCTGTTTGAAGTTGGCGCACTAGTCGGCACGCTAATGTGAGGTTATCTGTCAGACCTTGCTAACGGACGCCGTGCTTTGGTTGCTTGTGTATCGCTAGCTCTGATCATTGTTTCTCTAGAGTTTTACCAGCATGCAACGAGTGAATTTATGTACCTCGCATCACTATTCGTGCTTGGCTTCCTAGTGTTTGGTCCTCAGCTGCTGATTGGTGTTGCTGCGGTAGGTTTCGTGCCTAAGAAAGCAATCAGCGTTGCGGATGGTGTGAAAGGCACATTTGCTTACTTAATTGGTGACAGCTTTGCCAAACTAGGCCTAGGTATGATTGCAGACGGAACGCCTATTTTCGGCTTAACGGGTTGGAAAGGAACGTTCGCTGCACTCGATACCTCAGCTGCGATTTGTATCGTGTTACTGCTATTTGTAGCGGTAGCGGAAGAGAAGAAGATTCGCCACGCTAAGAAAATGCACTTAGCGGCTCAAAACGCGTAGCGAGTCTCACGTGCTTTATTGGTTTAAAGCACGTGAGATCATACCAATCGTGAGTTCGATTCAGTATCATCTTTACCAATAAACTAAATTTTATATAGCTCCTGTCGGGGCTATTTTTCTTTCTTACTCTTAATTTTGGTTAATATCATGATTAATGTTGCGTTAGTTGATGACCACGTCATTGTTCGATCTGGCTTTGCTCAATTACTCAGTCTTGAGGCTGATATTACGGTCGTGGGTGAATTTAACTCTGCGGCAGAAGCGCGCCTTGGACTGCCAAGTTGTCACCCTGATGTCGTGATCTTAGATATTTCAATGCAAGATGAAAGTGGCCTGAGCTTATTGGAAGAGATCCCATCAGGCATTGCCAGTATCATGTTAAGCGTTCATGACTCTCCCGCGATGGTTGAAAAGTCATTAGAATTAGGAGCCAAAGGTTATCTCAGCAAGCGCTGTAGCCCTGATGAGTTAATCCAAGCCGTACACACGAGTGCGAATGGTGGCTGTTATCTCACGCCAGATATTGCTATCAAACTTGCGACACCCATGAAGAATAAAGCCTCTTTAAATCAACTCACCCGCAGAGAAAGCGAAGTGTGTCAGCTATTGGCAACAGGGCTCGACGTGAAATCTATCGCCGTAGAGCTAGGGGTTAGCCATAAAACGGTGCATGTACATCGTGCCAATGCGATGGACAAACTCAATGTTAAGAACAACGTTGAGTTAGCTAAATTGTTCACTCAAGATCAGTACTAATGCGCTCTTATCTAGCCACCTCTTTGTGCGGGGTTTTTATGGCTGGCTGTGCATGGTTCTGTTTGTGGGTTATTGCCTTCTATTTCATTAATGACCCCGAGTTAGCCATACTGCTTTTCCCATTCTCACTCAGGTTGGGAATGACGCTGCATACTCGCACTCACTACTGGCCTGCGATCTATATTGCAGAGTGGGGGCTTGCGATCGCTTTAGCTCTTCTACTTGATGAGCCTCAATGGCTGACGATACTCATCGCCAGTGGATTGAGCATCCCTGCCACGTTAATTGCCAAACGTTATTACTATGGTGACCAGAATCGTCACTTGTTAGTGATGGCGAGCTTAATCATGGTCACAGCATTCATTAATGTTGCCGTGGTGGGTTCTCATGTTCCGGCTGTTTATATGGTGTGGTTGGTGAGTATCACTGGCGGATTGATGTTAGTGCCGATGTGTTATCTGGTCTGGAACTACCTATTCCAAAACAAGTGGGCGCCACTGAGCTCTTACCTAATCAACAATGTCGTTGAGTTCAAAATCCGTCACATTGCTTTATACAGTGTGTTGCTGGTGGCCAGTATTTTGATACAAACCAGTTTACCTGATGAGCTAAGACGCTTCGCCCCATTCTGTATGGCCATCCCTATTATCTTGCTCGCCGTTCGTTACGGATGGCAAGGTGCTCTGCTTGCAACAATGCTAAATAGTGTTGCGCTGATTGCAGCTCACAGCGGAACATCCAAACTCGAAATTACCGACTTACTCTTGTCTCTATCTGCTCAAACTATTACGGGTATATTGCTTGGCCTTGCGGTTCAAAAGCAGAAAGATCTCAACTCGAAATTGCGTAATGAGCTCTCTAGAAATCAAAACTTGTCACGCCAGCTAGTAACAGCGGAAGAGTCGGTTCGTCGTGATATTGCGCGTGAACTGCATGATGAAATTGGCCAAAACATCACGGCAATTCGTACGCAAGCAAGCATTATTAAGCGCGTTGATGCCGCTGAAATGAGCGTTCGCTGTGCGGGTACGATTGAGTCATTGTCTTTGAATGTTTATGACACCACTAAACGCTTGCTAACAAAACTAAGACCTAAAATGTTGGACGACCTTGATCTTAAAGACTCCGTTGAACAGCTTATTCGAGAGATGGAGTTTTCGGATCATGGTGTTGATATCCAGTTAAATTGGCAAGGTGATTATTCATGCTTGAGTGACACGCTTAAGGTCACTCTCTTCCGTCTGTGTCAAGAATCTTTAAACAATGCTCATAAATATGCTCAAGCGAGCGAAATTAGAATTGAACTGATTCTAGATGATCAGGCTTATCTTCAGATCACAGACAATGGCGTTGGCTTTACAGCGCAAGACCTTCTCAAAGGAATGGGGGTTCGTGGTATGCAGGAGCGTGTTCAGGCGCTCGGCGGCAAGATGACAATCAACGCTAATGGCTCATCTTCGGGTACCAATATCAGCGTTACATTACCTAAAGTGTGAGAACGAATATGTTTGGATTTCTGCGTTCAACAACGTCCAAGAGTTATGCTCTTACTGATGATGAGGTCAATCAGAGTTATCGCTACTGGCGTCTCCACATCATGATAGGAATGTATGTCGGCTATGCGGGTTTTTATTTCACTCGTAAAACCTTTAATTATGCCGCGCCTGCAATGATTACCGATCTTGGTTTGGACAAAGGCGATATTGGCTTAATTGGCACGCTCTTTTATCTTTCTTATGGCTTATCGAAATTTATCTCAGGCACGATATCGGATCGCTCAAACCCGCGTTATTTTATGGGGCTTGGCCTAATTGCGACAGGTTTGATCAATATCGCGTTTGGCTTTTCGAGTTCTCTAGTTGCGTTTATCTCGCTTTGGGTACTGAATGCATGGTTCCAAGGTTGGGGTTGGCCATCGTGCTCTAAGCTATTGACGACTTGGTATTCTCGCTCCGAAAGAGGCTTTCGCTGGGCCATATGGAATACAGCACACAACGTTGGTGGGGCACTAATTCCTATTCTTGTAGGCTACCTAACTATTCAATTCAGTTGGCGAGCAGGGTTTATATGGCCGGGTGTGATTGGTGTTTTTATTGGTCTTATCGTTTGTTGGCGTTTGCGTGATAAACCCACCACGATGGGGCTTCCGACCGTCGGGAAGTGGCGCAATGACCATCTTGAATTGGCGCAAGAGAGCCATGGGCAAGGGTTAAGTTATCGAGAGATCTTGAAAACTTACGTGTTCAGCAACAAGTATATTTGGTTGCTCGCCTTTAGCTATGTGTTGGTTTACATCGTCAGAACGGCAGTCAACGATTGGGGTAACTTATATCTTACCGAAGAACACAACTATAGCTTGATCAATGCCAACGCTGCGTTATCTCTATTTGAGATTGGGGGCTTTGTTGGTTCACTTGTTGCCGGGTGGGGATCGGATAGATTGTTTGGTGGCAACCGTGGCCCGATGAACATCCTGTTTGCGATTGGTATCTTCCTCTCGGTATCGGCTTTATGGCTTATGCCTTTAACCAACTTTGTGTTTCAAGCGGCTGGGCTGTTTTGTGTTGGCTTCTTTGTTTTTGGCCCTCAAATGCTTATTGGCATAGCAGCGGCCGAATGCTCGCACAAAGATTCTGCCGGTGCAGCGACAGGCTTTGTTGGCTTGTTTGCTTACATGGGTGCAGCACTTTCTGGTTACCCATTAGCGCTTGTTCTAGAAACCTACGGTTGGAGTGGGTTCTTCATTACCATCTCTACTTGTGCAGCGGTCATCGGGTTGCTGCTACTGCCTTTCCTACAAGCTCAATCACCTCAGAAAAATGCAGAGGCTCGCTCTGGTTTTTAAGGGGTTTCTTCGTCAATAAGATAGCTGCTAATAGTCCTCTGATTATTGTGCAGCTATCTTATCTTCAGCGTTTTTTATACGTAGCATTCAAATGTGACTCTTTTCACGCTTTTCATCGTTCTCACTCGTTTCTAAGAATTTTTCCTATTGCGTCTAAGACCTCATCTCATGTGGGTTTTAGCTGTGCTCTGTAGTCTTTCTAATTATTTACGTTATTAGAAATCAGCTCTCTGAATTGTGTTCAAAGGGCTCACTACGGAAAACGCCATGTCACTCAGCCACTTCTCAGAACACTCATTCTTCCCAATGGAAAACACCATCCAAAATTATGCATGGGGGAGTATTTCTTCGATACGTGAACTGTTTGGCTTTGAGAATGAGTCACAAGAACCGCAAGCGGAAGTTTGGATGGGAGCGCATCCGAAAGGTTGTTCAATGGTCAAGTTGGACCAACATTTGGTGCCTCTCTCTGAGCTGATTAACAAAAATAAACCGGCTTATTTATCTACTGATATTGCGCAGGAGTTTGGTGAACTGCCGTTCTTGTTTAAGATTTTAGCTGCAGAAAAGGCGCTGTCTGTTCAGGTTCACCCAAACAAGCAACAAGCAACAAGCAGAGGTTGGCTTTGCAAGAGAAGAACAAGCAAGAATCCCTCTAACTGCAGGGCACCGCAATTACAAAGACTCTAACCACAAACCTGAATTGGTTTACGCGATCACTGAATATCAAGCGATGAATGGCTTTCGAGAATTCGATGAGATGTTGGGTTTGTTCAGACAATTGGATTCGAACGAGCTGGCTGGTTTGGTTGAAGAGTTTGGTAACAACCTTGATTCTCTAGGTTTAGAAGCGTTCTTCCGTGATCTGCTAACGCTAAATGACCAGCGTAAAAATCAAGCATTAGAGCAACTTCTGACTTACGCAGAGTCTCATCAAGACCACGCTGAGTTTGCTTTGGTTACTGAGCTTAGCCACCAGTACCCGAACGATATCGGTTTGTTTTGTGTTCTGCTTCTTAACTTGATCACACTAAAGCCGGGTGAAGCGATGTATTTGAATGCGAACACTCCGCATGCTTACATTAAGGGAACTGGGCTCGAGATCATGGCAAATTCAGACAACGTGCTACGAGCAGGTTTAACGCCAAAACACATTGATGTGGCTGAGTTAGTTGCGTGTACAGAGTTTACGCCAATCCCGTTCGAACGCTTATTATTAGCCCCCTCAAAACTGGGTCAATGTGATAGCTATGATATCCCGGTCAGTGATTTTAATTTCAATATCTTTCATCGCCCTCAGCAAGAAGAAGTCATCACAAGCGGTGCTGAAATATTAATGGCAATAGACGCTGAACTAACGCTAGTGAGTCAGAAAGGCGAGCACTTAACGCTCACTAAAGGGCAATCTGTATTTATCCCAGCCTATATTGGTCATTATGAATTGAGCAGTAAAGGACGAGTGGCCAGAGCGTTTAATTAGGGGAAGCGATGAGCTTGAAATGCTATCAATTTTTGGGAATGGAGATGTTGGCTTAAGAACTAATACGAAAAAAACAAGCCAATAAGATATTGGCTTGTTCATATTACCTATCAATTATTTAATAGAAGGTAAGTTAGCTGCTTCCATATTAATCGACATGCTCCAAGATTGCTCCTCTCGAATGGACTTTATAGATCCTCGGTTAGTGAGCCAGGTTGTTTGAGTGTCACGAGGTCCGTCATTTTCGAATTGTGTCTCACTTGTTACTTTACATGCAGCAAAGGTACCCGCAGGTACAGTGACTTCTTCTTTACCTAAGTATGTTTCTTGGTAGTTGAAGGTGGGTAGAAAGTAAGGTCGTCCGTTGATAATTTCATCTAATGACGTTTCTACAGATACAGTCCTTAATCCAGGAGACTCAATCCCAATGAATTCACCACTGACTTCGTCATACTCATAGTCATATTGTGATGTTAGCGGTGCATTGGTTGAGGTACCGAAATCTACCACTTGATTGATAATCTTTTGATTATCAGCAATTGCCAGTGGCAACACAGCCTTAGCCGAACCCCAGCCTAGTGAGTCATCAGAGTTAAAGCCCTCTTGACCTAGATAGTAATCTTCAGAGCTATATGAATACTCATACCCCATTAAAGCACCTTCCGAATCTTTGATATCGATACGCGTTTTTTCTAGGCTATCTTCTAAGTCAGTAATCCAGCTTGGAAGTCCGGTGACTAACGTAACATCATTCAGCCAAGAGAAAGTGTCACCCAAGTAGGTAAACTCATAAGTTAGGTTCTGTGTTATTGCCTCCGGATCCCACATAGGTGTGCGTTGTACATCGTAAACCGTGACGTCATTAGCTGTCGCAATGAACTCAGCATCCGGCAGAGAGTCAAGACAAGCCTGTAGGTTGAGAGGATGTAAAGGTTGTGGTGTTAATGCGTTATCCAAAATGAACTGCTTAGTCGCTTCATCAAAAACATAAGCTTCACTGCCCACATCTTCAACTTCCTTGTAGGTAATACGTACAAAGCCTTCGACTACAGACAAGTAAGCGGAATTATCTTCTTTTTGGTAGTTAGACCATGTAGCTTGCGAGTGGATAGATTCAGGAATCGTAACTTGACGTAATACCTCGCCATTTACGGATTCATCTTTCCACGAACCGAGTTCTGACAATTTGGTGAATGTAGAATCTAAATTCCATGCTCTTGTATAATAAACTACGGTGCCGTTAGAGAGCAGCTGTGCAAATATTTCAGCATTTTCCATGCCTGCCATTGGAATTAAATCTGCATGATTGTTAGACGCTGTGTCATGACGGTCTGATTCATCTTCAGCAATGGTCGATGCTAAAGTGGCAAGCCATGTATCGCTGCCATTCTTAAAGGCGCTAATACCGTTACACATGTTATTGAGCGCTTCATAGCGTGCTCGGCACACCAATCACCTTTGTAAAAGGTATAAATGTTGTCGTTGATGTCTTCTACAGACAATTTATATGCGGTTGTGTTGTCAGGGAATTTTAAACCTACTGGCATAATGTTAGACCAAACGTTCTCATCATCCGTTTGATCCATGATGGAACGAACATTGAGCCCACTGATATCTAATTGCTTGGCGCTAGCAACTTCACTAAAAATCGAGCTTCTAGATTCTAGAGTTAAGCTGCCGTCTTCGTTCGGCTTAATGCTGGTTAAGGTATCATCGCTCGCTTCCTAACCGTTTTGTCCTAACACCATGCTATTTGTGTCAGGGGTATATTCTAACTCAACAAATTGCTCAGCAAAGTAATCATAAATATAACTGGTATCGGTAACTGAGTTATCTGCATCAGACTTCAATGTTCCATAGGCAACTACTAAATCTTTGCCAGTGTCATTATCGCCGCCAAACCAATTGATACCGTCTGTTTTGATAAGCTTCGCGAGGTCGGCTTGCTTAGAGCCTTTATTTGCCTCATTTTCTTTAATTTTATCTTCGAGATTAGAGTCATCAATGGCGATGTGATCGCGATTAATACTGCCAGCAATATCGCTTGGGTTGAAGTTATCTCCAGCTGCTTTAATATTTTTTACGACTTCCTCGAGGACTCGAGTGACTTCTTCATTAATCAATACGGTGAGTGCTTCGACAGAAATACCGGCGCCCGCTGCTGTTTCTGATAACGCATCCGTGTTCTCTGCCATGACTGAAGCGGTAACTTGAGCAACGCGGTGTAGGTTTTCAAAAGCCGCTTTTTGTGCATCGGCTAAGTCGTTATTGTTTTTGGCTTCGATATAATCTTGCGTTAAATCGAGAGTTGTCCCTAACTTCTCTTGAATAGCTGTTTTAGCTTCTTCTAACGAAGAACCACTCTCTATTTCATTTTGAATCAGAGTCGTTAATGGGCTAATAAATACGGATTTTGGTGGCGCAGTTAGGCGATAGCTCTTGCTCAGAACGACACCTGGGTTATCGGTATCGATGGTTTGTCCGGCAACCACTTCGATCAACAAAGTACCTTGTTCAAGTTGTTCTTGAGTTAGATTATCAATCGTAAACGAACCATCGTCACCCGTTACGGCACTTGGCTCATCCTTATCACAAACTTTATTGCTGTTTAGATCCAAACACGCATTGGCTCCTACCAAATAGCCATCAGCGGCCTTTGCTGTTAAAGACACTGAAGTTGCTGTTGAACCGCCAGTATCAGTTGTGGAGCTACCCGAACTGTCGCTACCACATCCTGCTATCCCTAGGGCTATTGCCACTGCTAACAGTGAACGTTGACCATTCATGTTAGTTCTCCTATTAAGTTATTGATAAAAATTTACTACTCTGGAATCAATTGGGAGAATGTCATTGATAAATATGACTATTTATAAATTGAATGCCATTGATGAGGAATGTATCAAAACGGCGTGTAGTGGAAATAGCAGGAGTATTTATTCTAGAGACATATCTAATTGGCTGGATGATATATGCGAGTGATATCTATGGTGAATGTTTGTTTGTTGTAACTTTTGTATTTATCAATTACTTAACTTCTGAACTAAAGATCACTCTGGAACGTAAATCGATTATAATTGATGGGGTATTCTTAATGTGTCTATTTACTTGTATTTAAACGAAAAAGCCACGCGTAGTGCATGGCTTTTTAAGATAACAGTAACGACATTATATCTTAGTCGTTATCTTCTACTTCGACTTCACTTGCGATGTATTGGTTATTAACTTTGTACGCTTCAGCTTCAACACGTTGATTTTGTAATGTGTTGAAAGTTAGGCCGTCTTCATAGCGAGTATTTTGGTTAACGTAGACAGTTTGATTGCCAAATGGCGTCTGAATGATAAAGCTCAATGCCTCGTCATCGGTGCTCTGAACTTCACCCTCAAAATCAACGTCATTATCATTCCAATCTTGTGAATCATCGTCGTGTTCAAATTCGATTTCGGTAGCAACATTTTCGCCGTTAGCTTGTTCTGTTGTTACTTCGACTTCTGTACCTACGGTTAAGTTTGATTGGTTACCATCTTCGTAACGAGTATTATCATTGATAAAAAAGCGACCTTTGTAGCTTAAATTAAATGATGATTTGTCGTTAGCTACCCAAGTAATAATGCCTTCGATTTCCGTATCATTGTCGACATCATCAAAATCTTCGATTTCCACTTCTTTTGCATGCAATACAGAGCCTGTCATTGCACCGGTTACTTCAACCCAAAGGCCATTAGATAAACCAGAGTTGGTATCGTCGTTATCGATGTGGGCATTTGAATAATCAACGCTTAGGTTTGCGCCAAGTTTGAAAGTCGATTCATTTAGCTCGCTGATCAGCCCTTCAACTTCAACGGATTCAGTTAAGTTAGAGTGCTCAAACTTAACAACAGAAAGAACTTTGTAACCAGCATTGGCTGTTGGTAAAGAAGAGACCATTACCCAATCGCCATTTTCAATTTCACGTGATAAAGCTGAAAAGCTCAATGCTATGCCGTTTACTTTAAACGTGCCATTATTATGGTTGGTGTCTGAGATAAGGCCAACGATAGTCGGCTCAAGACCCACTTGAGTCCCGCCAGTGTGAGCTGAAGCGCTACGAGCATTAGATGAAATAGAGACCATCATGTTCTTTTCTAGGTCTGCAATAGCCACGTCTTCACCTGCGTAGTTCGCACTGTCTACTTGATAGCTATAGCCATTCACAACAATGGTGTTGCCAGAAACAGAGTCAATGGTTCCCTGGATTGCTGACGGAGCTTGCGTGTTGTTATCGTTGCTTCCATTGCTATTGCTGTCACTACCGCCACAGCCAGTTAGAATTAAACCGACAACCGAAATCAGCGCTAACTTTTTCATCTATATACTCTTTATTTGGTTTATTGAGGGTGTATCTTATAAACTCAAACGTGAAGCACTCGTGAAGAAAGGTGAAATAAATCGATGAAAATTTTGATCGTTGATGACAGCCACAATGTTGCAGAAACCATTGCCGATTACCTAGAGTTAGAAGGGATGGTGATCGATTGTGCTTATCATGGTGAAGCGGCCTTGAAGTTAGCGTCTGAGAATCATTATGACGTGATTATCATGGACATCATGATGCCTAAATTAGACGGCATCTCCGCTGTTAGAAAGTTAAGAGAAGAGGTGCAGTGTCCTACACCAATTCTATTTTTAACCGCTAAAGATAGGTTGGATGACAAGATAGCGGCTTTCCAAGCGGGTGGAGATGATTACTTAGTTAAGCCTTTCGCCATGCAAGAGCTCAGTTTAAGAATCAATGCATTGGCAAGCCGAGGTCCACGTCAAGATATTGGAAAGCAGAGTTTTGCCGATATTACTCTCAACTCGCAGACCGACGAGGTATACCGAGAAGGTAGGCTAATTAAGTTGAGTCGAATTCAGTTAAAAATACTAAAAGTCCTTATGCGACACGCGCCAGCGATTGTTTCAAGAACTGAAGTGATTGATTCCGTTTGGGGTGATGAATCGCCAAGCAGTGATGCGCTTCGAAGTCATATCTATGGCCTACGTAATGCGCTCGATAAAGGGTTTGAACATTCACGATTAGAGACTATTCATGGACAAGGTTACCGACTCAAAGCATAACGGCTCAAGCTACGGCGACTACCCGAGCATCTACCGAAAAATCCGCCGCAGCTTTGGCCTGATGACCTTGGTCATGTTCGGTCTTTTTTGGACCGTGATTTATATCGCTGAAAACCAGATGGAAGTGATCAGCCTCCATCACTGGTTAGATACTGAAGCTAATCGTTATACGTCTGAATATCAGTTACTTGGCGAAGAAGCGTTGTTGCCGAATCAAAATGAGTTTTCGAGTTACTGGAGTGAGGCGGAACTGCCCAACTGGTTAACTCAATATAAGAAGCCCGGTTTTTATGAGCATTTGTTAGGTACAGAAGATAAACACTTTTACGTATTCGAACACCCGTCAGGCAAAGGATTGATGTATATCTTGTTTCAAGATGACGCAGACGACTACCTCGACGAGTATGAATGGAGCCTCCACAACTACACCCTCATACTTGGCGGTTTAACTTCCATTTTTATGGTTTTGTATGGGATCTATGTTGTGCGCTCGCTGTCGAGGCCACTTAACCAGATAGAAAAGAAAATTGGGCAAATGCACCCTGAGCAGCCAAGTTTTAAAGTCGAGACATCCTACGCTGAAACACGACATATTGAGCAGACACTTTTAGATTCGAAGAATCATATTTCAGGTTTTTTTCAGCGGGAAGAAGAGTTCAATCGATTTGCCTCTCATGAACTTCGAACCCCGATAATGGTGATAAAAGGGTCGGCAGAGCTGCTAACTAAAGTACCCAATCAACCTCCTGTTGCGTTAAAAGCGATTAATCGCCTGCAAGAAGCGAGTGAACAGATGCGAGTGCTGACTGAAATGTTTTTGCTGCTTGGCAAAGAGAGTATCGATGAGCATTATTTTGGTCACTATGACTTGGAAGCCGAGGTTCAGAATCAGCTACTTGAAATGGCACCTTTGTTTGCCAAGCAGGATGCTAGTTATGATCTGGACGTCAAGGAGACTGTCACGGTGTATGCACCAGAAAGCTTTATTACTATTGTATTGAATAACTTAATTAAGAATGCGTTTAGCTACAGTGTTGGTGATGTTGGAATCGCACTGAAAGGTTCTCAATTGGTGATCACTAATCGTCATGATGGCAATGAGACTTACAATGCTGGCTATGGTTGTGGCTTAGTGATTGTGCAACGAATTTGTGAGCGCATGGGTTGGAGTTTTGAAACACAAGATGATGGGCTTCAGTTTAGTACTTATTTAGATTTTTCAGCGAATAATCAGGTTGGGTAATAGGTCGTTTTAATTATAAAAAAGGCCTTATTAAGAAGGAGAGTAGTGTGGCCAGGTTAGCCACACTAGCATAATGAGTTGTTATACGATCTTAAGCGCGTGATGGCGCGTGAGCTGTTTGTGTAGCGAGTCTTTTAGCTCCATGCGTTCTACTTTGAGGTTGTGCATGCTGTCGTCATCGATAGGGCTGCCAGAGATTTCTAGCTGACGGATGTCGTAGTCGAGTTGGTGGTATTTTTGCATGTCTGCTTTGAATTTTTCGTCGTCGTAGTTGAGCTGAACAATGTCTAATTTAAGATCTGGGAAATCTAAGATAAAGGCATGGTTTTCATTGAGCATTGGCACTTCCTCTCTAGTCGAATTACTAACAGTATAGAAGCTATTTTTTGAAAGAAATGTGGCTCAAAACACAAAGCCGTAAAGCGATCAAAAAAGGGCGTAAACTCGTGGAATGATCCTCGAACTTACGCCCTTTTTAATGTCTATCGTTATACGTTTATAACTTTAGGTCTATGTGTGAAGCTTACTTTGCTTTCTTACCAGAGCGTTGTTGCTCTTTGTGTGCAAGCTTCTCTTTCTTACGTTGCTCGATAAGGTGAGCAGCTTCGCCACCTACGTGGGTTTCGCCACGCGCATTCGATAGTTGAACTTGCTTTTCACGTTCGCGGAAACGGGCTTTCTGCTCGTCGCTGTGCTTATCAATACACTTAGGGCAGCTTACGCCTTTCTCGAAGTGCTCAGAGGCTTTGTCTTCGTCAGTGATTGGTAAACGACACGCGTTACATACATCGTAGCCACTCTTTTCTAGCTGGTGGTTAACGGCAACACGGCCATCAAACACGTAGCAATCACCTTCCCACATACTCTCTTCTTCAGGTACTTCTTCTAGGTACTTTAGAATGCCGCCTTCAAGGTGGTAAACCTCTTCAAAGCCTTGCTCTTTCATGTATGCCGTTGATTTTTCACAACGAATACCACCTGTACAGAACATTGCGACTTTCTTGTGCTTCTTCGGGTCTAGATTATCTTCAACGTACTGAGGGAATTCACGGAAGGTTTCTGTGTTTGGGTTTACGGCATTTTTGAATGTGCCGATGTCCACTTCGTAGTCGTTACGAGTATCAACCAGAATCACATCAGGATCAGAGATCAATGCGTTCCACTCGTTTGGTTTTACGTAAGTACCGACAACGTGGCGTGGGTCGATACCCTCAACGCCCATGGTTACGATCTCTTTCTTAAGCTTAACCTTGGTGCGGTTGAACGGCTGCTCGTCGTTGAACGACTCTTTGTAAACAACATCAGCTAAGCGAGGGTCTTGCTTGAACCATTGAAGAAGGGCGTTGATAGATTCGCGCTTACCTGCAACGGTGCCGTTGATGCCTTCACCCGCTAGTAGCAGAGTACCGCGGATTTGATTGGCTTCTAACACGTCAGTGAGTGGCTGGCGAATTTCTTGGTAATCATCAAGTGCTACGAATTTATACAGAGCACATACAACATATTGAGACATGGTTTTTCCTTTCTGCGAGCTGGAACGTAAATCCAGAGCGGTTGCCTATTCTGATCGAAACTGAGTATTTCAACTCAGCTCAGTCTGTTGGCTTATTAAAATCAGCCGCAGTATAACCAAGGCGGCACGGGACAAAAACCAACCAAACGTAGGGCTATTTATCACCAAATGTTATGTGGATTTACTATTTAAGAAATCGAGTTATTTCACCATCTTTCTTGGAGGCGACATTACACAAAAATGTATGGTCCGCCCCGTTATTGCAACTACAATTAAGTAATAACGGAGTTGGTTTGCGCTAATGTATTCGGAGTCCTTGTTGGGAGCACTAGCTTCCCAGCTCCACGATGATATCCGCGCCAGATTATCCTTAAAAAGCCCAAAGCATTGATTGCTATTTTTTGTGTCAGGTTCTTAATCTGGCCGATTGACCGTTTTTGTCATCACGTTCATTGGCGTTGCAAACTTGGTTATAGCTAAACAGCCTTAAAAGCTTGGCGGTGGTATAACACCGCCCAAGCTATCCTCACTAGCTTGTTGGCTAATGCAACTACCACTACATTAAATGGTTTGGTGGCTCGTAGGTTCACAAGCCACTCTCCAAACACTTTCCCTGTCGTCTCTAGCCTAGAGAGTACAGCTCTTGCGCCATGGATAAACAGAGTTCTGAGGTGCTTATTTCCTCGTTTACTCATACCAAGTAGCTTGGTATTTCCTCCCGTTGAGAATTGCCTTGGTACAAGTCCCAACCAAGCCGCCATCTCGCGGCCATTGGTGAAGTTACTCGGAGAGCTTACATCAGCAATACACAATGTGGAGGTAAGATCGCCAATTCCAGGGATAGTTTTTAATAATTGAGCACTTTCGTTATTATCAACAATAGTTTGAAGTTTGATATCTTGGGTTTTGATTTGTTCATTGAGGTACTTGTAGTGTTCATGGATAGATATCAATTCACATAGCAAGCTTTTTGGTAGTGATACTGTTTGTTCTGCTAACCATTGAAACAGAGACTTCATCTTTGCATGCCCTTTGGGAAAGCTAAGGCCAAACTCAAGTAAGATCGCGCCGATCCGCGACATAGTGGCGGTTCTCTCCTTGATATAACTATCTCTGACTCGATGAATCGCTGCGATGACTTGAGCCTCTTCACTTTTTACAGCCACAAATCTCATGGTCGGTCGACTCGCAGCCTCTGCGATCGCTGAAGCATCGATGAAATCGTTTTTATTGCCTTTGACATAAGGCTTTACATACTGAGGAGGAATAAGTCGGGGTTGATGACCAAGCTCACCACACTTTCGAGCAAGCCAATGAGCACCGCCACAAGCTTCGAAAGCAATAGTTGTTGGTTCTATTTTACTAAGAAAGATTAAGAGTTGATTGCGATTAAATTTACGACGAAGCACCTCCACCCCACAACGGTTATGTGCGATAGCATGGAAGCAGTGTTTACCTAGGTCGATACCTAAAATATGAATAGAAGACATATGGTTCACCTCATTCTGAGAGCCTACTCTAAGCTTAAGGGCTTGAGAGTGAGGCGGACCATATAATTAAGCCCTGCTGTAAAAATACAGCAGGGCTTTGGTATCCAGTATGTGTTACTTAAGCAGCGATTACGCTTGGTTAAGTACTTCCGCTAAGCGTTTTACCGCTTCGGTTAATTCTTCTGGATTAGCATTGGTGAAGTTTAGGCGTAGCGCTGCTTTTGCTTCATCGGCTTTTGGATAGAATACTGGGCTTGGTACAACCGCCACGCCATTCGATAGTAGGGTCTTAGCCAGTTCAAAAGTATCGCACTCTGGGATTTCAACCCAGATGAACATTCCGCCATCCACAGCTTTTAACACGCAATCTGCAGGCAGTTGTTTCTCTAGCTCTGAGAACAGCACTTCATAACGAGATTTGTATAGGGTGCGAATGTTTTCCATATGCACGCCAAAGTCTTCATGTTTTAGAAGACCAACAAGCAGTGCTTGCATAGGAACGCTTGAGTGTAAATCCGCGCCTTGCTTCACTTTAATCAGTGGCTCAAGGTAGCTGCGTTTACCGGTTACTGCGCCAATGCGTAAGCCTGGCGATGCGATCTTAGAGAATGAACGAAGAACGATAGAGTTGTCTGGGCAGAAAGATGATACCAACGGCAGCTCTGTGCCTGTGAAACGTAGCTCACGGTAAGGCGCATCTTCAATGAATGCTACGTTGTATTTGATACACAGCTCAGCCACTTTTTGACGAGTTTCTGTTGTCCAACATACGCCCGTTGGGTTATGGAAATCTGGCACCGCATAGAACATCTTTGGTGTTTGCTCTGCGAAGCACGTTTCTAGTTCATCTAAGTTCGGGCCAAACTCTGTTTGAGACACAGTCACGATATTCGCCTGAACCAAACCAAACACTTGCATCGCGCCTAGGTAGCTTGGCGCCTCCATCACAACCACATCATCTGGATCAACATAGGCACGAGCAATTAAATCCAAACCTTGCTGAGAACCGGTACAGATCATTGCCGTGTGAGTCTCTGGCAATTGGTAGCTTTGCGTAAGGTGCTCAAGTAACGGGCCGTAACCTGCAGTCGAACCGTATTGGAAAACTTCAGGCATGTTCGCTAGGTTTTCTAGCGTTGGTTTCATCAAATCAATCGGAAATGTTTTCTCGTCCGGTAAACCACCGGCCAATGAGATGACATTTGGATCACTTGCGGCTGCGAGGATCTCTCGAATGTATGAAGATTGAATCTGTTGTAATGACTGTGCGATTTCCATGTGTTGTGTCTCGTCGTTTATCGTTTTTATTCTATCGCTTGATATTACACGGCAATTGTAAAAATAAGCGTGTCCGTTTATGCTCTTAAACATGTCCATTTATGCTATTTAAACGATGTCACGTCAACACATATCGCGAATCAATGATGTTCTGTTCCATATTCACCAAGACATTAGCCAGCCTTTGTCGGCAAAAGCGCTCTCTGAGATTGCGGCTTATTCCGAGCAGCATTTTCATCGCACCTTCAAAAGCGTGGTCGGGGAGTCGTTACATCAATACATTCGACGTACCCGAATGGAGTATGCGGCCAATCAATTGATGTTCGATACCACATCCTCGGTGGTGGAAATCGCCAGTAAGTGTGGTTTTAGTTCGGTGTCTTCGTTTAGCCGCGCGTTTAAAGCGACCTTTAATATGTCTCCGGGAGAATGGCGTAAACATGATTTACAGGTAGCAGAGAAGCCTTATTTGAAAGACCCAGAAGTAGCGGCGGGCTATTTAAACGTGGCGCAGCGAGTGCTACCTGAACCTAAGATCGTTGAAGTACCTGAACGTATGGCTGCTTATGTTCGACATACGGGCTATAACCGCTCCATTCGTAATGCGTGGTTGATATTGAAAGCATGGGCAAACTCAGAGCAACGCGACTTTTCTAGCCAATTTGGTTTACACCACTCAAACCCGGCTTGGGTTGAAATGGATCAGTGCCGCTACGTAGCGTGTATCGCGATTGACGAACCGATTAAGTACCGTAGCGTGGTTAATCAGATGGTCATTCCCGGTGGTTTGCACGCCGTATTTCGACTTAATGGGCGCTATGGTGAGCTGCTACCACAGATCAGCATGGTGTTAGAAAAGTGGCTACCCACTTCAGGCTTCAAGCAGCGTTCGACGCCTGCATATGTGCATTATCATCAGAATCATTTCCTGAATACCGACGAAGTCTTCGAGCTCGATTTTTATCTTCCTGTGAGCTTTTACTAGGCGATATAAAGATAGAATTAGATCTTGGAAACAGGACTCCCAGTTATTGGCGAATATGGCGTTTTATTGATCTGAATTTTGTCGATTTGTTGAGACGAATTAGCCTCGCAAATGACAATAAGTTGTTCCATTTAGAGTTGAAAAGAGAAAGGCACTTTGTTGATAATTTACTCCAGTAAATGATGACAACGTACGGATTAAACGATAGCATCCACCCTAATTGCAAATAGTTCTTAATATCACTCGCTAGAATATGACCATTACCCATAAAGATTATCTAAAAATCGCTTTCCCTTTTATCATCTCAACGGTGACCCAGCCTCTGCTTGGTGCCGTCGATACTGCTGTGATCGGCCAACTTGGTATTGCTGAACTGATTGGTGGTGTGGCTATCGGCACCATCATTATGAACACCATGTATTGGTTGTTTGGCTTTTTCCGTGTCAGTACCACGGGGCAAAGTGCGATGGCACTAGGTAAGGGAAACCGTTCTGATTTGGCGGGCAGCTTGATGCGTCCGTTTGTGCTGTCTGGTTTGGTGGGTTTGATCTTTATTCTGATACAACCACTCATCTGGCAAGGTGCAATGTGGGTGATCGAGCCTGAAGCGAACGTGGCTGAACAAGCGCATATCTACTTCAGTATTTTGATTTATGGCGCGCCTTTTGTGTTGCTCAACTACACCATTATCGGTTGGTTGATGGGGCAGGCGAAAGCCAAAGAAGTCCTTTACACACAAGTGTTTGGCAACGTGTTGAACATTGTCTTGGATGCGGTATTTGTACTTTATTTCGATTTAGGTGTCGCGGGTGTGGCTTACGCAAGTTTGATTGCACAAGTTACTACCTTTGCGATTGGCGTGACCTTGGTGATGAAGACCAGCAATATCTCGACCTCTGAGTTCCTACAAGGCTCGAAGATGACCAAGAAAGATCTATCGACCATCATCTCTTCAAATACCGATCTATTGCTTCGCACCATTTGTATATTGGTGTTCTTCAACATGATGGCGCGTACCGGTTCTAAACTGGGTACTGATGTTCTGGCCGCCAACGCAATTTTGATGCAGGTGACCTTCATTGTCAGTTATATGTTTGATGGTATTGCCAATGCATCGAGTGTGTTTGCGGGCAAAGCCGTAGGTCAGAAGAATCCTTCAATGTTGGATCGAGTATTAAGACTTAACTTCCAATGGACGGCCGGTTTTATCGCCGCACTGACGTTTTTGACCTTGGTATTTAAAGGCAGCATTGTTTTCTTGTTTACCGATATTCCAGCGCTGGTTGCCTTGTACCAAGAGATGGCACCATGGTTAATCGTGTTTCCGCTAGTGGCAGGCTTTGGCTTAACGGTTTACGGCATCTTTACCGGAACAGGTACCACGCGTCCGGTTAGAGACTCAAGTATCGCGACTTTGTTGGTGTTCTTGGCTGTTCAGGCGTTTGCTGTCGGAGCTTGGGGCAATCATGGTCTGTGGTTGGCATTTACCCTGTTTTATCTTGGGCGTATTGCATTTTTGTATCCGTTCATCGCACAAGTTAAGCAGAAGTGTTACCCGGCAGAAAATGTTATTAACTGAGCGACCTAACCAGCATCTATAATACTTTATAAAAGCGCTTGTCTATCTTTACACAGTAAGTTTAGAGGGCGCTTTTTATCTAATAAAAAAGGTCAATTAAACGGCAAATAAAACGCGATACAGTTCAATGCCCACTTTCCATCACCTCTGCTAAATGATAAGGTTGTTATGTTATAACATCTATCTATGAGTATCTGCGTGAACGCCCCACTTTTGTCTGTTGACCACCTAACGATCAAAACCTCTTCGAGAACACTTTTCCAAGATATCCACTTCGACGTTTATCGAGGTGAGCTGTTGGCGATTATGGGCCCATCAGGCATTGGTAAGTCGATGCTTTCACGCGCTATTGTGGGGTTTCTGCCAGACACCGTCGAAGTTGAAGGTCATATTTCTCTAACTGGTGAGGCTGTGTGTGGTTTGTCTATGTTGCAAAGAACTGCAGCACAACGACCAGCAGTTATCTTCCAAGATGCACTTCAAGCTTTAAATCCTCTGGTTTCGATAGAAGGTCAACTCTGCCTTGCCTTGACGGGAACTCGCACTAAGCTTAAATCAAAAGACAGAATTAAAATTACCGAGTTGTTGATCCAACTGGGTTTTCCTAATCCAGAAACCATCTTGCCGTTATACCCGAGTCAAATTTCGGGAGGACAACGTCAACGTGTGTGTATTGCGATTGGCCTGCTGAGTAACGCCGATATCATTATCGCCGATGAACCAACCAGCGCGTTAGATCCGGTTACAGAGCAAGAGATACTTAAACTGATTCGAGACAATGTTAAACAGCGTCAAATTGGTGGTTTGCTCATCACGCATGACCTGCACAGCGCCTTAGCCTGTGACAAGTTATTGGTGATCGATGATGGCGGTGTGGTGGCTTATGGTGCTCCGAAACACGCGCTTGAATCGAGCTCTCACGCTTTCTGCTGTTCATTGAGAGACCTAATCGAATGAGCTCGACCTTATCACTAAATTCAGAAGTCTCACCGTCAATGCCTGTGATTGATTCAGAAACACAAACACCGATTGAGATTAAGTTCGAGAATGTCGGGGTTCATTATTACTCAGTGCCGAGTTGGTTGGGTGGTAAGGCGTTCAAAGCGCTACAGAATATCGACCTAAATGTTGAAGACAAAAGCCTGGCTATTGTTGGACGTTCTGGTGCCGGTAAATCTACGCTGATTGAACTGCTGTTTGGTTTGAAAGCGCCGACTCTCGGTAGTATCAGCTTGTTTGGTCATTCACTGCCTATTCGCAATAGCAAAGCGCAAGCAACTGTGTGTCGCTTGATCCAATTGGTGCCACAAGAACCACACACTAGCCTTAACCCTTACTACACCGTTCGACAGATTCTAGCCGAGCCGCTAAGCAATCTAGATGTTTCTGGCAATCATGAAAGCATCATTGAAGAGACGCTGTTGGACGTTGGCTTACCTGCCACATTACTATCACTGAAGCCTAATCAGCTTTCTACAGGCCAAGCTCAACGAGTGGCCATTGCTCGGGCACTTGTCGTTAGACCCGCAGTATTAGTTGCCGATGAGCCAACCAGTAGTCTAGATCCTGTGAATCGCCAGAGGCTACTCGATTTATTGAATTCCCTGAAAAAGAAGCGCGATATGCGCCTTATTTTGGTGACACACGACCTAGGCGCAGCACAAGCGCTTTGCGAAGAAATTCTGGTTCTTGACCATGGCGAGATGGTGGAGCATGGACCGACACCTCAAGTGATGAGCGAACCCGCTCATCCAGCGACTCAGATGCTGATCGAATCTCAGCCTCTTTCGAAATCTACTTGTTAAACACAACCTTACTAATTTAATAAAATACAGCTATAGAGAAAAATAACTATGCGTTTTAATTCAATCAAATTGGCTTGCGCACTTGCGTTAGCACTGCCTTTGACAGGCTGTTTTGACTCTCAACCAGAGTCGAGCGAAGCTGCGGTCAAATCTGAAATTCGTGTTGCGATGATGCAGCCACCAAGAACGGGCCTATCACCACTTTCTGATGACGCGTTCAAACTATCGCGTTGGAGCACAGCTGAAACGCTAGTTAACCTGAGCCCAACTTCAGAAGCTGAGCCAATGCTGGCAACGGATTGGAAACATGTTGATCCACTGACTTGGCAATTCACGGTTCGCCAAGGTGTTAAATTCCATGATGGTTCGACATTAACAGCAGAAGCCGTTGTGAACTCACTACAGAAAGCTCTAGAAGCGGCACCTAAGCCACGCATCCTAGATGGTGTTGAGCTAGAAGTGAAAGCAATGGACAACTACCGCGTAGAGATCAAAACCAGCTTTGATGACCCTCTTCTACCAAGCCGTCTATCAAGCCCTCAATTAGCGATTCTAGCAGCAAGCGCGTATCAAGAAGATGGTCGTGTTAGCCCTATTGGTGCAGGTACTGGTCCGTTTGAATTGACTGAAATTAACGGTACAACTAGCGCGAAACTGAAACGTTTCGATGGTTACTGGGGTGAAAAAGCACAAGTTGAATCTGTAATTGCAGAATACGTTCCTAACGGTTTTGCTCGTGCTGCAGCTCTAAGAACAGGTACGGCTGATATTGTTGAAGCTGTGCCAGTATCACAAATCGCGACCATTGATTCGAACCTGCTTTACGAAGTAGCTATGCCTCGTACTAACACGCTTTATCTGAACAATAAGTCAGGCGTATTTAGCGATATTGAACTACGTAAAGTCGCGGCTGCTGCGGTAGACCGTGAACAAATCGTGAATACCGTTTACGAAAACCACGCAGATATCGCGCAAGGTCTGTTAGGTCCTGCACTTGCTTGGGCTGAGCCAATTCGACCTGAAGGTCAGGCAATCGACAAGACTCTAAAAGCGAACGGCGAAAGTATCGTTATCGGTACCTTTACTGATCGTGCTGAGCTTCCAGAAGTGGCAGCGCTGCTTAAACAGCAACTTGAAGCGGCTGGTTTCAAGGTTGAGCTGGATATCCGTGAATACGCGCAGATAGAAAACGACGCGCTATCAGGAAAGTTCGATGCGTTCATCCTTTCTCGCGCAACGGTTCTAGATTCGGGGGACCCAGTGGCTTACATGATGAGTGACTTTGGCTGTAAGGGTTCATTCAACCTTGGTCAATTTTGTTCTCAAGAGGTAGATAAAGCACTGGCTCACGCTGACCTACAACCGCTAGGTGCACAGCGTCAGCAAGCGATCATCGAAGCGGAACAAAAAATCCTTAACGAATTCGCTGCGATTCCATTGCTTCACGAACGTGTGATTCAAGGTGAAAGCGAGCGCGTAAGCAATGTGGTTCGTGACCCAAGTGAACGTCGCTTGGTTGATCAAACGACTCAAGTTAACTCGGCAACACAGGTTAACTAAATAAATGCTATCTGCTGAGACTCTGCGTCGAACCTTATTTATCTTGACGCCTTGGCTATCAAGAATCGCTTCACTGATTGTGGTGGTGATTCTTGTTGGCTTGATGCCTGACATTGCAGGCATCGACCCAAGCCAATCCATCCTGCGTGCAAGAGCGGGGCAACAACACCTGCTTACGCCTGAAGCTTTAGCGGCAGTACGTGCTGATCTTCAGCTTGACCGTTCGGCAAGTGAGCGCTTGATTGACTGGGTAGGGAGTGCCTTTTCTGGTGACCTAGGTAAATCTTGGATTGACGGTTCTTCGGTTGCATTAGGCATTCAAAAAACAGCGTCTACATCCCTGTTTTTGATGTCGAGCGCATTGGTGATGACTTTCGTACTGTGCGGTGCAGGCTTACTGGCTACCTTACGCAGTTGGAAGAAGGGTAAATTAGGGCAGAGTTACAGCAGTTTAAGCACCGTATTAATATCGTTGCCAGAGTACGTGGTGGCCTCGGTATTAATACTGGTGTTCTCTATCTGGTTAGGTTGGCTACCACCGTATGGTTGGCAAGGCTGGCAAGACATTTGGCTACCGAGTTTAGCGCTCGCACTGCCTGCTAGCGGCCTGTTTAGTCGCCTGCTCAGAGACAGTTTACAACGCGTTCTAAATGAACCTTGGGTGATTACTTGGCTCAGTGCCAACGTTCACTCCAACCAAATTATTCGCTTTGCGCTGAAAAGAGCGCTGAGCAGCCTGATCCCACAAATCGCGATGATCGTGATTGGTTTAACTGGTGGCGCAGTCGCGGTTGAGCTTATCTTTTCGATCCCGGGTATCGGACGCATGATTCTTGGTGCTGCTAAGGCGCAAGATCTGCCGATGCTGCAAGGCGGCTTATTAGTATTGCTGCTGTTTTCGATTGCAGTAAGCAGCATCAGCCTGTTTGTTCAGCAGTTGATTCTGGGTCACAGCCTGAAAAGCGGCAAGCTCATCAGTAGCCACTCTTCGTTTCGTTTTACCCAGAGCCGCGCCAAGCGTGTCACTGCTTTTGCGATCTTCTCATTCCTAATTGCTATCGTGGTATGGGCTGCATTCCGAGACCCATACACCAGCCAATTCGCACGCTTGGCATCACCGAGCTGGCAAGCGCCTTTGGGGGCAGACGGCATTGGGCGAGACCTGTTAGCGAGAATCGGCTCTGGTATGGTCGCGACCTTCCAAGCGGGTATTCTGGCAACGTTCTTGAGCTTGGTGACGGGCATCATCATGGGCTTCAACACGCGTTTTAGCCAAGGCCTTATCGAGATTACTAAGGGTATCCCTTACATCATTGCTGGCCTGTTGGTTACGGGCTTAACAGGAATGAATCCGAACAGCGCATTAATTGCGATTGTATTGGTATCTTGGGCGCCATTGGCGGCGCACTGTTCAAGTTTGATTGTGGAAGCTAAGGCTCAACCTTATACACACCTCGCGCCACTGTGGGGCACTAGTAAGCTGAGAATCTTCCGCTTCTACTTGCTTCCTTATGTGCTGCCACCGTTGCTAAGACACGCGTTGTTGAGGTTGCCAGTAATCACTCTAAGCCTGACTTCGTTGAGCTTCATCGGGTTAGGGGCAAAACCACCAGCACCGGAGTGGGGTTTGATGATTGCAGAGAACTTGCCATACATTGAGCGCGCGCCATTGACGGTAATGGGACCAATTATTGGACTGATTTTGTTGGGCGCAGCCATCAACATGATGTTTGATGATTAACGAAGAAGGAGAGGGCTTAAGTTTTCGACGTACTATTCGATTGAGTGTTCGATTTGCTTTTTATGTTGTAACCTTAGGCCTGTTTTTTAGAATTGGCTTTCGGATCGGTTGTCGATCGGTTTTTAGCCTAGTTAAGTGTTCAGCGTTAAGGATTCAACATGTATCTCGTTTTGTATTGCCACAATATCGGTATGACCGACTTTTCTTTCTTTGAGACGGAAGATTTCGACAAAGAAGATGGCTATATCGTGCGCGGTAAATGGCCGAATGAGAAAGCCTTTCGTGATTACTTAACCAAAGAGTTTGGTGACATGAGCGAGTTCCAAGTGATTGACCTAATCGCCAAAGGTGCAGAAGCAGAACACTACTCTCCAGAAGAGTTGATGCGCCTAGCTCTCTAACCGTTAGCTCTCTAACTGTTAGTTCAGTAGCACGTTTAAAATCGAATAAACAAATGGCAGCCTGATTGGGCTGCCATTTTTCGTTTTAAGCTAGAGCACATTGCTCGCAGTATGAGTGGAGCTATTGCGCCACTTCGTCCACCAAGTACAAGATTGATTGATACGGAATGCCACTGTGATGGGATAAACCGATCTCACAGGTTCTGCTGTTACTGAAACCACGAGTACAGTTGCTCGGTACTTGTTCCTTGAGTGGATGCACTGCCGCCTCATTCAGCTCTGGCGTAGTAAAACCTTTATCACCCGCCCAACCACAACACTGAATATGTTCAGGAACAATGACCTCTTCGGTACACGCTTTGGCAAGGTTTAACATTGCACCTTCTAAACCCATTCGGCGAGAGCTACAAGTGACATGTAGCATTACGGTCTCTTTAAGTGGTGCAAGCGTCAGGTGTTCTAGCAAATATTGATTCACAAAACCTGTCGGCTCTAGCACCTCTAATGGTTTGGTGAATTGCTCAATACTGCGTTTGGCACATGGACTGGTGTCCATCAAGATTGGGTATTCACCCTGACGACTCGCTTGCCACAATACTTCTTCGAGCTGTTGCGCTTTAGATTGGGCTAGGTCGGTCATGCCTTTGCTGTCGTAAGGCATACCGCAACATTGGTCATCTAATTTCTTGGGCAGAATCACCTCGAATCCCGCTTTGTTGAGCAGAGACATGGTCACTTCAGTCAAAGGGCGTTGATCTTCCGCATCGCTCTGTTGCCCCATGGTTCGACTGGCACACGAAGGGAGGTAAACCACTTTCTTCGCGTTATTAGACGTTTCGGCTGTCATCGGCGAAGCTGTCAGTGAGTGGCTATTGGATTGCGGCATCTCAGGCATCCAAACTGGTGTCGCGCCTTTAGTCATCGAGCGCAAGCCATTGGTTAGCTTACCGACTGTGTTTGCGCCTAATACTTTACTCGCCACTTGGTTGGTTTTGAGGCCAGCCTTGGTGAGCTTTGTGGTGGTCGAGAAATGATCCGCCGTCCACTTAGCGATTGGCGTGAACTTCTCATATTTGGCGATACGAAGCTTCTTCACTAAATCGCCAGTGTTGATGCCCACTGGGCAATGCTCGGCACACAGGCCTGTTGCGGCGCAGGTATCAATGCCTTGGTATTCGAAGGTCTTCTCTAGTTCACTAGCTTCTATCTCTTCCCCTGCTTCTCGGCGGCGTTGCAGTTCTCGATACAACACAATGCGCTGTCGCGGTGATAAGGTCAGTGTACGAGACGGACAAACAGGCTCACAGAATCCGCACTCAATACAGCGGTCAACAAGGTCGTCGGCAGCAGGCATTGGTTTTAAGTCGGTGATGTGGGAATTTGGATTGTCGTTGATGATAACACCAGGGTTGAGCAGCCTTTCTGGGTCGAACAGTGCTTTGATCTGTTGCATCAAGGTGTAACCGTCTTTGCCCCATTCCAATTCCACGTAAGGTGCCATGTTACGGCCCGTGCCGTGTTCCGCTTTCAGAGAACCTTGATATTTAACGGCGACGAGCTCGGCTACGTCATCCATGAAACCACCGTAACGGTCGATCTCTTCTTGGCTATCGAAGCCTTGGGTAAACACAAAGTGCAGGTTGCCTTCTAGGGCGTGGCCGAAAATGATCGCTTCGTTGTAGTCGTATTTATCAAACAGCTCTTGCAGCTCTCGAATGCCGTTCGCAAGGTTCTCGACTGGGAAAGCAACATCTTCAATGATGACCGTCGTGCCGACTTCACGCACTGCGCCAACGGCCGGAAACATGCCTTTACGAATACCCCAAAGCGTTGCGACAGTTTTTGGATCGGACGTGAAAGGGACAGATTCAACAATCGTGTAATCAGCTAATGCATCCAAAATTGATTTACATTGTAAATCTAAGTCCTGCTGGGAGCTGGCGTGTGATTCAACCAGAATAGCCGCCGCTTCTAAATCCAAGTTTGGCATAAACGCAGGCATGCCCGGTTTATCCGCGACAGAACGCAGCGCTCTACCGTCCATTAACTCAACGGCGGCAACCGGGGTTTTGGATAGAGTAGTCACGGCTTTACTTGCCTGCTCGATGTCGGCAAACACCAACAGAGCTGATGCTTTGTTCGGGTGTTCAATCACTGTGTTGTAGGTGATCTCAGCGATGAAGCCTAGCGTGCCTTCGGAGCCAATCATCAGGTGTTTAATGATTTCAATTGGGTCGTGGTAATCGACCAATGCATTGAGCGCGTAGCCCGTGGTGTTTTTAAGGCGGTATTTATGACGGATTCTGTCAGCGAGTTCTTGATTCGAGCTGGTTTGGCGGTGCAGCTCAACAATGCCTTCAAACAGCGTTTTGTGTGATTGCTTGAATGCCTCCACGCTAGCACTGTCTGCGGTATCGAGCAGGGTGCCATCGCTCAGTACGACTTTCATGCTTTCGACGGTGCGATAGGAGTTTTGCGCAGTACCACAACACATGCCACTGGCGTTGTTCGCTGCAATACCACCGATTTTACAGGTGTTGATGGAAGCTGGATCTGGGCCGATTTTACGTTGGAAAGGGGCGAGGTATCTATTGGCATCTGCGCCAATCACACCGGGTTGAAGGATGATTTGATTGCCGTTATCGACAATCTCATGGCCGCGCCAGTCGTCGGTCAGGGTGATGAGTACCGAGTCTGAAACCGCTTGTCCTGAAAGGCTTGTGCCTGCTGCGCGAAAGGTAAAATGAATGCCCAGTTCACGACAGCTTTGAATGGTAAATATTACTTCGTCTAAGTTTTTAAGCCTTAGAACCATTTTCGGCACCAAGCGATAAAAACTCGCATCGGTGCCGTAAGCCAATCGTTTTGCCTCTTGAGTGACAATGCGCTCCGTTTCTATTTTTTGAGCCAGTATAGCCTCAAGCTGCTGATAAGCTTTGGCATCTATTACTCGCTCATGGGATGTGGTCGTCTCCATCTTTGCTTCCTTGTGCTTCTTATTTGGCACTGATTTGTTTTTATATTATTTTCCAGTGCTTAAACGGTGTCACAACGGCAGTGGAATTGCTGTGACACCGATTGAACTTCAGTCTAAGTAGACCAAAGCATTAGTCCGAATCTGAACCTAAATCGTTGAGGTTTAATCTAGCCCCACCAGAGAGTCACGAGTTAAGTCTTTGATTGTCTTGGCGCCAGTTAATGTCATGGCAACGCGCATCTCTTTGTCGTACAGGTCGAGTAGGTTTTCAACGCCTGCTTGTCCTTGTGCTGCTAACGCGTAGACGAAAGAGCGGCCAAGCAAGGTGCAGTCTGCGCCCATCGCCATCATACGAACTACATCTAAGCCAGTACGAATACCAGAGTCGACCAGAATCTTAGTGTCGCCTTTTACTGCGTCTGCAATTGCAGGCAGTGCTTTGGCACTTGATAGAACACCATCAAGCTGACGACCACCGTGGTTTGAAACTACGATACCGTCTGCGCCAAATCTCACAGCGTCTTTTGCATCTTCTTCATCAAGAATGCCTTTGATGACCATCGGGCCGTCCCAGAAGTCACGGATCCACTCTAGATCTTTCCATGAAATCGACGGGTCGAAGTTGTCACCCAACCAACCGATGTAGTCTTCCAGTTTGGTTGGAGAACCTCGGTAAGTAGAGATATTGCCAAGATCGTGTGGTTTACCCAAAAGGCCAACATCAACGGCCCAGCTAGGATGACGCATCGATTGAAATACGCGGCGTATTGCTGCATTTGGGCCACTCATTCCTGAGTGCATGTCACGGTAGCGAGCGCCGGGTACAGGCATGTCTACCGTAAAGACCAGTGTTGTCACGCCAGCCGCTTTTGCACGTTCCAATACGTTCTTCATGAAGCCGCGATCTTTTAACACGTAAAGCTGGAACCACATTGGGCGTTCAATCTTAGGTGCGACTTCTTCAATCGGGCATACCGACACGGTGGACATGGTAAAAGGGATGCCTTTGTTGTCCGCAGCTTTTGCAGCTTGTACCTCGCCACGTCGTGCGTACATGCCTGTTAGTCCAACCGGAGCTAAGGCAATCGGCATCGCCAGCTTTTCGCCAAACAATTCGGTTTCCAAATTTAGGTCTGACATGTCATTGAGGACACGCTGCTTGAGCGCGATCTCTGCAAGATCGGCCGTGTTGCGGCGTAGGGTATGTTCTCCGTAAGAACCGCCGTCAATGTAGTGAAAAAGAAACGGTGGTAATTTTGCTTTTGCTGCGGCGCGGTAATCAGTCGATGCGGATATGATCATAATTTCAGTCCTAAATTCTTGGGATGTTGCCCTTCTGTGAGAGCTTGGCTTGGGCTGCTTGTTATTCTTAATAAAATGGCGTTAATACCCGAGGGTGTTGATGTGTTTTAGTATCCATTCCGAAACTCATCAACTGTCTTATTAGACGGTGTTGCAGTCGGGGAATTGAGTATTAACGCCAAGTGCTTTTGTAACGACTTATGGTTTACATAAGTGCGTCTGTCATTTTGAAGCCGTAGATAACCACTAGGCCGATGATTCCGGTCATCACCAAGTAGTAGAACGTTGGGATGATTGTCTTACGTAGTGTTGCGCCTTCGCGTCCTAGCAAGCCTACGGTCGCCGATGCGGCTACCACGTTGTGAATCGCAATCATGTTACCTGCTGCTGCACCAACCGCTTGCAGAGCAACAACCACTGCACTAGAGATAGACAGAGTTTGCGCTACTTCGAACTGGAACTGGCTGAACATCATGTTTGAAACAGTGTTCGAACCTGCAATGAAGGCACCTAACGCACCAACCGTTGCACTCAATGCAGGGAATGCGCTGCCAACGAGGTCAGCCGCGAAGTTTGCTGTGGTTACGGGCATACTTGCTAAGTCTGCACCGTTCACACCAGAGTTAATGAAGATACGAACCATTGGGATGGTGAACACCAACACAAAGCCTGCACCAATCAGTGTTTTACTTGATTCACCAAAGGCTTTAGCCAGTGGCGTTGCGCTGCGAGATTGTATGAGAACTGCAACCAGCGCGACGAAGACTAAGATGCCGCCCGGTAGGTACAGAGGTTGAATCGCTGTGCTTACGCCTGTCTCACCAAGGATGTTGCTGAATGAAAGGCTAACGCTCTTCAATAGGCCTTTGAACTCAGGGCTCACACGGCTAGCAACCAGAGTCACAGCAAGTAGTACGTAAGGTGCCCATGCCATCGCCATGCTCATCTTCTTATGGCTCTGATTGTTGTCATCAAGGTCAATTTTCAAAGAACCTAGCCACTCTGCAGGCCATTTGTCTTCGCTCTCAAAGTCCCATTTTGATTTAGGCACTAGGAAGCCACGCTTTGCTGCAGTAACCACAATCGCTAGGCCAACCAAACCACCAATCAACGATGGGAATTCAGCACCTAGGAAGACACCTGTCAGTGCGTAAGGAATTGTGAAAGCAGCACCTGCGAATAACGCAAACGGTAGGATGTCTAAACCTTCAGTCCAGCTTTTGTTCTTACCGAAGAAGCGAGTCAGCATCATTGCCATTAGCACTGGCATCATCACACCCACAGAGGCATGAATCAGCGCCACACTTGAGGTGATTTGTTGCAGGTAAGCGTCCCAAGTAGAGCCGTGAGCAATCAGGCTTTCACCGATGTTGTGTGTGTCCAAGCCTTTGTTCACACCAACAATGATTGGAGTACCAACCGCGCCGAATGATACTGGCGTAGATTGGATCATCATGCCCATCAGTACCGCAGCAAGTGCTGGGAAACCGATAGCAACCAGTAGCGGAGCGGCAATAGCTGCAGGTGTACCGAAGCCGGATGCGCCCTCAATGAATGAACCAAAACACCAAGCAATGATGATTGCCTGAACGCGACGGTCAGCGGATATATCCGTGAAGCCGTTACGAATTGTGGTGATAGCTCCGGTGTGCTTCAAAGTGTTTAATAAGAAGATGGCGCCGAACACAATCCAGAGAACCGACACGGTTATGCCGAAACCTTGGAACACAGAAGCCAACACGCGAGTGCTAGACATATCCCAAGCAAATAGGGCAATAGCAACGGTTAGTGCAAATGCCACTGGCATCGCTTTTTTTGCTGGCCAGTTAAGGCCAACCAGTAGAATCGCTGCAACAACTATTGGCGAAAAGGCCAATAAAGCTAGTAGAGTTTCACTCATGGGTACTTCCTCGTACTGTTTTCAAACGTTCATGTTTGAAGTAAAGATCACGTTATGGTTTGTCGTCATTTGAATCGCTTTGGCCTCTAAACGGGTACCTTATTTGGGCGACTCTTGTAATTGGAATGACTGTTTTTGTAATTGTTTTGTTAATTTGGCGTGAATTTACCCCTTTATTTTTTATTGATATAGGGAAATAATGAAAATAATTAATTCCAAAATTGGCATAATCAGATGCGAGCAGACGATTTGATCCTGTTTTCACAGGTGGTAGAACTGGGCAGTTTCAGTAAGGTGGCAGAACAAAATAACCTTACAAATTCGGTAGTTAGTAAGAGGATTGCGCGTTTAGAGGAAGAGATTGGCGTGCAATTATTATATCGAACTACGCGTAAATTGACGCTGACCGAAGCAGGCAAGGCAATGTTACACGGAGCCAAAAATGTGAAGCAGGCAGCTCAAGAGGCTATGGACGCAGTTTCAGGCTTTGGTGAAAATGTCAGTGGTCATATCAAAATGTCAGTGCCTACTATCTCCGGAGATTTGATTCTCGCAGACGCTGTTGCTGAGTTTTGTAATATGCACCCAGGTTTAACGGTCGATATGTCTCTTAACAATCGCTTTGTTGATTTAGTGGAAGATGGCTTGGACTTAGTGATTCGAACGGGTTACCTAGAAGATTCGAGCTTGATCGCCCGTCATATATTGGATTCACAATGGGTGGTGTGCGCTTCGCCCTCTTATATTGCTAAAAACGGCAAGCCGATGCAGCCCAAGGACTTAGTTGAGCACAACTGCTTGCAATACGCTTATCAAACCACAGGCGCTAGTGAGTGGCAGTTTCTTCACAGCAAAGACGGTTGCACCGACAACGACAAATACATCGTACGTGTTTCGGGCTCTTTCTCGACCGACAACGCGACCGCGCTAAGAAAAGCGGCGTTGGGCGGCCATGGTGTGGCGTACGTGCCACGTTGTCTGGTTTATCACGATATTCGTAATGGTCAGCTGGTGGATATTTTCCCTGACTTGGTGGGTAAAAAGCTCGGTATTTATGCGGTGTACCCTTTTACTCGCCAGCCACCTAACAAGATTAAGTTATTGATCGAACACATCAGAACGCGTTACCTGACGATTTCTCACTATTTTTAATAAGGATCACGATGAGCTATTTAAAAGAGTATCAATATCCAATCACCAACAAACAGATCGTCAGTGATGACTATTTTGGCCAGATAATCGAAGACCCGTATCGTTGGTTAGAAGATGATAGAAGTGACGAAACCGCGCAGTGGGTGGCGAGTCAAAATGAAGTCACGTTCGATTACCTTGCTCAAATTCCGTATCGCGCTGAACTGCGAGAGCGATTGGCGAAAGCGCAAGACTACAAAAAGAGCTCGCAGCCGTTTGTTCGAGGTGAGTACACCTACTTCTATAAGAATGATGGCCTGCAGAATCACAGTATTCTCTATCGTCAGAAAGAGGGGCAGGAGGTTGAAGTCTTCTTAGACCCGAATACCTTCTCGGAAGACGGCACCACATCTCTGGGCTCGGTGTCGTTTTCTAAAGACTACAGCTTAGTGGCGTACAGCATCTCTGAAGGTGGTAGCGACTGGCGTAAGATCTTTGTGATTGATACCGAGACTAAGCAACAGCTCGAAACAGAAATCACCGACGCAAAGTTTACCGGTATCTCTTGGTTAGGCAATCGTGGCTTTTATTACTCCAGCTACGACAAACCAGACGGCAGTGAGCTTTCTGCTCGCACTGAGCAACACAAGCTGTACTTCCATGAGTTAGGTTCAGAGCAAGCGAGCGACAAGGTGATCTTTGGCGAAAGCAACGATGAGCAACACCGCTATGTGTCTGGCTACACCACTGAAGACGATCGATACTTAATTATTCTTGGCAAAGAATCGACATCGGGTAACCGGCTGTTTTATATCGACTTAAGCTCACAAGAACAATCGCTAAACACACTGATTAATCATGTAGATAGTGACACTTATCTCATTGATAACCAGAACGAAGTCTTCATCTTATACACCAACTTAGATGCGCCAAACGGCAAGGTGGTGAGCTTTGATACCTGTGCTGGGAAGTGGCTTGATATCATCCCTGAGAAGCCACAGCCTCTGGACATCAGCACTGGCGGTGGTTACTTGTTTGCGCACTACATGGTGGATGTGGTGTCTAAAGTCGATCAGCTTGATTACCAAGGTAACTTAGTTCGAGAACTTCAAATGCCTGGGATGGGAACGGTCAGTGGCTTAGGTGGTAAAAAAGAGCAAACCCAGCTTTATTACACCTTTACCAACTATGTCACGCCGCCAACGATTTTCTCATTCGATGTCGAAGCTGGCAGTTCAGAAGTCTATCAGCGATCTGAGTCACCGTTTGAATCGGATAAATTTGAGTCTAAACAGGTCTTCTATACCTCAAAAGATGGCACTCAGGTTCCGATGCTTATCTCTTACAAAAAGGGATTAAAACTAGACGGTAGTAACCCAACCATGTTGTACGCCTATGGCGGCTTTAATGTCAGTCTGACGCCTTCTTTCTCAGGTACGGTGGGCAGTTGGTTAGAACTTGGTGGCGTGTATGCCGTGCCTAACTTACGTGGCGGCGGTGAATACGGTAAGGCATGGCACAAAGCTGGCACTCAGCAGCAAAAGCAAAACGTATTTGATGACTTCATTGCTGCTGCGGAGTTCTTAATCGAAGAAAACTACACCTGTAGTGATACGTTAGCGATCCGCGGAGGGTCTAACGGTGGCTTGCTGGTGGGGGCATGTATGACACAAAGGCCTGAGTTGTTCCACGTGGCTCTGCCTGCGGTTGGGGTGTTGGACATGTTGCGTTATCACACCTTCACGTCTGGCGAAGGCTGGGCTTACGACTACGGCACATCAGCACAAAACAAAGAGATGTTTGAATACTTACTTGGCTATTCTCCCGTTCACAATGTGGTGCGCGGCGTGGATTATCCGGCGACTCTTGTTACGACCGCTGATCACGATGACCGCGTGGTGCCTGCTCACTCTTATAAGTTCATTGCAGAGCTGCAAGATAAGCATGAAGGTGGTGCGCCTGTGATGATTCGTATCGACGTAAATGCGGGCCATGGCGCCGGAATGCCACTGAGTAAAGCGATCGATCTCACTGCCGATATTTATGCGTTTACGCTGTTTAATATGGGCGTTGAATCTCTAGATTCGTTTTAGATAATGCTTGATTCTAGATAATTGGGTGTTTGACTCAGACTAAAAAGCCTCAAAATCGACCTTAGATTTTGAGGCTTTTCATATATATGAAAACTTATCAAAACTGCACCATATTTCCTTCATTTTTACATACACTTTTCCGTGATAGACCCCGCCATTATTGATGAAATGAAAGCGATTTCAAGCTGATATTTCACGCAATATCAATCCTAACCTGTTGATCTAAAATCAGTAGTTTTCGTCATGGATATTCTAAAAGTTTCATGGCATTTAGGCTGATTTATCAGTGTGAACAGCGACCAACTTTTCAACGCTTTCATTGCTTAATATTTCCCTGTTCGATGATAACTCAAAAAAATAATAGGGAATTACAATGCAAAAATTTAAGCTTTTGCCAATAACAGTCGCAGTGGCGGCGTCGCTTGCTTCACTCTCTTCTTTTGCTGCTGACACGGATATAGAAGCATTAGAAAAACGAATCCAAGAGTTAGAATCTAAGGTTGTGGATATTGATTATGTTAACGATCAACAGCCCGCTGTTCTAACTGCAGAAACTAAGGTGCCAGAAGGCATCGTCTTCTCTGGTTATGCTCGTTACGGCGCTCACTACAAGAGCGGTGATGAGCGTTACGTAGACATCGGTACAACAGGTCGCTCTGTCGGTCGTTTGGGTAACGAAGCCAATGGTGGTGAAGTTCAGTTAGCTAAGCTTTTCCAAGCTGACAACGGTGCGATTTGGGACGTCGTATTCATGGCTGACCACTGGGAAGCAGACGCATGGGCTGATGACGGCGGCTTGAGCATGAAAAAAATGTACGCTGGTGTAACAAACGTCTTTGAAAGTCAGCCTGAGCTTTACATGTGGGCTGGTCGTGACTTCCATCAACGTCCGCAACAAGGTTTGAACGATTACTTCTGGATGACGCATGATGGTCAAGGCGCTGGTTTTAACAACCTAGATTTCGGTGGTGCTAAGCTAGATATGGGCTTTGTTGGCCAAGTGAAAGGCGGCCTCGTAAATGACAATGGTCGATACGCTGTGACTGCAAAACTGCACAGCATCAACGCTGGTATCGGTAACCTAGATCTTTACGCAAACTACGGTTTTGCTTCTGATGAAGCTGATACTTCTACTACGACTGAGTATGTATATAACCCTCTTACAGACAAAATGGAACCAGTGGTAACACCGGGTCAAAAAGTCAGTGATGAAACAGCATACTTAATCGGTGCAACTTTAGGTCTAGGCGAGTCTAACAAGTTAGTTATGAAGTATGGTGACGGTGCAGACTCATCTGTATTTGAACTGAAAGGTGATTACCAAACTTTCTACGCAAGTTTGGAAGGTAGCTACGCAGCATCTGAGCAATTCATCATCGACTACTTAGTGTCGTACAAAGACAACTCTGGTTCTGATCTAGACCGCGAGAACACGGAATACGCGGGTATCGTTCGTCCACAGTACCAATGGGATGATGTTCACTCTACATGGTTAGAAGCTGGCTACGGCATGGTTGATTACGATGATGACGGTGAAGAGAACGCGTGGAAAGTAACGCTGTCTCAAAACGTTTCTCTAGGTGGTTTACCTTGGAGTCGTCCAATGCTTCGCTTCTACACAACCGTGGGTGATGTAGAAACTAAAGGCAATACAGTGAAGACAACGAATGTAGATACATTGTCGTTCGGCGCAATGTTTGAAGCTTGGTGGTAATCACCGATATAGAAAGAGCGGCTCTTTGAATTCGGCATATTTTCAAAGAGCTATGCTTTCGAATATCCATGCGTTTCAATAGTACGTAAATACTGTCCATTTTAGCCCTAAAGGCAGATTGATTAGGGCACGTTTCAATTAACTCCATTCTTGGGCACATTTTTGTGCCCTTTTTTTCGCCACTAGATCAGGGATTTACTATGAGACTTTCTTCCATCGTGTCTCGAGTTTATTTAGGTTTCTTCGTACTGATTGTGATTATGCTGGGTTCTGCATGGTTAAGCATCAGTAGCAATAAAGACATCACCACTCGAATCGAAAACATCACCCAGCAAGCTACGCCATTAATGCTTCAATCCTCAACGTTAACCATCCGATTTCTGGACATTAATCGCAGCACCACACCCTACTTATCCGCTAACTATATTGATGAACTGGAGCCACTGAAGCAAACCGTCTTAAACAACATCGAGCTATATCAGCAGCAATTAAACTGGTTCGAAGGTAAGGGCGTAGCTGGTTCACAAATGAAAGCTATGCTTAACAACATCACTCAAACAGGTTTGTTGACTATCGATAAGATAGAGCAGGTATTAGAGCTTTATGTTGAGTATTTGGATAGCAAAGATCTCGGTTCGATGGGACAAGCGCAATTTCAATCTGTGGTGGGACAGCTTAATAATACTTTGGTGAATCAACTCGCGAGTGCAGATTCAGAACAGACACAAAAGGCGATAGAGGCTTTACTGGTGCAATTGAGTTTGATTGCAGCGGAAGCCAACGAAGCGTTTTCACTGCAAACATCTTCGGAGGTTCGCGGGGTAGAGCGACGCCTGCAAAGTCGAAAAGAGCGATTCGAACAAGCGGTAGCAGATTTAGATAACTTAGATTCCTCATTGCTGCGCCGCAGTAAACAGTCTTTATCACTGCTCGCTTCACATGCGTTTTCGGCTAATGGCTCAGTCGCTACCCATAAAGAAACCGTTAAACTCGATGAGTCTATCTCCCTCCAAAAGCAGGAAATTGAACAGTTGATTGATGTTCAGCTAAGTTACTTTGATGAGCTCTCAATGTTCGCTGAAGACACAGCGACGCGCTTGTATCATGAGTCGATGGACTTTTCACAGCAAGCCTTTGTGATGCAGGGTGTTATTGCTCTTACTTCTGTGCTTATTGCTCTGTTGATCGGGTTGAATATTGCCAAAGGGATCCGTAAACCAAGCAAGCTACTGCAAAGTGCACTTGACCAAGTTGCCAATAAAGACTTGAGCGCGATGGTGCAGTATCAAGCCAATAATGAGTTCGGTTCAGTGAGCGACAAGGTCAACTTAGTGATCAGCCACCTGACTCAAATGATTGAGAACATGCGTCAATCATCGACACGCCTAAAAGAAGCATCTCTAGAGAACCAAAGCACGAGCCGTTCATTGAGTGAGGCGATGCAAGACCAAACCAATCAGACGGTGATGGTGGCAACAGCCATGGAGCAGATCGAGTGTTCGGTGACAGAAATAACTCAAGCCGCCAATCAAACGCTAACGCTGGTGACCAAAGCGGTGTCCAGTTCCAGTGATGGCCAGAAGACCATGGATAAAAGTGTCGAGTTGATGGGCAGCTTAGAACGTAAGTTGGCAGAATCAACAGCGACCATTGGCCAGCTTGAAAGCGAAAGCGCCAGCATTGGCTCGATTTTGGATGTGATATCTGGGATCTCCGAACAAACCAATTTGTTGGCATTGAATGCCGCCATTGAAGCGGCGCGAGCAGGAGAACAAGGACGCGGTTTCTCCGTGGTGGCCGATGAAGTTCGCGTGTTAGCAGCCAAAACCAATGCCTCGACGCAAGAGATACATAACAAGATTGAACAGTTGCAAACTAGTTCTAAACTGGCGGTGGAACAAATCAATCAATGTGTGGTGGGGATGGTTCAATGTGTTGAGCAAACGGGCGAAGTGAATCACTCAATATCGACGGTCTCTGATCTGCTCAATGAGATCGAGCAGAGGAGTCATCAAATCGCGACCGCGACCACGGAACATCAAGTGGTCGCCTCTCAAGTTACACAAAACATCAGCCAAATACACACCTTGGCAGAAGATAACTCTCAACGATCTCAGGTTCTGTTCTCCCATGGGCAGCAGCTTGAAATCATGTCGCAGCAGCAATTCTCACTAACTCAAGAGTTTAAGCTCGCCGAGCAATCAGAAAACAAGGTTTAGAGGAGACTCTAAACCCAAACCCTTCCACAGTTTCACGCCCAGCCTTTGCTGGGCGTTGTTGTTTTAGGTTTCGGTTTCTGAAAAGCGAATTCGAAGTGCTTATGAAATGTTCCCATACAATTTCGTATAGCCACTGAAATAATAGGGTCAATTTCGCCCCGTATATTACCGTCTGCTGCGGGTTCATCTCCGAACTGTGCTTCTTGAATAACGGAGTTTAAGCATGCTTGTTAGCACTCTGGGAGTAAGTAACTGAGCGCCATTTTGATAAGGTGAGCAAGAATCTCATGAAACAGTTTCATGGCGTGAAGTGAATCTGTAAGCGCTTTCAAGATTTCCAAATCCAGCCTTTTTACCTCCAAGTTTAGTGTGATGACACTCACTTCAACTAAAACGTAATTTCTTAATAATCGTTTTGTAAGCGGTTACAAGCTAATGAAGTATCGAGGTTCGAGTGGCAACAATTAAACACGTATCAGAACATGCAGGTGTGTCTCAAGCGACGGTGTCTAGGGTTATTAATGGCACGAGTAGAGTGAGTCATGACAAGAAGTTAAAGGTTGAAAAAGCGATCAAAGAATTGGGTTATCGCCCGAACTCTATCGCTCAGGCTTTGGCTTCAAGTCGTACCGGAAGTGTGGGTGTTGTTGTTCCAGAGCTGGGCGGATCTTTCTATTCAGGCATCTTGCATTGTATAGAGGAAAACCTACGCCGCTTCGGTTACCACGCTGTGGTTACAGCGGGTTCGAACACCGAACAAGGGCAGCGCGAGTCTGTGGAGTTTTTGTTGGGGCGTCGTGTCGATGCTTTGATTCTTCATACTCAACTGCTCAGTGATGACTATTTAATTGAATTGGAAGAACAGGGGACCCCTGTGGTTTTGATTAACCGCTTCATCCCAGAAATGGCGATGAGTTGCATTGATATTGATAACGAAGTCGGGGGGCTACTCGCTACTCAATATCTTTTGCAAAAGGGACATACAGATATCGCGTGTATTACCGGGCCTTTAGATAAAGCGGACGCTAGGGGGCGTTTGCAGGGTTATCGCAAGGCACTGGAAGAAGCCGGTGTGCCATACGATGAAGCCTTAGTCTCTGAGGCGGGATTTACTGAAGAGACTGGCATCAGCGCCATGAAGAAGTTGATCAACAGAAAATGCCACTTTACGGCGGTATTCGCTTCAAACGATCACATGGCATTTGGCGCATTCGAAGTTCTGCATAAAGAGGGATTGTCTGTTCCGAGAGACGTTTCTCTTGTCGGCTTCGATAACACCATCTTCGCGCGTTATCTGACCCCTAGTTTGACCACCATTAATTTCCCCATTGAAGAGATGAGCATCGAAGCAGTGCAGCTCACTCTACAAAAGCTAAAAAAAATCAAACATGACGTGAACTTTAAATTGCTGCCGACGTTGGTCACTAGAAACTCGGTATCGGATTTACTCGTTACCCTATAAAAATATTAAGGATAGAACATGAAATTTAAGACCTTGGCGCTTTCATGCGCGGTTGCTTTAGGATTAGGTACAACAGCTGTGAACGCGGCTGACAAAGAGATTCGTTTCGACGGTTTCCCTGATTTCGATAGCAGCCTGAAGGTATTACTGCCTGACTTCGAAAAGGAAACAGGGATTAAAGTTGATTACCTTATGAACAACCACGGTGACCACCACACGAAACTAACGACTAACCTAGCAACGGGCTCTGGTGCAGGTGATGTGATTGTTGTAGACGTAGAGAAAATCGGTCCATTCGTTGGCTCTGGCGGTCTAGTTAACCTGTCTGAAAACTACGGTGCAGATAAATACGAAGAACGATTCGCACCTTATGCATGGGCACAAGGCAAAGGCGCTGACGGCGACATGTACGGCATTCCTGTCGACCTTGGTCCAGGTGTTATGTACTACCGTACCGACGTGTTTGAAAAAGCCGGTATCAATGTAGAAGACGCAATTAAAGATTGGGATTCATACATCGCTGCGGGTGAAAAACTGAAAGAGCAAAACGTACAACTTATCGCTTCAGCAGCCGACGTTGCACAAGCGATCATCTTCACCACAGTTCCTGAAGGCGAAGGTCTTTACTTCGATAAAGACGGCAACCCAGTTGTGACATCTGAGCGTTTTGTTCACGCTTTTGAAGTAGCAAAAGAGATTCGCGACAAAGGCTTAGACGGCCGTATTCTGGCTTGGTCTAATGAATGGTACGAAGGCTTCCGCAACGGCACATTTGCAACTCAACTTTCTGGCGCTTGGCTTCTTGGTCACCTAAACAACTGGATCGCTCCTGAAACCAAAGGTAAGTGGGCGGTAGAAAACCTACCTGATGGTATCTACGGCAGCTGGGGTGGTTCATTCCTATCTATTCCAACTCAATCTGATAACCCAGATGAAGCTTGGGCGTTGATTGAATACATGACGACTGATCGTGATGTTCAACTTAAGCACTTCGAAACGATTGCGGCTTTCCCTGCAAACGTAACCACGTATGACGATGAGCTTTTCCAAGAAGAGATGGAGTTCCTGGGTGGTCAGAAAGCACGTCTTCTATTTGCTGAAGTGGCACAGAACATCAAGCCAGTATCTCCAGCTCAAGGCGACCACGTTGCACGTTCTATCATTTTAGAGAACGCATTGATGGAAGTACTTGATGAAGGTAAGGACATCGAGACAGCGCTTAAAGAGGCAGAGCGCCTAATCAAGCGTCGCACGCGTAATCTTTAATTTGTTTTTACTTTGAGTAAGTGAGGAGGCGCGGATAGCGCGCTTCCTTTTTTAAGAGGTCGTTACTATGAATCATACAGCGAGCACAACGATAGAACCTGCGGACAAAAGCCTTTTTTCTCGTCTAAATTTGAAAGCGCTTACACCGTATGGATTTCTTCTGCCGTTTCTGATCATTTTTTCTGTATTTGGGATCTTCCCGCTGTTGTTCTCTGTTTACCTGTCGTTCCACGAATGGAACCCAGTACAGGGCATGGACGCAATGCAGTTCGTTGGTTTTGAGAACTATCACATTGCCTTGACTGACCCGTGGCTATGGCGTTCATTAAAGAACACATTATGGCTAGCAATCACTTCGGGTGTGGCTCAGCACTTAGTCGCTATTCCAGTGGCTTACATGTTGGTTTCAATGGGTGACCGTATGCGTCACTGGCTAACATCGGCGTACTTTTTACCGTTCATCACATCAACGGTCGCAGCGTCATTGATTTTCTTCAATATGTACTCTCCTAACTCAGGAATCATTAACCAAACGCTAATGGCACTGGCTGATAGCACACTGTTTGGTTGGGCATTTGCTTGGGTTAACGATTTTCAACCAATCCGCTGGTTAGACGATGCCACTATGGTGAAGCCGTCTATCGCGATCATGGTTTTCTGGAAATACACCGGTTTTAACATCGTCCTTTACACCACAGGTTTAATGACGATTCCTAAAGACATTTTAGAAGCTGCACGTATGGATGGTGCGAATGCCTTCCGCCGCTTCTGGAACATCTCACTACCAATGATTCGTCCATTCATCTTCTTTGCAATCACGATGACCATCATCGGTAACCTGCAGATGTTTGAAGAACCGTTCGTTCTAACGCGTGGTACAGGCGGTACGGGTCAATCAGGTTTAACTATCTCTATGTACCTATACAAAGTGGGTTGGGAATGGTTAGAAATGGGCACAGCGTCAGCGATTTCATGGCTCCTGTTTGCACTCATCGCGTCTTGTACTTTGGTTCAATTTTTATTCTTCGGTAAGAAAGGCTTAGGGGAGCATTAAGATGTCGACATCAATTAAGACAAATACCTCACCACTAAGTGGCCTAATGCCAAGCGAACGCACCATGTACATCATGACTAAGATCTTGATGGTCATGCTCGGCATATTACTGATTGTTTCCGCAATCATTACGGTGTTCCCGTTTGTGTGGTCAGCTCTGCTTTCAACACGTGACCGTTCGGAAATCTTCGGTTCGGGCATCAGCTTTGCGATTGGCGATAGCCTGATGGTGAACTACGCAAAACTTCTGGAAATCATGCCGTTTTGGAAGGCGATGTTTAACTCGATTTACGTGGCTTTCTTAGGCACTACCATCTCGCTGCTGTTTTGTAGCATGGGTGGCTACGCATTTGCTGTGTTTAAGTTCCGCGGAAAGAACGTGTTGTTCGGCATGCTGGTTGGCTCAATGGCAATTCCGCCTGTGCTTAGCTTGATCCCTTACTTCATGATCGTGAAATTCTTAGGCTTGCTGGATAACCACATGGCGGTATGGCTACCGTTCACAACCACGCCGTTTGGTATCTTCTTGATGCGTCAGCACGTGATTGCATCAATTCCTAAAGAGCTATTAGAAGCAGCGAAACTGGATGGCGCAGGTGAATTCAGAACGTACTGGAGTGTGGTACTGCCACTGATGAAACCAGCACTAGCAACATTGGCTATCGTGCAGTTCGTCTTCTTCTGGAACATGTTTATGCAGCCTCTTGTGGTGCTGAACAACCCTGACAATTACGTCATCACACAAGCACTACGAAGTGTTCAAGGTATTCCGAATACGCCATGGGGCGCGGTAATGCTAGGTACCACAATTTCTATTTTACCACTTGTGATTACATACCTGTTCGCATCGAAACAGATGATCAGTGGTTTAACGTCCGGCGCAGTTAAAGGTTAGGTTTAAGGGTTATAACAATGAATAAATTTCAACTTCCAAGTGATTCAAAGTTACGCAGTAAGGAATTTGTATTCGGTGTCGCGACATCTTCATACCAAATTGAAGGCGGCGTTGAAGAGGGCGGTCGTACACCGTCTATCTGGGACACGTTTTGTAAGAAGCCGGGTAAGGTAGATAACGGCGACAGTGGTGATGTGGCGTGCGACCACTACCACTTGTGGCAACAAGATGTCGAGATGATTCAAGGCTTAGGTGTAGATGCTTACCGCCTTTCAATTGCATGGCCACGTATCCTGCCGCAAGACGGTGTGGTGAATCAGCAAGGTCTAGAGTTTTATGAGCAGATCATCGATGAGTGTCATGCTCGTGGCATGAAGGTGTATGTGACTTTGTATCACTGGGATCTGCCACAATACCTTGAAGACAAAGGCGGTTGGCTAAACCGTGAAACGTCTTACAAATTTGCGGAATACGCAGAAGTCGTGACTAACTACTTTGGCGACAAGATTGATGTTTACACAACATTGAACGAACCGTTTGTGTCTGCATTCCTTGGTTACCGTTGGGGCGAACACGCGCCAGGCATCAAGGGTGAGAAAGAGGGCTACTTAGCATCTCACCACTTAATGTTGGCACACGGTTTGGCGATGCCGATTCTTCGTAAGAATGCGCCTCATGCTAAGCATGGCGTGGTATTTAACGCGACTCCGGCTTACCCATTAACACCACAAGATCAAGGCGCAGCAGATTACTGCGAAGCGGAGAACTACCACTGGTTTATCGACCCAGTATTGAAGGGTGAATATCCGCAGTTAGTGGTTGAGCGTCAAGCGATGAACATGCCAATGATTCTAGAAGGCGATCTAGACATCATTAGTGCTCCTGTTGATTACATCGGTATCAACTACTACACACGCAATGTCGCTCGATTCAACGAGAATGGCGATATTGAATCAGTGAAACAGACTGACGCTGAACACACTTACATCGGTTGGGAAATTAACCCACAAGGCCTTACCGATTTATTGGTAAGACTGGACGCTCGTTACGAAAATATGCCGCCTATCTACATTACAGAGAACGGCGCTGCAGGTAATGACGAGCGTGTTAACGGACAAGTGATGGATGACCAACGTGTTCGTTACTTCCAAGGCCACATCGAAGCGGTTCACAACGCAGTTGAAGCCGGTGTGACAGTGGATGGCTACTTCGCGTGGAGCCTGATGGATAACTTTGAGTGGGCATTCGGCTACTGCCAGCGTTTTGGCATTGTCCATGTTGATTACACCACTCAAGAAAGAACACTGAAACAGAGCGCAATTGCGTACCGAAACATGCTTCAAGAGCGCGCTGAGGAGAACAGATAATGGCTAAAGTAGAATTTAAGAACATCAAAAAATCATTCGGCGATGTTGAAGTTGTAAAAGAGTTTGATTTTACGGTTGAAGACGGCGAGTTCGTGGTTTTCCTTGGCCCATCTGGCTGTGGTAAATCGACCACACTACGTATGCTTGCAGGCCTAGAGAGCATCAGCTCTGGTGACATAGTGGTTGGTGGCAAAGTGATGAACAAGGTCGATGCTAAAGATCGTGACTTAGCGATGGTATTCCAAAGCTACGCACTGTACCCACACATGACGGTGTACGAGAACATCGCCTTTGCATTAAAACTGAAAGGCATGCCGAAAGCGGAAATCGACGTTGAAGTCCTAAAAGCCGCGAAAATGCTGGAGCTTGATCCTCTACTGAACCGTAAGCCAAAAGAGCTTTCTGGTGGTCAACGTCAGCGTGTGGCAATGGGCCGTGCGATGGTTCGTACCCCTAAAGTGTTCTTGTTTGATGAGCCGTTATCTAACCTAGATGCCAAGCTGCGTGGCGTGATGCGTGAAGAGATCAAACACCTACACCGTGAGCTGAAAACCACCACGATCTACGTAACACACGATCAGATCGAAGCGATGACATTGGCAGACAGAATCGTGATTCTGAAAGACGGTTATGTGGCTCAAGTAGGTACGCCAACAGAGGTGTTCCAGCGCCCGGCTAACAAGTTTGTCGCGCAATTCATTGGTAACCCGTCAATGAACATGTTGGAAGCGAAACTGATTGAAAAAGAAGGCGAATACTTCGTTGAACTTGGCGATGTTCACATCCCATTGCCGGAGCGTTTTAAGTCTCTGGCGTCTAAAAACCTAGCGCTTCACTTTGGTGTTCGTCCAACAGACATCCACCTGCGTGCTGAGCAAGTGGACCACGATCGCGTACTGCCATTCCCTGTGAAAATCAAAGACAAGGAATTGCTAGGCGCGAGCATTCTTCTGAAAACAGAAATCGGCGGCCAACCGCTGATGGTTGAGACCCAAGCCGCTGAAGTGGACGTGAAAGAGCTGACACTTTACTTGGATTTGGATGCTTTCCACCTGTTTGACGCACTGAGTGAGAACTCGCTAGCGAGCTAGCCAATTAATTCAAATCAGCCATTGAGCTAACACCAACCAACTTACGACAAATTGTTTTGGCTCCTCCTGATTTGGGAGGGGCTAGGGATAGTGATGATGAAATTCGGATATTTTGACGATAAAAACAAAGAATACGTAGCAAACACACCATGCACACCGATCAAATGGTGTAACTATGTGGGTACATTAGATTTCGGTGGCATTGTCGATAGCAACGGCGGCGTGTTGTTGTGTAAAGGCGACCCGGCACTGAACCGTATCACCAAGTACATTGCACAACTACCAAACTCAGATTTTAAAGGCTCGACCATGTACCTCAAGGTGCGTGATGAAGCGGGTAACGTAGAGGTGTTTTCACCTTTCTACACACCAACTCTGAAGCCGCTTGATAAGTTTGAAAACCATACAGGCTTGTCTTACACCACCATCATTGCAGAAGCGTTTGGTGTGCGTTGTGAAGCGACGTTCTTCGTACCAAAAGCTGACCAAGTATTGCTACAAGACATCAAAGTCACCAACATTTCAGACAAAGCGCTGCACGTTGATGTTGTGCCTGTATACGAATTCACTCACTTCGATGCACTTAAACAACTATTGAATGCGGATTGGGTTCCACAAACCATGACACTCAAAGCACACCAGCAAGAGTCGGGTCACACCGTGCTTGAGCAGTATGCGTTCATGAAGCGTGACTATGCAGTAAACCTGATGACAGCGGATCGCCCTGTGACTTCATTTGACGGTGATCGCCAATCATTCCTTGGTCAGTTTGGTTACGGCACATGGGCTGCGCCGCAAGCGTTAGAAAACGATGAGCTTGGCAATACAGAGTGTCTGCGTGGTGACAACATCGGTGCACTAAATCTGCGTTTAGGTTGGTTATCTCCAGAGCAGACTGAACGTACGGTTGTACAAATTGCACAAGAAGAGAGCCTAGAAGTCGCGCAACCTTTACTGGCTAAATACCGTGACCACCAAGTGGTTGATTTGGCATTCGCTGAACTGGCTGAGCACTGGGATTCTTACCTACAAGCGGTTCAGGTTGAAACGCCAGATCCTGCTATGAACTCGATGCTTAACGTACACAACCCACGTCAATGCCACACCACTAAAAATTGGTCTCGTTACCTATCTCTGTATCAGCTTGGCTATGGCGCACGCGGCATCGGTTTCCGTGATTCTTCACAAGATACATTGGGCGTTATTACTCATATGCCAGAAGAGGCGCGTGAGTTCATTGAGCGCCTGCTATCGGTGCAAAATACCAATGGTTCTGCGATGCATCAGTTCTTCCCATCGACCATGGAAGCGAACGCTGGTGACTCACGTGAAGAAGAAGATCGCCCGGATTACTACGGCGACGATCACCTATGGATCATCTACGCAGTGACTCAATATGTGAAAGAAACGGGCAATGCAGACTTCTTGAATAAAACGATCCCGTTCTACCAAAAAGACAAAGCGGGCAACCCAGTTGAAACGGGAACCGTGTGGGATCACCTGTGTCGCGCGATTGAATTTACCTACACCAATACGGGGGAGCACGGCCTTCCGTTATTAGGTTTTGCAGACTGGAATGACACGGTGAACCTACCAACGGGTGCTGAGTCGATGATGGTAGCCAACATGTACGGCAAAGCCCTGCTCGATATGCTGGACTTGTGTGAGCTGCGTGGTGAAGCGCAGCTGACGACTCAGTTTAAAGATCAGTACCAACAAATGCAGAGCACAGTCAATGAGTGCGGTTGGGATGGCGAATGGTTTGTTCGTTACTTTGATGAGCAAGGCCTGCCGATTGGTTCTCACAAGAATGAGCAAGGGCAGATCTACACTAACGGTCAAAGCTGGCCTGTGATTTCTGGTTTCGCGACTCAAGAACGTGCGACGCAAGCACTAGATTCGGTTTACAACAAGCTGAACACGACCAATGGTATCAAGCTTTCAACTCCTGGCTACAATGGTTTTGATCCACAACTTGGTGGTGTTTCGACATACCCACCGGGTGCGAAAGAGAACGGCGGTATTTTCCTGCACTCAAACCCATGGGTGATGATTGCAGAAGCGAAAATGGGCAATGGCGAGCGTGCTTACGAGTACTACCGTCAAATTAACCCGGCTTCGAAGAACGACGATATTGATACCTTCGAATCGGAGCCATACTGCTACCCACAAAACATCTTGGGCGACGAACATAAACAGTTCGGCCTAGGTCGTAATGCATGGCTATCGGGTACTTCATCTTGGACATACGTTGCAGGTACTCAGTGGATTCTGGGTGTTCGACCTGAAGTTGATGGCTTGCTGGTGGACCCTTGTATTCCGGCTGAGTGGCCTGAGTTTAAAGTCCGTCGTCAGTTCCGCGGTGCAACATACAAGATTCATGTCACGAACCCGAATAACGTGTGTAAAGGTGTGGTTGAGATGAAGGTCAATGGTGACCTGATTTCAGGCAATAAAGCACCGGTATTTACATCAGGTGAGCACACGGTAGAAGTGGTTTTAGGTTAACAAAGAGAAGGGCGCTTTATGCGCCCTTTATTGCTCTTTCGTTTAGTTTCTTTCGTTTGTTTTTTTCGTTAGCAATGCGTTCTCTGGGGGGCTGATTTCGCATTCAGCAGTTGCTCTAGTTTAGCTTGATTATTTTGGTTGATAGGCAGCTTGGCATTGCCAAGTGAAGGTTTGAGATTGGTTCGGGTCAAGCGTCAGTAAGCCAATCTGGTTATTGAATGCATCGGCAGGGCAAGTCATTGGTTCTATTGCAATACTTTGCTCACTTGTAGGAGTGTACAGCTGAACAAATGGGTAGCTTGCATCTTGTTGATAGTGAATCGCGGCAGATGAATCTGAGCGTGTGAAAGTCAGTTGGTTGGCTGTCTTCGAATCAAATTCAAAGCAGTGGTTTAGGCTGTGATTCGTTAGGGAATCATCTAAAGACAAACGGTCAAAAGCCAGTTTTTCACCATTAGGCAGGTCGTTCTCGTGTATGACCTCAGCACAGGGTGACATGGTAAGCCCACACTGTTTGAATTCAGTGCCAAGCGAGAAATAAGGATGCCAAGCATCACCGAATGGGAAGGCGAAATCACCACAATTAGAGACAGTTGTCGAGCAAGAGAGCTTGCCTATGATATCGATAGTGAAGGTGACTTCAAGGTTAAAAGCGAACGGGAAAGCAGGGTGCAAAGATGATGTTTGATACTGCAGCGTCACACTGGCTGACTCATCATTGGCTTGGCTGTTTGTGATTGAAAAAGGTTGGTTGTAGAGCAGGCCATGTACGGCGTGATCAGACCAAGGAAAGTTAGCTGGGAGTTGATGGTTTTGGTTATCGAAACTGTAACGACCTAAGTTTAAACGGTTTGGAAAAGGGAATAATTTAGCACTGCGGGAAAAGAACGGATGTTGGTTGATCAGTTCATCATAATTCTGATAACCACAAATAAAAGAGAATGGACTGTTATTTACAATGTATTTATTTATAACAGCACCAAATCCATTGATTATTTGAAGTTCTATACCATGTTGGTGGTTTATTAATGTGACAGAGTCAATATTTCCAAATTTTTCATTTATAATTTTAAACATGTTGATGTCTCCATTTTTGAAAGATATTAACAAGAAGAAAAAAATATTCAATGGCGGTTTTAAAATGAATAATAAAATTCCATATACAAGCTATTCAGGAAATTCAAAACACCTGTGTAAAAAAGGTGATGCAGTTGAGTTTATTCAACCTTGGTACACGCCAATTTCTACAACACCAGAAAATACCGGTATGGCTGTGGGCGGTATTGGCAATACATTTACACTGACGCCAAACGGCAACACGCCGAACTTCAGTTTTATTCCAGGTATATTTGTTGGCTGTTCAGAGCAAGTTATTAATTTTAATGATTTTTATGCTTCGGTTATGGATGTGCCGACCATTGATACCCTTCAGGTTCTTAACGAACAAGAGCTTAGTGTTCACCTGAATTTCTACCCGGCATTATTCAATGGAAAGAAAATAGAAAATAGTTCGAATGCGATTAACCTCATTCGTAACGCATTAAAAAATGGCAACTTCTATAAAGAAAATAGAGATAACTTTATAAAGTGGAATGTTGAGTTTTCTAATAAAACTCAATTATTAATTGAATCGGATTCATCGTCGATTGATTGTCAATTATATGTAGCCTTAGATTTTTTTAATGGTTTATTAATAAATGATACAACGAGACAGCTATCACTAACTGCGGGAAATAATGGTGATATAGAAAGTGTTAATGGTAGCGATATAGAATATAAGGCTTTATATCCATTAGCTGAATATCAATATAATAGTTTTGACGGTATTAATATAAAGCGAAAGGTAGTCTCGCCGATCGTTAAAGACGATAAACGTCTCTGCTCTTTACCGATGCACTGGAACCACTTCCAGCTTACCAACAAATCACAGCAAACTCGCGTGATGACGCTTGCTCAACCTCTACAGAATTTGATTGGTTCAACCTACCGAAAAGGTCGCGATGGGATCCAAGATTCGGCGTGTACCTTATCTCAAAACCCGATAGCTCAGCAGCATCAAGCGGTGAACGTGAATGGCGAAAGTCACAGTTTTAGCGGTGTTCAGCTCACTAGCCAGTCCCCTTATCAAAGTGATATTGAGGGTGAGGTGGTGTTTGGTGTCCAAGCCGAAAACCATTTGCTGGGGTCAGGCAAGGTGTCGGTGTCTGTTAAGCCGACGCTTTATACTTCGAAAGTGACCCAGCAAACAGAATTCGCACTGAAAACCGGCCGTACTAATACTGAATTCCAAACTGGCATTTACACCGGGCGTGAAGCACTGAGCGCATTGGTTGTGGTTCAGGTTGAACTGGAGCCGGGTGAGTCTGTTGACCTGCGTTTCGCACAGGTGATGGCACACAGCAAAGTCATGCTCAATGGCTGGCACTCAGACAAGGCTTATACGCAATTCTACCCGCAAGCAAAGCCTGCCTTACCCATGTTAGAGGATGTTCTGCCAAAGCTTGAGAGCATTGAACAGCAGATCGTGAAGCAACAAACGGCTTTCCTAGAACAGGCTCAAAGAAAGATTTCAAAACCTGAATTGGCACTTCGCTATGCGACGATGGCGATGAACTCACTATCATTTTTATCTGAATCCACAGTATGGGATAAAGAAGATAAGTTCCTAGTGAAAGAGTGTGTTGATTACCCATTCTTTAACTCTCTGGATGTGTATTTCTACGGTTCATTTTCACTGCTTTACTTGCTGCCAGAGCTTGATGGCTGCGTGATAAAAGAGTTCTCAAAAGCGATTTTGGCTGAAGACTTCACTCAGCGCCGTTACTGGGAATACGAAGCGACACCGAATGCTGAATTGATTGATGAGAAGTACCAAGGTGTGCGCGCGATTCGAGGTGCAGTAATTCACGATTTAGGTAGCCCGTTCGACATCCAGCCTGACGCGTATAGCTGGCACAATGTTAAGGAATGGAAGGACTTAGCACCGAAATACATTCTGATGGTGTACCGTCACTATCAAAACACACAAGATATTTCTGTGGTTAAAGAGTGCTGGCAGGCTGTGACTGAGAGCATCGATTTCTTGTCGAACTTGGTTGCTGAAGGTGACGATTTACCGCTAACCCGAGGCACAGACGACACCTTCGATAACCTCGCTTCTCATGGTATCTCAATTTACTGCGCGAGCCTTTGGGTTGCTGGCCTTCAAGCCGCGAGTGAACTAGCACAATTGATGGGTGAAAACGATCTAGGCGCGGGTTACCTAACGCGTTCGAAAAAGGCACTAGTGACGGTTGAACAAAGCTTGTGGGACGAAAAAGAAGGCTATTACCATTTCTTCGTGACGCCAGTTCAAGCCAAGCATCTAACGGGGGAAGGCTACCAAGCTCTGGAAACCTTAGGCCTGACTTTGACGGGCGATGCGATTGCTGACAAGAATACGCTCAATGCTTATCTCAATGAGACGGATACTTCCATCAACATCAGTAAGGTATCTCAAAGAGTCTCTAAGAAACGCTTACTGAGTGAGACTGCGCCTCAAGCCTTCACTCAAGAATATCTAGAATTAGTACCAGATTCAGACAATAGCTTTGGCGATGCCTTGCTTGCCGACAGCTATCTAAAGTTGATCGGCTTGGAGGGTATTTTCCCGCAAGAGCGTATTCAACGCGCATTGGACTATGTTTATAAACATAACTTTGAGCTTAACAGCCCTAAGCTGGGTGTGGCGAACATGACATTGGCAGGCGGCTCACCACATGAGGCTTTTCAGGCCCAAGATGTGTGGATTGGTGTGCAATTTAGTGTCGCAACTGCGTTGAGCCTAGCGGGTAAATCGCAGCAAGCAGAAACATTGATGGATACCGTGTATACCGCGCTGTATGACTATTCAAAAATTCCCTTTGCCGCACCAGAAGGGTTCAACTGTTCTGTCTCTTTCACTGAGCAAGATCTTACAGAATCTTTTGAATTGTCACAAAATGATGCGAAAAAGTGGCTTACTGCACTTAAATTGCAAAAGTGTGTGCTGTCTGACGGTCGAGTTAATCCTGAGCTGACTAAAGACAGTGATAAATTTGTTAGTATGCTGCAAGGCGAAATTTCAGCTGAGCAGGCCGTGGTTCTTCATAAATGGCTATTGAGCACAGGGTTGAAATATACCGCTGGTCGTTACTTCAGACCGGGGATGATCTTCGCCTACATGTATTAACTTTATGACACGAATTTCAACGAAAGCAGTGGTATGTAAGTTGAAATTGATGGGGAGCTCTAGGGCTCCCCAAATATCACTGGATTAGGGTATCGAGATGCGCACGAAAACTAAAAAAACCACCGTATACGATGTAGCTAGGCTCGCCGGCGTTTCCCCAAGCACGGTTTCTCGTTTTCTTAATCGAACCACTTATGTGTCGGATGATAAAAGCCAGAACATCGAGCAGGCCATCAAAGACACTGGCTACAAACCCAATTTTCAAATGCAGGAGAACATCAATCGCCGTTCACTCACGATAGGCGTATTGGTGCAACACCCTGATAGCCCTTATACCAGTCGTATCCTCAACGACATGGAGAAAACCCTGATAGCTCAAGGCTATTCGTTAGTGATAGCAACCGGACACTGGCAAAAAAAGCTCGAGATACACGCTTTAGAGTATCTGGCTAAGAGCAATGTCGATGGCATGATCATCGTGACAGGAAGTATCACCAAAGAGGATATTGCCAAGTACGCGCAAGACATCCCGATTGTCGCGGTCGGTTATGACTTCGCTGAAGACAACGTTCGTTCAATCAATATCGATAATGTACTGGGTGGTTACATGGCGACGCTTCATTTATTGCAACAAGGGCATGTGAACATCGCTCATATCAAAGGACTTTCAAGTCAGCCAGACGCAGGTAATCGCTTTGAAGGCTATAAGAAAGCGCTGCAAGAGGCGGGTATTAAAGTGATGCCAAAACTCGTCAAACAGGGTGATTTCAGTAGCGAGTCTGGCTATGAGAAAACTGTTGAGTTGATTGAATCTAAGATTCACTTTTCTGCCCTGTTCGCGGCCAATGACCAAACGGCTTACGGCGCGATTAAGGCATTGCATGATCACGGCTATAAAGTACCAGAAGATGTGTCGGTGATTGGCTTTGATGACTTGCCAACGTCTAAGTATTTCACGCCAGCATTAACGACCTTGAGACAGCCGATTGAAGAGATTGGAGAGGTGTGTGCGCAGTCGATTTTGAACTTGCTGTCTGGTGAGAGGCATGAAGCGCGATTACCACCGATTGACTTAATCGTCAGAGAGTCGACCAAGTCTTTGTATCGCTAGGTTCTGATTTTTTCGTCGAGAGACTGACAATTATTATCTTCCAGAAACGAAAAATGTCGCATCCATGCGACATTTCTCTTTTGGCGGCCAAACCAGTTTTGCTATATCCATTCTAGAGTGCAATCCATTAGGTGCTTTTTCAGAATGTACTTATAAGACGCTGTTAATCTTGATTAGTTCCCTCTAAGCGGCATTTTTTTCCGATTTATTTTCTAAGTCGAATGACGCCGCGATGAGTTTCTTGGTGTAGTCGTTTTTCGGCGCATTGAAAATCTCTTCTGCCGCGCCTTCTTCCATCACTTCACCCTTCTGCATCACCAATACGCGATCCGAAAGTGCTTTGACTACCGAAAGGTCGTGGCTGATGAACAGGAAGCCGATGTTGTGCTTGGCTTGGATATCTTTTAGCAGGTCGATCACGGTCAGTTGTACTGAGCGGTCGAGTGCTGACGTCGGTTCATCCAACAAGATGAAAGATGGCTCAAGGATCAACGCACGAGCAATTGCGATACGTTGTCTTTGTCCGCCTGAGAATTCATGTGGGTAGCGGTTAATTGAGTTTGGCTCCAAGCGAACCTCAATCAGCGCTTTGCGTGCTCTTTCTAAACGTTCTTGTTTTGACAAGTGAGGTTGATGCACCGTTAAGCCTTCGGTGATGATTTCCCCAACAGTCATACGTGGCGATAAAGAACCATAAGGGTCTTGGAATACCATCTGAACATCTTTCTTAAGCTTATGACGCTCTTTGTCGGTCAATAAGCTGACGTCTTGGCCTTTGTAGACAATACGCCCACTACCTGGCAGCAAGCCGATCAAAGCACGGCCTAATGTGGATTTTCCTGAACCAGATTCACCCACAATACCTAAGGTTTCTCCCTGTTTTAGCTTTAACGAAATGCCTTTAACTGCTTCGAAATACTGGTTCTTACTTTGGATAAAGTGAGATTTGATCAAGAACTTCACGCGAATATCTTCTGCACAAAGCAGTTCAGGTGCGGATGCTTCAACAGGAACTTTCGCGCCTTTCGGAATTGAGTTAATCAACATGCGTGTGTAATCGTGTTTAGGGCTATCGAATAGCTCTTGAGTAAGCCCTTCTTCGACTAATTCACCTTTACACATCACCAGTACGCGGTCAGCAAAGTGCTTCACCACACCTAAATCGTGGGTGATGAATAGAATCGCCATGCCCATTTTGCCTTGTATCTCTTTGATAAGAGAGAGTACTTCCGCTTGAACGGTTACGTCTAGCGCTGTTGTAGGTTCGTCTGCAATCAGAATATCTGGTTCATTGATCAGAGCCATCGCAATCATGATTCGCTGTAGCTGACCGCCAGAAAACTCATGCGGGTATTTGGTGTAAGCCTGATCTGGCATAGGTAAATGCACAAGGTTGAACAGATCTAACACGCGCTGTTTTGCTTTTGATTTCGATACCTTACGGTGACACATAATGGCTTCCGCCACTTGAGTACCGACACGCAGGTATGGATTCAAAGAGGTCATTGGCTCCTGAAAGATCATGCCGATTCTATCGCCACGAATCGACTGCATTTCTCGCTCAGTCTTGCCAAGAATCGATTGACCTTCAAACTCGATGTCTGATTGCTCATCGATTATCGCGTTATCAGGTAGCAAACGCATCAGCGCGTTGGAAGAGACGGATTTACCTGAACCTGATTCACCAACAATGGCCAAGGTTTCGCTTGAGTTAAGGGTAAAGTTAACCTTTTTTACCGCATCAATGATTCCATCATTGGTTTTGAAACTTACGGAGAGGTTATTAACTTTAAGAATGGCCCGGTCCGACATGATATATCCTTATCAATTTAAGACATTAGGTGAAGATTGAACTTCTGACGTTGTTTTTAGTTGCCCAAAATGGTGATGGGCACGTTGAATTTGTTCTAGTTCGAGCATCCAATGCGAACTGCGCTGAGCACTGCAAAAAGCAATCAGGTGATTGAGCAGGTCTTCACTCTGCTTTTCCAATAGTCCATAGGTGCGTTGAATCAGCTCAGTGCTTTCAAGCGAGATAAATTGCATCAGTGCGTAAGACTGGTTCAAGGTATCAAAGGCTTGTTGATGCTGTCCTAAACGGTTGAGAATCTCAGATTGAGCAACGCTTGCGTCTCTCAAACCTGCAAGTAGGCAAGCAAACTGGCAGGGTTTGATATCGCTTTGGTATGCCGCATCTTGGATGTGATGTGGAAGAGAATTGAGAACATCACCATAAAGGCGTTGTGCTTCTGGCCAGTGACCTTGCTCCATTAACTGTTCAGCTTTTAGGTAGTGCATCCAGCATCGTTCAATTTCCATGTCCACATCCTCAATTTACAATATCTGAAAATGTTAATGATATTTATTATCAATTGCAAATTAAAATCATTCACATGTTAAGTTGGTGAATTAAAACCCTCGATATTCGTAAAAATGCGCTAAATTGTGTGTTATTTGTTCAGTTGAACAGCTGTGTAGCGTAAGTCACTAAATTTATAGGAAATTACATCTACACTGATTTTATCTACACCCAAGTAATGAAGGACTAAGGAGGCGGCGATGGCGATGCAAAGACTCAATACAGAACAGCTGTATCAGGTAGCGGATTTAGACAAGCTACCATGTAAGTCGACCAAAGAACTGGCTCCAATTGACGAAATCGTCGGGCAGGAACGGGCACAAAAAGCCGTTGAGTTCGCGATGTCAATCAAGGAAAAGGGTTACAACATTTATGCGATAGGGCGAAATGGTCTGGGTAAACGCACCATGATCTTGCGCTATCTGAACCGTCATCCTCAAGAAGTGCAGGAGCTTTTTGATTGGTGTTATATCGCGAACTTTGAAGATATTCGTACACCTAAGGTACTGAAATTGCCGCGTGGCGTTGGCAGCAGTTTAAAGCAAGATATTGAAAAATTGATGCGTAAACTGTTGAAAGGTATGCCTCTAGCGTTTGACAACGAGATGTACTTTAGCCGTGCTGACAGGCTTAAAAACCAATTAGCAGCTAAGCAACAAGCCGCATTAGAAAGCATTAGCCAAGAAGCGAAAGACAAGGGCATTAACCTGACGATCACCACTCAGGGTGACTACCAGTTTGTGGCAATGAATGGCGATGATCTTCATACCGAAGAGAGCTTTGAGCTGCTTTCACCGGAAGAACAAGATCAATTCGATAAAACCATTGATGGGTTGGAAGTCGGGCTGCGAACCATTTCTCGTGAATTGACGGAGCTTGAAGAAACGTACACTGAGAAAATTCAAAAGCTGAATGATGATACGGCGCGAGATGTGATCACTCACTTCATCAAGCAATTGAAGAAGGATTACAGCCAATACCCAGATATCAAAAAGTACCTAACGGCACTGCGGAAAGACATTGTCGACAACGCTGACATCTTCCTGGAAGAGAGCACGGAACAAGCAGAAGTTGCAACGGCCTCTCTGGATAAGAAAATGCCGCGTCGCTACAAGGTTAATGTGATTGTGAGCCAGAAGGAGGAGACTCTACCAATCGTGGTTGAAGAGAATCCAAATTATCACTCTCTGTTTGGCTATGTAGAAACGGCAACGTTTAAGGGCACCGTATTTACTGACTTCTCATTGATTCGCGCAGGTAGCTTACACAGAGCCAATGGCGGCGTATTACTGATGGACGCGGTGAAGGTACTTGAGCAGCCGTACGTTTGGGAAGGCTTGAAGCGTGCGCTGCGTTCGCGTCAATTGAGCTTTACTTCACTTGAAAAAGAGGTGACCTTAACGGGGGCGGTCTCACTTGATCCAGAGCCTATCCCACTAGACGTTAAGATCATCCTGTTTGGTGATTATCGTACCTACCAACTGCTGCAACATTACGATGCGGAGTTTGGTGAACTGTTCCGTGTGACGGCCGATTTTGAAGATGAGATGAAGCGTACTCCTGATTCTGAAATGCATTACGCGCGCTTCATTTCGAGCATCGTGCATGACAACAACATGCTGCATTGTGACCGCAAAGCGATTGCGCGCATCATTGAGCACAGTTCTCGTCAGGCGGGTGATCAAGGTAAGTTGTCTCTGCACTCGGCGCATATTGCAAATCTGCTTCGTGAATCTAACTACGTGGCGAGAGGCTCAAAATCGAATTTGATTCGTGCAACGCACGTTGACCAAGCACTGTCTAATCAGCAAATGCGTGTCGGACGATTGCAAGACAGCGTAATGGAAACCTTCACTAATGGTACAACGCTGATCCATGTTGATGGTCAGGCTGTTGGTCAAGTGAATGCGCTTTCTGTACTCAGCACGACCGATCATATGTTTGGCGCGCCGAACCGAATCACGGCAACCACCGCTTACGGTGATGGTGAAGTGATTGATATTGAAAGAAACGTAGACTTAGGCGGTAGCATTCACTCGAAAGGGGTGATGATCTTGTCGGCTTACCTTTCTTCCGTGTTTGGTAAGACAGCGAAAGTGCCGCTCACTACCAACATCACCTTCGAGCAATCGTATGGTGGCGTGGATGGTGACAGTGCGAGTATGGCCGAGTTCTGTGCGGTAGTGTCTGCGTTTTCTAAGCAGCCAAACCGTCAAGACATCGCGATTACTGGCTCGATGAACCAGTTCGGTGAATCTCAACCTATTGGTGGTGTGAACGAGAAAATTGAAGGCTTCTTTGATGTGTGTGAAATCAAAGGGCGTTCAAACGAACAAGGGGTGATCATCCCACGTTCGAATGTTCACAACCTGATGCTGCGCAGCGATATCGTTAAAGCGGTTGAAAAGGGCGAGTTTAACATCTGGGCAATTGACCATGTGACCGAAGCGATTGAGTTGTTTACGGGCAAAGCCGCTGGTGAACCGAGTGATGAGGGGAGCTACCCAATCGATACTATCTTCGGTATCGCTCAGGCTAAACTTAACGCGCTGCGTAAATAGCTTAATGCTTTATGTAAATTAGCTAAATAGCCATTAACCATTAACCATTAACCATAAAACGAAACAGCCATCGATATTATCGATGGCTGTTTTTTTATTCTTACAATCTCTAGCGCTTAAGCATTACGTAAACGAAGCTTGGTGCCATCGAACTTGAGCTTACCCAATAAGTTCTTCGCATTGGCACGGCCGACATCATCAAATTCGACACCATAGCGCGCGTAGTGCGTAGATTTCTGAAGATTACACACAATCCCTCTCAGTGGTGGAATCAACGGGCCGTTGTAGTTCTCAGGAGTGATTTCGATAGAGACTCTATCGGCAACCTGAATTGAACGAGCGGTTGGAGAGGTCACAAAGCGACAGCCACTTTTCGAGAGGTCTCTAATCTCACAGTTCATGCGTTGATCATCAAAGATAACTCGAGAGCTAAGGTTCACTTCATAGCGTGTCTCTTTACGCAGCTGAGTCACTTGCATCGTACTTGGTGTTGAAAGCACGATGATAGGGAAAGGTTCGCCGATGGTGTGGTGAATCTGGCATCTAAAGTGGATAAGTGCGCCTTCACCTCTTAAAGAGTAAGCACGAGCCGTCATCCAAAAACCTTCTTGGAAGAAAAAGCGTAGATCATCACTCGATACTTCCGGCACCTCAATCACAATGCAGTTATCACTGTGAGTACCGATAAATTTGGTGGTGGCAAGAAACTTGGTGCCAACAGGAGTCGAGACGTTCAACGTCAGCTCACTGCCGTGCTCAATCATGGCCAGCGCATCGGTACTGTTTATCGTAGAAATGGTGCGGTTACGAGGATCTTGAAGTGCCTGATTATGCTCCAAAGGCTTCTTCAGTGGTGCGTTCATTATTTGTTCTCCATGCGCCAACATGCGTCTGTTAGATATATTGATAACTTGCTAACAAGGGGTTATTACGTGCTAGATTTAGTAGGCGTACTTTGCATGATTTATAGAGTGCTTTTGTTTGTCGCTGATTTTATGTAAATTCGCGCACTCTAAAAATATTTGCTTTGTTTGTAAGTACTTAGTTTTATTTATATGCACTTGCGTTAGTCTATTACAAGGAACTCATACTTCAAACTTTAATTGTTTGTCGTATCAATTATTTGCAGGAGTTGAGAATGAAGGCAGTAAAATGGGTTCAAGAAGAGAACCAGATCACAGTTGAGCTAGAACCGAACCAATTCGCGGTTGTTAAGTATCAGAAGGATGGCGATGTATTGCACATTACCTCGACTCGTATTCCTGATGAACTGCAAGGCAAAGGCTTTGGCAAGGTGATGATGGAGTCGGTATTACCTGAAATTGAACAGGCGGGCTTCAAAATTGTGCCAGTGTGTAGCTACGTGGTGCACTACATGAACAGGCAAAAACAGTGGTCACATCTTCTATCCGATAAAGCACAGTAACGAGTTATATGTCTCAACCAATACCCTCAAACAACCTTGCTCAGTCACAAGAGAGTTCAAGTCAAAACCAACCTGAGCTTTATCAAAAAATAGCGACCTCACTCGGGTGTCTCCAAGGGTTTGATGTTCAAGTTATTCAACGCTTGTGGGGCGGCTACGGCGAGTTAGTTCGCTTGGTCTTTGCTAAAGGTCATAGCGCTTCTATGAACGTCGTCATCATTAAACATGTTGCGTTGCCAGATAAAGCGGAACACCCTAAAGGCTGGAATACTAAGCTCTCTCATCAGCGCAAAGTTCATTCTTACCAAGTGGAAACGGCATGGTATCAGTTCTTCACTCAACAGTGGGACGAGCGTTGTCCTATTCCTGTTGGACTGCACTGTGAGTTAGCAGAGAACGAGTGGCTTATCGTAATGCAAGACCTTACTGATATCGGCTTTCCGTTAACTTCTCAGTTCGATGTACTTATCGTTTCTGATGAATCGGTTGTCAAAGGTACTCAACCTCGCTATACCTCCGTCGAGGTTAAACAGCGTAATGCTTGCCTAAAATGGCTCGCTCACTTTCACGCAAAGCACATCCATATCGACAGAGAACGGTCGGTGTCATTGTGGCAAGTCGGTACTTACTGGCACCTAGACACTCGTCCTGATGAGTTGAATGCTTTGGCTGATTTGCCATTGAAGATCCAAGCACAAAACATCGATCGATTACTCAGACAGTGTCCTTATCAAACCTTGGTTCACGGTGACGCAAAGTTAGCCAACTTCTGTTTTGATTCAGAGAGCGAAAACGCGGCTGCCGTCGATTTTCAATATGTTGGAAACGGCTGTGCGATGAAAGACGTCGCCTTGTTTATGAGTAGCGCGATTAGACCGCAAGATTGCGCAGAGCTTGAATCACAGGTGTTAGATACTTACTACCAAGACCTGAAAGAAGCATTGGCACACTATCAACCTCAACTTTCGTTTGATGATGTTGAAAAGGCATGGCGACCAATGTTTTACGTGGCGTGGGCTGATTTCCAACGTTTTGTGAAAGGTTGGAGCCCAGAGCATTGGAAGATTAATCCTTATAGTGAACAGCTGACTCAAGCGGTTATTCAACAGTTGGAAGTGTCGAAGTAAGCTTCTTCCATCAGCTAACCAAATTTAAAAACGCCCAGTCGATGATTGGGCGTTTTTGTTTGTTTAGGGTGTGCCTAATTCGCTAAACTGGTTGGCTCAATTGTATGAGTCGCAACAATCTGATTAGCGAGTTTGAGTTTGTTGTTGAAACCCTCTTTATCAATATCTCCCATTACACGCGCAGGCTCTATTTCACCGCTGTCGGGTGAGTAAAAGAAAATGGCTGGTGGGCCGAACACATTTTTGTCGTTAAGCCATGCCATTTGTTCTGGTGAACTCTCGGTCACATCAAGTTTTATGGTCTTCCACTCTTTCAGTTTTTGGCTCACTTGTTGGTCATTAAACACATTCGTTTCAATCACTTTGCAAGAGACACACCAATCCGCATAAAGGTCGACCAGTACTTTCTGTTTAGCGTTGGCTGCGGTTTGTATCTGTTTCTCTAGCTGAGCAATCGAGTCTGTTTTTTCAAAGGGAGTAGCCGCAATAGGTTGGGCTGACTCACGGTTCGCAAGCGGGTTAAGCGGATCGGTGTTCCCTAGGAAATAACCGACAAACAGAATCAAACCGTAACTCAGTGGCAGCAGAGCGGAGAACTTACGAGTGCGCGCCCAGCCCGGTTGTGCTGCTTCTAACGCGCCGAAATGGACACCTGTTCCAATAGCAAGCAGTGCCCAGAAGATCATGATGATCGATGGAGCAACAAAACGACTCAACAACACGATAGCGACCGCCAATAGCAGCACGCCAAACACTTGTTTTACGGACACCATCCACGCACCACTTCTTAGTAACAGGCGTCCTCCACTGGCTCCAATAGCGATAAGTGGTACGCCCATACCTAGTGCCATAACAAACAGAGTCGCTCCGCCAAACATCCAATCTTGAGTCGTTGAAACGTACAGCAGCGCACCTGCTAATGGCGCACTGACGCAAGGCGAAACGACGAGTGCTGATATTGCGCCCATGGCAAAAACACTGGCGATTTTGCCACCACCAAGCTTATCTGAACCGCTGTTGAGTTTTTGCTGCAGTGCGGCTGGTAGTTGAAGTTCATAGAAGCCGAACATGGCCAATGCAAGCAGAACAAAAACCGCCGCAAAGATACTTAATAACCAAGGCTGTTGCATTGCAGCTTGTAGGTTGACCCCTTTGGCTAATGTGGTAACTAGGATTCCAGTCATCGCATAACTGGTTGCCATACCCAGAACATAAGAGCTAGAAAGTGCCGCGCCTTTCTTACCTGTCATCGCTTTTTCACCACCGATGATACTGGCTAAAATTGGAATCATCGGCAGTACACATGGCGTGAGGGACAAGCCCAAACCGAGCAAGAAGAACACAAGCAGCGCTTGTAACTTACCGGCTTGGGATAGGAACGAAGATAAGCCATTCGTGTCTTCACTGATTTCACCGAGGGTTTGAACCAGAGAGTTTGATTGCTCCTCAATCTGGGCTGCAGCTAAGGCTTCGATCATAGGTAAATCGAGCACTAACTTTTGTGGCAGATAGCAAAGCCCTTTGTCTGCACAGCCTTGGTAACGCACGATGAGTTTGCCACTTCCAGTGTAAGGTACTGTAACGGTGAGTGGCTCGTGAAAGACAACAACGTTACCAAAGTTAGGATCCTGTTTTTCTTCACCTGGCAGCGAGTATTGAGGCTCTTGTGTCGATAATGACGAATCTTCTTTGAACGAGAATCGAGATTGGTACAGGTAGTAGCCCTTGTGGGTATCAAAGCTGAATACCGCGCCTTGGTCTGTCGCTTCCCATGAGACAGGGAAGGCTTGTTCAACAGGGAGAAATTCGCTTTCTTGAGCATGCAAAAAGCTGCTAAACAATAAAATTAACGTGAGTAGGTAGCTTTTCATGAATGCAAAAACTCCGTGTTTTGGTGAATGTGTAATTGATCATCGATGTAGATAACAGCGCTGTCTTCAGGTACTGAAATATTGGGATTCAGTGTGAGAGATGTGCTGAGCACGCCCGCTTCCAATGTGGAAGAAGCAATCGCGGTAACCGATAGAATCTTCTTCTCAATATCCTGCTTCGACAAAATATGAGAGGTGGTCTTGTCGCCAAATTGCATCTGACGTTCGCTATGAGCTGAAGTCGTGAGCGCTGCGTTGGTTAGAGGCACTGCGAAAAATGGTGTCTTGTTGTCTCTTGGGTCCAACACTGCAATGTTAAATGCCGAGCCATCCGGTTTGGTTCCCAACGCATAGATGTCGCCGCCAAAATTCACCAACATCGACGTCGCCCCACGTTGTTTGCCAATCTCTACCGCTTGGTCGACGGCGTACTCTTTGATAACACCGCCAAAATCGAAGCGAGTGCGTGAATCGGGGATGTGTAGCTTTGTCCTTTGTAGAGCTGCAGTCCCTTGTAGATTGTCGGTTCCTTGTAGCTCGACGGCCCCTTCCAGCTCCCATGCTTGCTTACCTAAAGCAGAAGATAGAGCTTGGAAGGCGTGGCTGTGTAGCATCTTTGGCTTTTGTTTTAAAAGATGTTTGATGCTGCCGACCGTAGTATCAAAGGTATCGAATGTCAGTTGGCTTAATCGGTCGAGATGTTGGAATACTTCGGCAGATTCAGAGTCGAGTTCGACATCAGATGACGTTCGTTGATTAATGCATTGTGTTAGCCACGAGTCCTCGCAGTAGAAGTTATATTTGTCTTCTAAACGGCGTGTGTTTTGCTCTATCTCATCGGCGATTTCTTTCGCAGTTGCCCCTGGAAAGTTAGCTAAATCAATCGACAGGATTTGCACTTCACAGGGCACGGTCATCGCATGAAAACGATGTACAAAGGGCAGGTTAGAACTCATAGGTTGCTCCAACCGCCCACCATTGAGCTTCAAAACCGTTGCTCTGCTCGTAATACGCCGCAAGCGCATTCAAGCGTAATTTCTTATGTACCTTAATACTCGCACCCAGTTCATAAGCATTGGCTGTGAAGTTACCTAAGCGAAGGTCAGAAGTGGCATAACCTGTTGAGGCAAAAGAAGGATCTGCACTGCTTGGATCGCGATAAAAATCGGCCGCGTCTTGTGTGTACCAGAAATAGCCCGGTGCTAATGTTAGCCATTCGCTCACACGCCAAGATAATTTGCCGCCTAACTGGTGAGACATCACGCCCCAATCATCCATGAACCATTTGTATCTTGGTCGGATTTTTAGGCTATCGGACAGTGAGTAAAAGGCTTGGAGATTAATACCGCCAGAGAGTCGTGTGTCTGGTCGAGAATCTTGCCCTAAGAACACTTCGTCATCATCGATTTTACCGTCGTCATTGATATCAACTTCACGCAGAACCGTTAAATAGTGATTGCTTAAATAGCCACTGCGGTAACCCGCATAAGCGGTAAAAATGCTATATAAATTAGGCGTGAAGGTTTGTGATAAACCAGCTTCCAAGCTACCAGTGAAAATATCTTCCCAGCTCTGGCTATTGGATGAGCCCAGAGAGTATTTGCCGAACGCTTGAGTCTTATCGAAAAGGGCTGAGCCACCTAAGCTGTACGAACGGTTTTTCGCGCTGTCGGCATAGACTAAACCTTTACCATTGATACCAAGGCTTTCATAATCTTCTTCTTGTGAGGCATTACCACCGAGGGTCCATTCGTTACGTAAGGTGTCGCGATAGGTCGCGCTCAAGCTGATGGATTTTCTGGTGTCTTCAAGTCCTACTTTTTGGATTTCATAACCACTACGGTGAGGATCGTACCCCGCACGAATCACTTCGTTGGTTTTGTCTTGTGCTTGTTGAGTTTTCAAGGCGCGATTGATTTGATCGGCATTGGACGCGGGAGGTGTCGTCGGCCCCCATGCTGGTGAAGCTCCGGAAACACTGTCGTAGCTTATTTCTGCGTTTAATGTCCAATCTAAGCCGATGCTTTTCTCAATCGAAACCATGGTGTCGTTGGCTGATACTCTGTCATCGTATTCCTCATAGCTAAGGTAGTGAACAGAGATATGATCTTCAGCTAATGCCACGTTAGCCACTGCCGCTGCACTGAGCAGCGTAATTGGTAGTTTTTTCATTTTTTTCTTATTTTGTTTTTAAATACTGATTTGTTCGTTGATGGTTCGGTTAGTTACAACCACAGCCACCGCCACCAACACCACTGCCGCCGACGGAACCTTGTTTGTAAGCGAAGACCTTTTCAGAAAAGACGTCGAACTCAGGTACTGGGCCACCGGGTTTCATCTCTTTTTGAGCCAATGTGCCTTTTTCCCAAGGCTTTACTGGTTCAATACCAAGAAACTCATCGACGAAAGCCAGAGCAGAGGGTTCGTTGCTTACTTCTGGTGCTTTCTCTTCGATGACCAGTTGCTTTGCCTTGGGCTTCACCATTTCAATATTTCGTCTGGTTGCACGTTTTGCTTCTGGGTTTGAATAATCACCGCCACTTGAATAAACAGTGCTGGAGATGATCTCTTCTTCAATGATTGGGCCTTCGCTTGTCCCGCTATCGTTGGCTTGTTGTTCAACGGGCTTTTTGCCTAAACCACTAAGGTCGAGTTCCAGAGCTGCGTTTGCGGTCATTGGAATAGCGAGTAGCCCAATAAGGGTGACTTTGTTTAGCATTACAGTTGCACTCCCATCTTGGTGAGGTCGTCAGTAATGACGTCGCCAATGTGGTTAATGGCACCAAAGCGAATCTTGATAACCTTGCCTTGATAGATGTAGTAAAGCGCAGGCATGCCGATCGGCTTGAACTCGGCAATCAACGCCTGTTCAGGGTCGTTAACAACAGGGAATTCCAGCCCTAGCTGCTTTTGAAACGCCAAGCCAACATCAACATCTTCATCAACATCGACGCCTTTAAATGTGACGCCTGTGCCTTTGAGTTCGGTGTAGAGTTGATTGACTTCCGGTAGCTCTTCACGGCAAGAGACACACCACTCTGCAAAGAAGTCGATAATGGTCAGCTCATCGTTGTTTAGTTGCAGTTTCTCGATAACGTCTGGTGATAAAGAATCGCCTTCTTGATAAGCTAATGCAGGTAAACAAAGGCACAGCGCCAATAACGCTAAGGCTCGTGTAAACATGTTGTTCTCCATTGTTTTTAATTGTGTTTAAAATTCAGTGTTTCTAATTAAGAAGTGCTAATTAGATGCTTGAGTGAGTTTGATGGTTGCCGAGTATTCAACGGCGAGAATGTCGGAAAAATACTCGTTGAGTTGGACGGTATTCGTGGCACTAAACACACGTGATGGATTCCCTGCGCAACGCTCGAATTGGGCGATTCGAGACGAGCTGACGCCATAGCCGATGAAGTTCATTTCGATGCCATATTGATTGATTGCGGTAGTACAGAACCCAGCGTTAACCAGTTGGTCAAACGTGTCTCCCTCGTCAGCACCATCGGTGAAGAGCACCAGCTTTCTTCTGGTTTCAGGTACTGTACTTACGTTGATTCCCCATGCTTGTTGCCAGCTCGGGATCAGCTGTCTCACTCCCCATAACAAACCGTGAAAAGAGCGAGTGCCGCCATTCGCCGTTAGGTTGTTTATCGAGTTTTGGACGCGAGAAAAGACGCTGGTTAATGGCAGCATTGGTGAATCTTGGTTACAGTCGCTTAACCATTGGCTTGGAGGTGTAAACTTCACAGGGCGTTCTGAGTGCAGCGTCGCTAGGTTGTCGACGGTCTGTGCCGCAGAAAAATTGCCATTGCGATAGCTAAGCCCATCAATACAGTAGATTCCTGCCGCTTCTTTGGATATCCAAGGTGGGCGCTGCGCTGCGACTCCAGAGTCGAAAGGAACGATTGAAATGCTTACAGAATCTAAATCGTTAGCATTCCTACTCTGAGATTGAATCGTATTCAAAGCATCGGACAAAATGGATTTCAACGACTGGATGTTTGAACCCATCGATCCAGACACATCAAGGACTAAAACCAGCTCTGTTGGAATCGAAGAGTGCTTGCTTTCAACTACACCTTTATAACCACCACCTGTCGCCGTTACTTTTTTTGCGTAGCTTTCATATTCAAAGTTGGGCAGTAACGGTGACAATGAATAACCAAGGCTAATACGACAGCTTGATCCTTGGTTTTGTGGTGTTAATCCACTCACACCTTTTAGGGTTGGCTTATAGTACTCTTGGTAAGCCCGCATCATTGGGAGTGTGGCTGTGTCAGCAAAAGCACACGCTAATGCGGCCGAATCGGCGGCTTGCGCTGCTCGATTTGAAACCATCACTTGTGCGGAGATCATCAGGGTGCCAACAGCGATGAAAAGCGCTGGAAACAGTAACGCCAAGAATGAAATGGTCATGGAGCCTTGCTGCTTTTTAAGCGCAATGCTGCCGAATATTGGTTTAACCATAATGCTTTCCTATCACAACTGATGAACTTGAGAGTGTTTTAGGAAGATCGAGCCGCTTGTAGTCAAACGGTGTATTCACACATAAAGTGAGTTGAACCAAGGTGGATGGTCTTCCAACTAACGCAGGGTCGCCGCTTCCCTCAACGATAAGTGTCTCTAGTTGATCGATGGGTGTGTACTTTTGGCAGGTGATCCCGGCATGGATGTTCTTGTATTCCCAGTTCGAAGTAGTGGTATCAAATACACGGCTTTCAAGTACCAGCCCAATATCGCTGCGCTTGATGTCTTGCGGAAGATAACGTTCGGCGAGATCGAGAAGCTGATCCTTTAACGTATTAGGTAATCCGTTTGGGCCTTGCTCTGGTTTCAGTTGCGTTAGTGAAACGGCGTTGACTAGGTTATATGCCACGTTGTCGAGCTGAGTCTGTAGGTTGAATAAGCGGTAGGTAGCAACAAGTCCCCACAAAATGATCATGAGTGCGAGTACAACGAAGGGGAATTCAATCGCTGCTGAACCCGCTTGTTTTTTTCGAGGTGTTTTATTTGTTGTCATAACTAACCAGTACCTTTCTTTTCAAGGTTGTCATGTTGCCGATAGACTCAGAAAACTGAGTTGATAGATTAGGTAATAAGGCAAATGAAAATGAGTAAGACACCTTGTACTCGCCTAACACTGCTCTGCTTTTGGATACCGGTTTCTCATTAACTAAATCTGAGAAGTTTTCGGCGTATAGCTGCGATGGATCCAAGACGAGCTTGCTCTTATCTATCAGTGGGAACTTTGCGATAGTCTCGGCAAAAGCTTGGTCTGAAATAGGACTAATCGGCCGTGTCTTGGCCTCACGAACACCCGCATTAACGGCTACATCAAGGATGATGTTGACCAACAGCAGGCGGCAGATCTCAAAGAAACCGATGATCAGTATCAGGAACGGTACCACCAACATTGCAAACTCGACGCTCTGCGCCCCTTTCTGACGAGAGAGCATTACTGTGCTCCTTTATCAGCTTGAGCTGCAAGCTCTTGGTAATACAGGCTATTGTTGGCGTATTCCGGTTGAGATAGGTGCGCGCGAGCGATACTTTTCGCTGAATCACTGTCTCCCGAAAGAGCGTAAGCCAGTGCTAGGTTGAGTTGGAGTTTTACACTCGCTTCGCCTCGGACAAAGATCGGGTGCAGAATTCGGATCCCTTGCTCTGGCCTTCCATCGAGAATCCAAGCCATGGCTAAGTTGTTGCGGTACTCATTACTGGATGGCATCAAGCTAAGAGCATGTGAGTAAGATTCACGCGCTTTTGAGTATTGTTTATTGAGCGAGTAACTTACGCCCAAACTGTTTTGAGCAACATCATCTGACGCTTCCAATCGGACAGACTCTTCGAGAGCTGATGTGGCTTGCTCTATTTCACCTAGGGCTAACCATGCTCGGCCAAGCTCTCTGTAAATTGCACTCGATTGGTTAAGCTCGATACCACGCTGTAGGTAATGCAGAGCTTCATCATAACGACTGGCTTGATTCGCGGCAGAGCCCATCAGCAATAGCAGCTGTGGGTCATCGGGATTCGCTGCCAGCAATTTTCTATAAAGATCCATGGCACTTTCTGGCTTACCATTCATCAGCGCCACCTCGGCGACTTTCATATCTTCAGTGGTCTCGGTTTTAACATTACTAGTTGATTGGCAGCCAACTAGAATCAGCGCCAAACCCAAGAGATAAATCTTGTTCATAAGCCCCCCAGAGTATGTTTCAGGGTTAACATGATTGGCGCAACAACAATGATGACAAAAGGGATCATGATGAGTATCACCAAGGGAAATGACATCTTCGCTGGTATTTTTCCTACCCACTCTTCGAGCTCAAGAAAGTGATACTGACGACTATCAGAGGCAATCAGTTTTAATGCCTCTGCGAGAGGCGTACCGTATTGAAGCGCTTGATTCATGGTGGTCACAATATTGTTGATGTCAGGTAGCTGCACTCGCTTGTCTAGGTTTGAAAGTGCCGTTTGTGGTGAATCAAGAACCGAGATTTCAGTCGCAGTGAGTAACCACTCGCGTGATAACGCTGGAGAGATAGAACGCATCTCTTCACCGACACAGCGAAATACGGCTTCAAGTGTCAGACCTGATGCAACACACACCACCATCAAATCGACCGCATCAGGAATCACGCGGCTAATTTGCATTCGGACTTGGTTCACACGCCAATCTAGAAGGCGATCGAACAGGATGCCGACCACAATGGCGATAGCGACACATTCGGCCGCAGAGTTGATGCTAAGCACCTGGATTCGAGTGGCATACCAAGCAATAGAGCCAGTCATCATTGCCAGTAGTCTCAAGCCAAGAAAATAGATCTCGGCATTCGGGTTCAACCATCCAATGAGGATCAATTTCTGGCGTCGTGGTTTTGCACCTTGGAAACGCCATTTACTTGAAGCTGCGGTGTATTTAGAGGAGTAGCTCGATACGCGAGTCAGTCGCTCGGCTACAACATCTCGTTTGAAAGAAGATAAGTGCGCGATAAGCGTGAGTAGTAATGCACATCCCAACAGAAGCAAGGCAACATAGATCATGACGAGAACCTCTTGTTACGAGTGAGGGAGTTCAAGACTAGGGTTCCCAAGCAGACGCTGCATAACGCATAAACCAATACATCTTGTCCTGATTTTGTATTGACCAAGCGATCTATCATCGTCGGTTCCATTACCGCGATCGCGGCTAATAAACCAATTGGCAGTAGAGATAAAAACAGGGCAGTCATACGAGGCTCTGAGGTCAAGCTCTTGACCTTTTTTCTCATCGCTCGGTTGTCATGCATGGTTCGGCTTAAGCTTTGAAGAATGTCGCGCAGTTGGCCACCATTTGATTGGTTCAGGATTAACGCGACCGAGAAGTAGCGGAAACTGCTGTAAGGAAGGCGAACACATGCATCATCGAGGCTTTGGCGAAGGCTTAAACCAAGCGCTAAGTTATCGCGAATGTAAGAGAACTCACGTCCTAATAGCCCCGGCTGTGTCTCTGAAACTTGCTCAATCGCTTGTGGAACCGAAAGCCCCGCTGCTACAGCCCTAGAAATTAAGCCCAGTACATTGATGATGCCTTGTTCGAATTCCTCTACCTGCACTTTTCGGCGATACATCACCAAGAAACATGCGCATACAAACCAAAGCCCAACAGCGGCCAATAGTTGATGATGCATTGCCAGTTGGGGAAATAACATGTGATCCGCCACCGGGAAGCCTACAGCTGATAAGGCAATAAAATATTTATCCCAAACCGGCAGCAACGCATTAACTCGTAAGAAGAAAGTGTGCAGCTTGTTGTTTCGCTGGTGGTTAGTTTTTTTTATTGAAACGTCTGCTGAGAGTGATCGCTGACCACCACTGACTAACAACAAGCGCTTATTTACAATGGCTTGCTTTGAGTTCAAACGGAACAACGCGATCACGACCAGCAAAACGAAAACAGTGAGAACTAGAATCATCCGGCTTCAAGCTCCATAGCGACTCTGAGTTGAGCATCGAGTTGGTGGTACTTAGCTTTTTCATTGAAGCTCGGTACGCACTTAGCACTCTTATATTCGCCAATCAGGTTACCTTGTTGATCTTCCGATAATGGCTTGAAGGCGAACAAGTCTTGAGTGATGTATTGCTCTCCTTCCAACCCTTGCACCTCGGTGATCGAAACAATGCGCCTTTTGCCATCACGCATTCTTTCGACTTGGATAACGACATCGATGGTGTCTGCGATTTGGCGGCGTAATGAGAACAGAGGTAGAGTCGCTTGGCTCATCATCAGCATGTTTTCCATACGCACCAAGGCGTCAGTCGCCGAGTTGGCGTGCAACGTACACAGTGAACCATCATGGCCAGTGTTCATTGCTTGCATCATTTCAAAGGCTTCATCACCACGAACTTCGCCTAAAATGATGCGGTCTGGTCGCATACGTAACGCATTTCGCACTAATTCTCGCTGAGTAATCGGAGTTAAACCTTCTGCATTGGCAGGGCGAGTTTCTGCGCGCACAACATGAGGTTGTTGTAGACGCAGTTCTGCGGTGTCCTCGATGGTAATGATGCGTTCTTGAGGTGAAATGCTAAAAGACATCGCATTGAGCAATGTGGTTTTACCTGCACCAGTGCCTCCCGCAACAAGCACATTCAGGCGAGATCGCACAATAATATCGATAAGCTTAATCATCGATTTCGACATTGCGCCAAACTGCGCCAATTGGCTGAGTGTGAGCTTATTCTCGTTGAATTTTCGGATGGAAATGTAGGTTCCATCCAGCGCCAGCGGTGGGATCATCACATTGACACGGCTACCATCATCCAGTCGAGCATCGACTAACGGGTTTGACTCATCGATTCTTCGTCCGACTTTGCTGACGATGCGTCTCGCTAGGTTGAGAAGCTGCTCCTCGTTACGAAATTGAACCGCTGTCTTTTGTAATTTCCCAGAACGTTCTACGTAGACCTCACGGTAACCATTGACCATGATGTCGGTAATGCCTTGATCTTCAAGCAAGGGTTGCAGTGGGCCTAAACCGAGAAACTCATTGAGCAGTTGTTCCACCGAATGAGCGACGTCTTTGTGACCAAGCGGTAGCTGCTTAGAGATCACGATATCTGACACCATTTCGGCAATTCTAGCTTCAAGATCGGACGCACTTAAGCTCACAACAACCGATGGGTCGATCGCCTTAATTACTTCTTCATGAATAACATGATAATACTCACGAACTGAAGGTGTTGATGTCATGGATTTATGCGATAGAGATCTATTCACTTCAATCGGATCAATGGTTTGCGTGTTCTGACCAAACATTATGCGCCTCGCTTCCAAAAACGGCGGCTGCCTTGCTGCGGCTCACCCGTGACCAATTCAAGTAGAGAGTTAAAGGCGAGTTTCACTTTCCGGTTGCCTTTATGGACCGGTTGACCAAGCGATGACTTGCTCAAGAAATGGTTTGGTAAAAATGGAATCACGACATCCACAGATGTACCGAGTGATTTCTTCACATCATGGGCTGAAATCAGGGATGCAGAATCGGATTTACAATGGTTCAGCACCACAATCGTTTGTGAGTCTGCTTGGTTTTGAAGTCGTTTAATTATCTGACCTGCATTGCGGATCGAGCTGAGCGTAGGTTCCACCACAATTATTCGGATGTCGGCACTTTTTAGTGCTTCAAAGCCAACCTGGTCACGCAATGAATAAGTTGGAATGTCGATTAACAAGTAGTCTGAGCTTTGCAGGCAGAACTTTGTAAACTGATCGAATGCACTCTTTTGTGGCCAAAATGGTGTTGTGTCTAAAGGCAGATAACCAGTAAAGAGCGTGTGCTCGGGTGACACACTGATCCCGCTGCGCTCGAACACGAGGGGTTCTAATCTTTCTGGATACTGTAAAAGCTCAACCAACGCCGTGTTGCCTTCAACATTGAGTAGCAGATCCAAATCGCCCATCGAGAAATCGAGATCCATACAAGTCACTCGTTTACCGAGTTCGGCAAGCTGCTGAGATAGCGTCGCGGTAATGGTGCTGCTTCCTGAACCCCCTTTCGCACTGACAATAGAAATGACTTTTTCATGGCGTTGTTCGCTATTGAGTTGCAAAGCAGCAAACGAGACATGTTCAAGATCTTGTGATGTCACAGGATTGACTAAGTAGTCACTGGCTCCTGAGGCGAGCATTCCACGGTATGCAAGAATTTCGGTTGAATGCCCAATCGCGATAACTTGGCACCCAGTACGTTTGATCAAACGTTGCACAACCTGATTCGACTCTGAAAGATCCCAATTAAGAACATCGAGGAATAGGGTTTTAATGTCGTTCTTGAGTACCTGTCTCACTATGTCATCTTCTTGAATCGAAGAGGTCGTGATGTTGTTGATACCACATTCATTTAATGTGTATGTGAGTGCTAATGTATCGAGTTGCTCCGATGCCGCGATGAGTACCGCTAAGTTATGTACTTGATTCATTGCGAGCCTCCTAATGTGGTATTCGAAGAACCAGAGTTGGTCTGTTGGTTTTGTGCTGGTGGCGCAAAGTAATTGTCGATGCTGGACACCGCTTTTTGTCCTTGTGCGCTGTCGATGGCTTGACCAACAATTAAGTCTTTTGGATTCGCGACCATTTGTGCAAGTGCGCTCGCATTTGCACAACCAAAGTTGCGCTGAGTACGATAAGCGTTGAGTGTGGTTCTTGGCGTTTTCCCAGCGTCACAGGCTATGACTTTGGCACGGTAAGATTCCACTAAAATAGTGATGTCACCTTTACCTTCTGTTACTTCGTCTGACACCCAAATTTGTGATGGGTAGAGACCTGATTCGATAAGACCAAGCCTGACTTTTTCGCTTTGGCTTTCTCCTTTTGGAGTCGTATTTTCAATCTTGACCATTAAGTTGGACAGCGTGCCTCGACGAACAATAAAGTCAGATATGTCCGCTTGTTCTTGAGCCGACAACGTTTTGCCCGACAGTGTTAAAGTCAGTTTGTTTGTCACGGACACGACATCGACAGAAGGTTGCTGTGGTGTAAGCGTTGGAGTGCATCCCGCAAACACAAATAGAGCAGGGAGCAATAAGGATAATTTATTCATGATGACCTCAGTAATAGAACCCGTTGTCACCCAGTAAGCGAGGCTTCTGGTTGTCGGTGTAAGTCGCTTTATTATTTGATGCTTTTTGTTGATTACTTGGCCATGCCAGTAATCGTTCAACATCGCTCAACGGGATTAATCCATCGGTTGGAAGTGGCATCGAATCTGAACGCGTCGGTTGCACCAGATACGCGGTTACTATGATGATTAGCTCAGTTTCTCTGCGAGTGAACTCACTTGAACGGAATAGTGAACCTAGAACGGGAACCTCGCCAATCAATGGGACTTTCTGCAGTTGTTCGATGTCTTCCGATTTCAATAACCCACCCAAAGCAAAGCTCTGCCCACTGGCTAATTCAATGGTGGTGGACGCACTACGGGTCGTAAACGATGGGAAGTTAGTTCCGTGTATGACTTGTTGGCTTTCGATTGAGACGTTGCTGACCTCAGGGTTCACCTTCAAACTAATACGGTTTTGGCTGAGCACGGTTGGGGTGAAGTTCAGCTTTACGCCGAAATCCTTGTATTCGATTTGAGTGGTATCAGCAGTGATCAATGGTAAGGGAACTTGTCCACCCACCAAGAACTCGGCATCTTCGCCTGACATTGCGGTCAAGTTAGGCTCTGCAAGTACAGACATCATCCCATTGGTTGCAAGTGCATCAATCAGAGCAGTAATGCTCGGCTTGCCCCAACTACTGACATTAGGCAGCTTTGAAAATGAAAATTGCCCCACACCATCTGCGATCGAGCCCCATTTCACTCCCAACTTGTTGGACACATTTCTTGAAACTTCTGCGATCTTCACACGAATGTTGACCTGATTTGGCATGGTCACGACCAACTGATTGATCAGCTCATCATCATTGGATTGAGTCTGCTGATTTTGATTGGTTGAATTACTGCTGTTGTTACTGTTTCCCTGTGAATTCGAGCTCTCTTGTTGTTGGGTAGAACCGACAATAGGGGATAAGTAGCCCTTCGCTAGCGCTACGATATTGTGTGCCATCATAGGGGAGGGAACACGACCTTTAAGCCATAACTTTCCGCCCAAAGACTCCGCGTTGACTGACGCTTCTGGGAACTTATTTTTAACCAGTTCATTGAACTCACGGCTATTATGCGTGACGCGAATCTTGTTGGTATAAATCACACGCTCTTGTTCATTCAAAACGGTGATCGTAGCGCTGCCCGCTCGCTTACCGAATATCATCACCTTGGTATTGGTTAAGGTTTGGTAGTCAGCGATATGGGTGCTCGAGATGAAAATGGATTTCGCTTTCTCTGGTAAGTGAATCATTCTTGCCTCATTGATCGTGACATCAAATGTTGACGCTGCGGATGCAAAAGAGGCACATAGGCTTGAGAGCAGGAGAACACCCCACCAACGACAGATATTAGCCATTGTTATCAGCTCCAGTATTAGTTTTAACGGTTTTATTGTCGGCTCTAAATTCCACTAAACCCACGTCAGGTAGAACCTGAGTTGTATCAGGAGAAATGACTTTCAGCGTCACGGCATTTGCGTGTTGAGGTTGATCTTGAGCCTCGTTTTGCCCGCGCAACACAAGCGTTAACTTGCCTAATTGTTTAGCAAGTACCACTTGGTTTGCTTGCTCGGGTGTCACTTCTAAAGAGACACTGCTGTCGTCAGGGATACCATTTTCGAAACCATTAGATTCCCGAGCCTTTTGATAAGATTCTGCCGTTTGCTTGTTATTAAATGCCAAGACTCTTGCATCATAAACTATCGTTGTAACGTACAATCCTTGAGATGAATTGCCGTAACGAAGTAGCTCACCATCTTGTGAACCGAGTAGGAGAATATCCACTCGGTCGCCCGGTTCAATGAAGCCTGAATTAGACGTGACTTGATCGACAGGAACCGAAATCGCGCGATAGCCCGGTTGCAACTTCAATGAGAGCGAGTAGCCACCTTTAGGTTCTGTAATATCGGCCTTCGATAGCACTGAGTCTTTGACTAACTTGGTACGTGCTAGTCCTGACATCGTGTGGTCGGCAGAAATATCTTCCGGCGTTACATGGTCGATGTAGTTCTCCAACTCTTGCTGTGGAACTTCTTTCCATCGGAACGAGTTTGGAGTGTAGGCTTGGCCTATCTCAATCGTGCGAGTTGGAACCAGCACTTTGACCGTTTGCTTAGCGGCGTGTTTAGATGAGGTGATCGCAGACTCGCTATTGGTTTGGCTCAACAGTAAAACGGACAATCCGAGCACCGAGCAAAATAACGACAGCAACATGAGTCGCTTGGCAGTCATAACTATTCCTTTAATTTACGGTAAACGGACTTATTCTGATTCTTGAGCTTCGCGGAGCTGATCGACGACAGTTTGGTAAGCGCCAGTAATGGCTTCGGTTAGATCACCATTTTCGCCGCCTACAAAATTAAGCAAGACCACAGACATTGCTGCCGCGAGAATTGCGTATTCGATAGCGGCCGCGCCGCGCTGCTTTTTCTTGTTAAACATGTTGTTATTTCCTAGATGAAAGCAGCCTCAGCTGAGGCTGCTGTAGTCATTAATAAAGGTGTTTTGAGTGCCTATTTGGCAACGAGTCGGTATAGGTAGCGGCCGTCGTAACTTTGAGTGCCAACTTGGCTTTCATCCATGGTTGTCATATTCAATCCGAGGACTCGACCGTAAGGAGCGGGGTCGTTGGTGATATAGGAACTATGGTTGGAATAACCTCCACCAGTCACTTCGTTAAATTTAAAGACATCGGAATTGATAGGTAGCAACCCGTATAGCTCTGCTTTCGATGGGTAGCGCCAACTCGCCTTGCCACATACTGTTTGTGTATTTCGTGTTGAAATTAACGGCGTTACCTCTACGTACTTCTTGAAACGGCTAGTGTCTCCGTTGGTAAACAGTTGCCAAACAAGGTTACTGTCAGTGTCTTGTACGCAAATGGCATTTTGGCGATCGGCCACGACGTTCCCTTGCATATCTAGGTACTGGTATGTGGTCGCTTTTTCTCTGACAAGACGTCCTAAGATGACAGCATCTTCAGTACCGTCGATTTTCGAACTACGTACATCTTGGTAGCTGCGTTCAGAGCTGTAGTTTGTTACGTATTGCTTAGTGTCCTTTGCTTGATTCGACCAGTAGTAAAAGGTCACGCCACCGTAATAGCTAGACTTGTCATACTCCGGATCCAACCCTCGGTGATGAGGGAATGCGTCTGTATCGATCGTTATGGTCGAGTTTGAACTAGAAATAGCTTTGGTCTGTAGTGATAACAGCTGAGACAGCCCTGGTACCTTCCAATCATTGAAGCCACATAAGTTAGCGTTGTTAGTATTCTCTAGCAGACCATTACTGCCTAAGACACTTGCTACTCCTGATGCTGAAGCGTCATAAGCGAGATCGTCAGCACCATTTGGTCGGCCGTCTTTAAGCAGTGTCCACACGCGGCGTTTGCCCGCTATTTGGGTGTCTTCAACACAGCGCCAACCTTGTTGGTAGGTGGTGCTTTTCGGTAGGTAGTTACCTAGCTCATCCAATTTAGCGAAGCGGCTGCTTATGGTTGCGTCTGCTTGCGAGACACTATAGCCATTGTCCTTTGCCAGCTTTAGTCCGTCTTTTGCCAACACTTTTGATTGCACTAGATTGTGGGCTTGGGCTGTGGTGTTCATCTCACTGATAAACTTCTGGAACAGAGCGGCAAGAGTGTCAAACTCTGAGCCCATCAATTGTGTCGAGGTATTCAGCTCGTTTACGAACGTATTAACCAAGCCATATTGGTGTTCCAAATCTGAAATCGCGTTGTACAGGTCTAAACTTGCTTGGTGAATATCCTTAGCCAGTGACGCAGAGCTTAGTGCGTTGGTTGAGCTGGATAGAGTTACGGATTTTTGCTGCATGAACGCCAATTTTTGAGCAAATTCAGAACCAGAGGCTAATGCGCTCAGTGCAACGGTGTTTTGCTCTAATTTAGCGACTTGTTCCTTATACGCTTTGACTTTGTTAATGAATTCAAGGCTCTCAGCATCAGTTCGGCTTTGAGCAACAGAGGCCTGAAATTCAAGAGCTTTCAGCTTTAGCTTCGTATTCTTAAGATCATCTGCCCATGGTTGGGTCAAAGCCTGCAGTTCTACTACTTTAGCTTGAGCTTCGGTTTCTAATGCAGCGTAACTTTTACTGTTAGATTGATTGGCGGTTAACCAGGTTTCTAGATAAAGCTCTGTAGCGTTAATCTTCGTATCTTGTGTACTTAGAAAGGCGGTTATTTCAGTCGTCGCGCTATCTACACCTGTGAGTAACTCTGCACCTGATGGCAATTGCCATTTAGCGTATGCGTATTTAGAGTAATATTGCTCAACAGATTCTTGGCCTTTGTTGATAGTGACAGCGGCGCCATTTTTATCCGCTAATACATTCACTGACTTATTCGATACCAAGTAACCACTTCTTAGATTTGATGGCAGTGTTGCAGGATCTCTCTGCGACAACGTGATTACTTCACTGGTGTCTGGAAGTGTCCAACCCGCAATACCACAATCATCCAGCTGTGTGACTTTATCGAATACAGTATCTATTTCTGAAGAGAATCGTTCCGCCCAAAACGTCGGTTCCCCTTGCCCTTTATCATCGTATTCAGCAATACAATTGAGCGAGTACGTATTCCATGAGCCACCATAACCAAAGTCAGCAGCTTGTGAGCGGGTTTTCATTGGTACGAATTTTAATGCCGTGAAGCGACTACCCGCCGTTGTAGCCCAAAGGGTGTCACTAATTGAGTTTGATACACCTTGTTTCGCATTCTCTTTTAGTCGAACACCGACATTGGCTTTGTCGTACGCTTCTGGGCCAACAAATTGAGGGATCGAAACAACAGGTTGCCAGGTCAGACCCTTGTCGTTGGTGAACTCATAGTGTTCGGCTTCATCAAAGCGAACAGATTGCCCATCAACGTTGGCCGTTAAGTAGTCCCACTCAAAACCATTGGTCTTGATTGGGTTTGAGCCGGTGAAAGTGTTGGTAATTTCAGGCGATGTTGGTGCTGGAATCTCAAATACTTTGGTGAAGGCTTGTGTTGTTAATGCTGACTCACCGTGAGGCATACCATTGTTAGGGTTTGCACTTACTCGTAATTGCACTTCACCGATACTCTTGTCGACATTACCAATCACAACAGGCTTCGCGGTGACTTTTGTCCAAGTTGAACCGGAGTCGAGTGTGACTTCGAAGTGCTCGGGCTGAGTGAAATCGCCGAAGCATGTCCAATCGAGTGTGTTGTCGATGTCGTTAACCACCAGATCCGTCGGGGCGCTTGGTGCTGACGGACGTACAGTAAACGCGACATCGTTGGTCAATTCTGAGCTGCTAGGGCGACCGGTAATTGGGTCTCGCTTAACGCGCACTTGAATCGAGCCAATAGCGTAGGCTTGGTCGCTTAACTGGTATGGTTTTTGGGTCACCACAACCCAACCTGCGTTGAGTACATTGATCTCGTAATCCGTTGCTTCTGAAAAGCCAGTTACGAATGTCCAATCAAATGTATCTAACCCATCATGGGTGGTTGGTGATGTCGGTGCGGCAGGCATACTAGGAGTCACAGAGTAGCTCTTGTCTGAACATAGCGCTTCGCCAGGATCATGCAGAGGATCCGATTCTGCTTTCACTCGTACACAGACTTGTCCCTTGGTAAGCATCTCATCGGGGATGGCTTGTGGGTTGCTAGTCACAGGAGTAAAAGTAATGCCTCTATCCAGTGAGTATTCGTAGGAATCACTCCCCGTGAACCCTTCAACGTTCGTCCATGCGAATGTGTTTTCTGCATCGTCAACAATCGGTGAGGTGGGTGCTACAGGCTGATTTTCTGAGCGAGTGAATGCCGAGCTGATAATCAGCGGAGCACCTGCAGGGCGAGCATCCAGAGAATTTGACTTAACGCGAACCGAAATCGAGTTCGCAGGAAGTGACACATTACCAACAAGGTACGGCAGTGAGGTTACGTCCTTCCAACCGCTACCTAGATTAATTTCGTAGAAAGACGGCGCATTGTATCCAGTGACCCAAAGCCAGTTGATTTGATTCGTGCTGTCGTTAGCAAATTCCAACACCGGTTTTGCTGGTTGGGGTGGTGTTACTGTCATCGGCTTCTCTGACATTGCACTTAAGCCGGTTGGGTGACCTAGAGAATTATTTTTAGCAACACGAACTTTTAAGTGTCCAAGAGGAATATCCAGATCTTGAATGTTCTGAGGCTTTTCAGTCGCCTTTGTCCAGCTTGAACCGTTGTCCAATGAATACTCATAAAGATCCAGTTCATTAAATGAATCGACCAATGCCCAATCAAATTGATTGATTGCGTTATTCACCGTAATCCAAGCTGGAGCAGCAGGCACGGTAGTTAACGTAAACGCTTTGTCTGAGATCATGGGCTTTCCGGCAGGAGTATTGCGAACGTTAGACGCAGCAACCCGAACTTGAACGGCTCCTTGCTCGAACGGTAGCTTTCCTACAACAATCGGTTTACGAATTACTGTCGTCCACGTCTTACCTGAATCCAATGAATATTCGTAATCTGTGTTTTGGTTGAAGCCACGCACAAACTGCCAATTGAAGGTGTCTGAGGCATCATTGACCTGACCGTGCTTAGGCGCTGGCGGTCTAGTGATGATGTCATTGCCATCGACGTCTTCTTGTGAAACCTTGAGTTGATCTCGGTATTCCTTACCCAGCTGTTTCAACGCATTGTCGGTTCCAGATGCGCCATGAGACAGTAAATCGGTCTTGGTTTTAAACTCTGCCAAGTCAAGCTCGGCCAGTTTGTACATTGCGCCTTTACGAGCATTGACTTGGTCGATACCAGCGTCGACAGAAGCTATTTGTGCTTCTTGAAGTACGCGAGTAACGCCGCGCGCAAACATGTGTAGTTCGCGGCTTTTGGTTGAATTCGAGGCTGAGTAATCACTAACTGCCAGTTGTGTATCGATACCTAAGTCATCGGCAACAAGCTGAGTTGCTTCATCAAAGCTGATTCCACTGGTTCTCGACACACTGGCAATGAGAGATGTCACGGGGCTGATTACGTCCGAATTGTTGTTAGGCACTTCTAACGTAAATCCAGATTCGATAGGTTGATTCGGTGAATCCATATCGATGGTGACACCTGCAACTGCTTCGACCAATATTGGGTATTGCGTGACATCATTGTCGACGTCTAGCTGAAATCTTCCTTCGGCGTCCGTAGTGGCAATCTCTCCATCAGCAGAGTCACACATGGCATTGCTGTTTTTGTCGAAACAAACCTTCGCGTTGTGTAAATAACCATCCAAAGCGATCCCCGAAACAGTCTGAGAATTTGGCTGAGTTTGTGACTGTTTAAGCTTCGGATCTGACTCTGCTCCGCCACAAGCAATGAGCATTGTGGAAACGAGTGAAACACTCATTAATTTGTATGGATTCCTGACCACCTGAACTCCAAATAATTTATAAATTACCCATAGGAAAGGCGGAGGATATTAATTTAAATGATAGTAATTATCAATATCATTTGATCTTTTATTTCGTTAAGTGATTTAATAGCAAAATAAAATACTATCAATCCAATAATAAACTAGGTGAATCGGTCGAAAAAATGCACAATAAATTTTTAATATGCAAATTGTCACTAGCTATCTCTAGTGTCTTAATGGTCGCTGGATGTGGGGGAGGTTCAGACGGGAATAGCTCAGTTGGAACGCCTGCCTCAGGCTATGCCTATCAAGGTTCATTAGTATGTGCTGATGCAGATCTGAATGGCGTATGCAGTGACCAAGAAAAACAGCTTGAAGAGGTTTCTGGGTACGCTAAACAGAGGCAATATGATGGTGCAATTTTAACCGCTTCTCCCAGCATGGAATTGGTGACACCCTTCACGACTTTGATTCATAGCGAGATGATGTTTAACCCCGGCGTAAGCAATGATGTTGAACAAGCAAAAGCATCACTTCAGAGTAAATTAGGGGATCATGTTGGCATCAATTTCAGTGTGCTTGATACTACCTATGGACCTAAAGATTTATCTGATTTGTTGCTAACTTCTTTGAAAAAAGCGCAAACGGACGGTAAACAATCTTCCTATACAAATATTGCTCACGCGTTAGATCTGATGATCGAACATAAAACTCTGGATTTATCGGCGATTGATGTTGCTGGAGCTGTGTCGAGACACCTGCAAATTGAAAATTCGTTGGTGGTAAGAGGCTCTCAGTCAGTACCAGAATTATATGCTGCTAAGTCGATTGCGTTGAATCCTGCGAACAGCCAGATAGTGTTCGTAACGGCGGACGATGTGGTTATGCAGATCGATAGTTCGTCACGCAATAAACCGGTGACAATCAATGGTGACCCAGCTTCTCAAACGGCTTCTGATTTGGTTAGCATTCGTTCATACGATGATGACGACGATGATGATGATGACGATGACCACGATGGCGATCATGGAAGTGGTACTGGCGGTGGGGAAACAACGGTAGATGCGAATGAAATCATCCAGTTAGTGCCAGCGTTAAATGGTGTTCAGGCATACAAGGTTTATAAGCCGACAGCTTACGTTTCACCGACTGCGAGTGATATTTGTAATAGCCAAGGCGCTAATGGTGTTTTCCTCACGAGTCTCAGTGGTTCGAATAACAACAATGTCGGCGGCAAAGCTTTTGCGATTGATACATACAGCAGCCGTAGTGGAGGTACGCTTCCGCCCATACCAAAACCTAACCCTGCAGTTCAGCCTAAATCGAGTGAATCGTGCATTAACGATAACTTTGCGGCACTGATCCCTCTGTTACAAAGCGGCTCGTTGTTGGCGATTAAAAATACTGGCAGCTCGATATACTCACAGCAAGAACTCAAATCGTTAAGTGCTAATAAGCTTGATATGAAAAGCTGGAGCCATGCGTTGAAAGCTTCTTCGCCGCAAGTCATGCCATCTTATGACGAAAGTGAAGCCGTGATTGTCTATAAAAACTACTTCTCAAACAGCAATTTAGCCGCAGAAATTATCGATACTTCGAACCTTTCTACTAAGATGACCATTGATAAGTTGAACCTCAAAACAGCCAATATTGTCGTGAACCAGCAGATACTGTTGGGGCTGGATAGCAATAAGGTTGAGTGGGTGTCTAATTCAATACAACAAACCGTACTTGGGGAGCTGATCGTTGATGCTGAAATTAGCAAGATAGCGACATCTCGTGATGGAAAAACCAGTGCTATTACAACCGCAAACTCTCTTTATATCGTAGATAACCAGACGAGAACCTTATTGGCCAAAGAGTCGTTGAGTAGCAATGGCATCAAATCTTTATATGTGTTGTCTGAGAAGGTAATCGCTTTAACGTCTTCAGGCGCTGACTATTATCAGTTCCGCAATATCAGCGGCCCAGCCCTCAAGGTTGGTAGCCAATTGGTGACAAAAGAACTCCTCAAAAAGTGGGAAGACAGCGGTAACTCTAGCTGGAGCTCAACGAATTTGGGTTACATTCTTTCTCAAACGGGCACGGAAAGTGAAATCTCCGATCAATTTAAAAACGTAAACCTGTCATTCTTGCCGACGAACGCAACGACCTCTAGTGGTATCTCTGGAGTCCATGTGAGCGGTTTAGATCGTGGAGAGTGGTTAACTTTCTATAAAGGTCTTTAACGGCTAATTGCCTTAACGAAGGGAGAGCTTCTCCCTTCTCATTCCTCCTTTTTCATTTCACTATTCGCTCTAGATATAGCTACTCATTTCTCCGAATTATACCTCCTCGTTGTATACATTTTTGCTCCGTATGAACATGAGAAAAACAAAAGTTAATCGTTTGTTAATCACCATAAAACCGGAGTATGATACTGGATTACTATTTAGGATTTGGCTGCTATGAGAGCATCACCCGCGAGCTGGAAAACGCCGCAAAACTTTTTATTACTGATTTCGATTGTTGTACCTATCGCGTTTTCGAGCTGGATGGCTCTGCTTAATAATTTCGTGATTGAGAAAGCGAACTTTGACGGTGCCGATATAGGCTTGCTGCAAAGTGTTCGTGAGATACCCGGCTTCTTAGCATTTACTGTGGTGTTTGTTTTAGCCTTCATACGTGAGCAACGCTTCATGTTGATATCGCTAGCGATGCTGACCGTTGGCACGGCGATTACCGGTTTATTCCCTTCACTGACAGGCCTTTTGCTTACCACTATTTTGATGTCGACGGGTTTCCACTATTTTGAAACGTTGAAGCAATCTTTGTCACTGCAATGGCTAAGCAAAGAAGAAGCGCCAGAGATGCTAGGCAAAATGATCTCGGTGGGTGCGCTTGCGTCTCTACTCACTTATGGCTCTATTTGGGTGATGCTAGAACAGCTAAAACTCGATTTCGCTTGGGTATATGGCATTACCGGAGGCATCGGTTTCATTTTAGTATTGGTGATGACCTTTGGCTTCCCTGAGTTTCAAACCAAAACCCAACAGAATAAGAAGTTAGTGCTAAGGAAGCGTTACTGGCTCTACTACGCACTGACGTTTATGAGTGGTGCGAGAAGGCAGATCTTCACTGTGTTTGCGGGCTTCTTGATGGTGGAGAAATTCGGTTACTCTGCTGCCGATGTCACGTTACTGTTCTTAGTGAATTACCTGTTTAATTTCTTGTTCGCGAAACGTATTGGACGATTCATCGGTGTGGTTGGTGAGCGCAAAGCACTGATCTTCGAGTATGTTGGTTTGATCGGTGTGTTTGTTGGTTATGGCTTGGTGCAAAGCGCTGAGTGGGCGGCTGCGCTCTACGTGGTCGATCATCTGTTCTTTGCTCTGGCGTTAGCGATTAAAACCTACTTCCAAAAAATTGCAGACCCAGCAGACATGGCATCAACCGCAGGTGTCTCTTTCACCATCAACCATATCGCGGCGGTTGTTATCCCAGTCGCGTTTGGTGTGATTTGGTTATCGTCTCCTGCAACGGTTTTCTATATTGGTGCGGCGATGGCGGCGGTTTCTTTGGCGTTGTCTTTAAACATTCCAAAGAAGCCTGAAGAGGGCAATGAAGTACGAGTGTTTAGCTGGCGTTAAATAGGTATAACCCTGACGAGATCAAAATAAAAAGCTCCAATAGCGATATTGGAGCTTTTTTGTATGTGCTAGCCAAAAGTGTAACGTTCTAAGCTGCTTGCTCTTCTAACGAACCAGAGAAGCGCTTCTTATAGGCTCGCAGCATGCTTAGGCTGAATATCGCAGTGACGGTTTCTGCAAATAAGATGCTCGCCCAAATCCCTTGTTCTGGGAACAGCTTTGGCAAAATGATGATGCCCAATGCGACGAATACAAAGCCTCGTCCAAGAGATATCAGTGTTGCTTGCTTAGGTTTAGCCGTTGCCTGAAACAGGTTGGCGATCACCAAGTTGACTCCCATCAGTGGTACTGCAAAGAAGAAGAAGGTCAACGCTGTTGCTGATAGCCCAATCAAGTCAGTTGAGGCACCCAAATAAAAGGCAGCGATTTTCGGTGCAAACAGATACACCAAAATCATAAAGACTAAGGCACTGCCGACTGCGCTTTTTAGCCCAAGACGGAAGATTTCATCGACACGTTTAGGCTGGCTTGCACCATGATTAAAGCTGATGATTGGCTGGCAAGCTTGTGCGATTCCGACCATCACAAACAGGGCAAATACACCTACATTTGCTGTTAAGCCGTAAGCAATAATGTGGTTCTCACCGAATTGATGAAGTAACACATAGTTGAACAACAAGATGGTCATTGCCGCCGTCACTTCGATGAAGAAGGTCGGGGTGCCGATTTTCAGGATACTTGGTACTTTATTGAGACCAATCCCTTTTAAGCTCAACTCTAAGGTGCCTTGTTTACGTACGAAGTGGCTCAATAAAATGCAAGCAATCACGACTTGTGAGATGGCCGTGCCGTAGGCAGCCCCTTTCATGCCCCAACCAAAATCCAAGACGAAGAAGTAGTCCAAGACTAGGTTAACCACAGCGCCGATCGACATCGCATACGTCGCCAGTTTCGGGTTGGTATCGTTACGCACAAAGCACGACATGACCCATGCCAATGAATACAACACAAAGAATGGCAACATGACGGATAGGTAATCGTGAGCGAGTTCAGCCATGTAACCGGTCGCGCCCATCAACACCACCATTTCATCCAACCAAAACAAAGCGGCAGTGACTGTTATTGTGCTAAACAGAGCGGTAACCAGCATGGATTGGCTAAACAGAGTTTGTCCTGAAGACACATTACCTTTGCCGACTTCAATCGACATAAGTGCAGCACCACCAATACCTACCATCATCGCGATTGCGGTGAATATAGAGAAAGCAGGGATGGTTAACGCGATTGCACCGAGCCCGTCTGGGCCAACACCGTGCCCTACGAACCAAGCGTCTCCCATGATGAAAAGAGACTTGATCACCATGCCGGTTAGCGCAGGCCAAAGGTATTGATAAAAGGATTTAGATATTGGATCGGTTTTTAGGTTGATGGCCATTTGAGCAAGCTCCCAACAAATTGGATGTAACCAAAGTGGTATAATAAAGAGGGAGCATTATCGGAACTTAACTGGATTCTAAAAAGGGATTATCTGCGTGTTATGTTGCACTATCTGCACATCGAGTTCGAAACTCTGCGGGGGATTCGTTCATCTGACCGCGATAAAAACGGCTGAAATAGGCAGGATCTTCGAAGCCCAGTTCAAAAGCGATGGTTTTGATGGTCTTAGTAGAAAAGATCAATTCTCGATTCGCTTCTAAGATGATTCGGTCGTGAATTAATTGAGTCACGGTTTTGCCTTTGTCAGCCTTGACGATTTCATTGATGCGTTTGTTGGTTATCGACAGCGCTTGCGCATAAAAATCGCAATGTTTGTGGGTGGTGTAGTGTTGCTCAATCAAATCGACAACCTTGTTTACTCGGCTGTCACGCACTTCGCCTTTCAACGAGGACTGGGTTGCGAAGCGCAATATATAGCGTAAAAAGCTATTAACGAGAGACTCCACTAAATCCCAGTCGCTGTTCTCTCGCTCGCACTCTTCTTTGATCATCGTGAAAATAGGCAGCAGGTAGCGGTTGCCTTCTTCGTTGCAGTCCAAATAGGGCGGGCGACTTTGATGCATGGCAAAAACGGTATCGACCAGCTGTGTGTTGCGATGATTGGTTTTGACAAAGCCCGGGGTAAATACCAGTAAGCGAGCATTTTCCCCCACCAGTTCAGAGCGGTGAACCTGGCCCGGAGCAATGGTAAAGATACGTCCGACTTTGTTGTCGTAGTCGACGAAATCAATACTCTGACTACCGAGATCATCCACGCACCATACCAACTCCCAATACTCATGTCTGTGTGGTTCTAAGAACGTGTCATCACTGTTAGATAGCTCCGCAGCGCGACAGGGCTGACCTTTGATTAGACGAACGTGTTTAATGGGAGTTCTCATGACATTCCTTTGTTGGAGTGAGTGCTGTGTAGATAACGATAACAGTCGCTGCTCGGCAGATCCTAATGTAGTCGATAGTGACTTTTAAGTCATTCGCTTGGTGTGATTAGCTATGAGTGACGAAACAAACTAGAGCATGTGCAGAGGGAGTGAGAGGGAAGTTTAAGTATGCGTAACAGATTAAAACCCTAGAAGCTCATTGCAAGCTTCTAGGGTGAATAAACACAGAGCTTAGTTGCTGCTCGCTGTTTTGAGCGAAGAGCGCAGCTTGAAGATGCCCTTAGGTGCCTTGGTTAGCAAGATGCCGCAAAGCAGAGGGATCATCATAACCAGTGACTGTTCAGAGAGGACTTCACCATTGATGTAGCAAGAGATCAGCAGCGCCACCACTGGGAAGATTAGAAAACAGATAGATGCTTGGAACGGCGTCGAAACCTGACCTAGTTTAAAGTAAGCCACAATGCCGCCAACACTCGCTACAAAACCTAGGTACACGACCGCTGAGATTGAATCCCACGTGAAAGATTCAACATTCACGTTTTCGCCTGTTGCTGAAACCGCAAACAAGAATAGAGAAGCAATTAAGCTAGGAACGGCGTTGTAGGTCAGTACTTCGATGCCTTTACAGTGCTTTTGTACCAACACGTACATCACCGCGTGAATCGCAACCGCAAGGCCTAAGCAAACCGTGCCGATAACGTAATCGTCGCCACCCATCTGCATTTCGTTACCAAGGATTAAACACAGGCTCACAACAGCAGTAATCAGACCGAATATCTGATGTTTTGCCAAGCGCAGACCAAGGAATAAACCCGACATTAGCATCACAGCAACTGGCATGTTGGCAAAGATGATCGAAGCCAAACCAGAAGAGATGTATTGCTCACCATAGATCATCAAGGTGAACGGAATAGCAAAATACATCAGTGCCACAATCAGCAGCCATTGACGTTTACCTTTAGGAAAAAGCAGAGGTTGGTTAAACACTTTCGCCAATACCGCAAGCAACGGTGCAGCCAGTAAAAAGCGCAATGCAGTGGCAAAAATAGGTGGGATAGAATGCAATGCCACTTCCATAGCGAACCAAGTGGTTCCCCAAATTAAGCAAACAGAGACAAAAAGCAAGATAGTTAGCGACTTCGAATTCATGGTGACTACTCATTAATAATTATTTTAAATCATAGGCTTGTAGCGCCTTAATGACGTGGCACAGTATAAGTAGGTCACCGGAGAAAAATTTTGTCTTTTTGTCTCTAATTGACATGAAATGGAGAAATTAAATCTCTAATATAATAATTTGGTGTAAATATATTTCACAAAAATAGATTAAGTTAAATGCATTATTCTTTGTAAGGTCTAATTTTGACGAGTGGATGTATGATTCCGCAACGTAAGATAATTGACAGATTTGCTCGACTTCGGAGTCTGGTGGCAGTGGTATTTAGGGAACGTCTGTAAAAAACGCTACTGACAACAAACTTATAGCATAGAGTGTTGAAGGTTTATTTGGTTCACGTTCATACTGAACATAGGTCGACATAGCATGGAAATGAGGTAGGGCATTTGAAAAATACAATCGACTTAAATCTGTATCGATTTTTGGATCTGCTTTATGAGCAACAGTCTCAGGCGAAGGTGTGCCATATCTTAGATATTAGCCGAGCGACGTTTAATCGTCATTTGGCCGATTGCCGAGATCTGTTTGCTAATGAATTATTCATCGCGACCAAAGGTGTTTACGCTCCGACCTTGTTCACCACTCAACTAATGCTGATGGTGAAAGAGCCTTTAGAAAAGCTAGAGCAAGCGCAGCAAATATCGCAGTCGTTTATTGGTACCGATTCGAACATTGAATATGTTTTTCATGCCGCCAACCCGTTGAGCACATTGTTTACCGTCCCCTTATTGAAAGGGTTAACAAGTGAAGAATCAAAGCCAAAAATATCGATGATGGACTGGTCGTTAGATGGGGTTGAGTTTCCGAAGGCGGGCACCTTGGCGATTGGTGTGTCGGGCTACCCAAATGAACTTAATGATCGCATTGTAGAGCGTAAAGTGGGGTCGTTGGAGCTGTTTGCTTATGTGGCCGATACACACCCTCTAGCCAAAAACGAAGCCATCGACCTCAACCAGTTAGAAAGCTTTGATACGGTGCGTGTTTCTATGGGGTCATTGGATGCGAATTCCTATTATGAACGCCTTAAAAAACGCACAGGCTTGGTGTTGCAACAAAAGCTGACAGTTGCATCGGTGTCCTCTGCGTTGGAATGTGTTCAAGTAAGTCAGTATGTGTACGTTGGCTTTGATATGGATTTGGCTTCTATCCCAAGTGTGCTCAGTAAACGGCCTGTTTTATTCAACGGCGAAGCGGTGACTTTTGATGTTGGTATCCAGTATCACCGTGCTTGTTATCAGCACCCGATAGTCAAACGCATTGAGCAGATCTTAAGTGAGAGCCTAGAAAGCTATTGATCATATAGATGATGACAACAATAAAAAACGCGCCGATGAAGGCGCGTTTTAGTTATTAGCTGCAGTTGTCGATTGAACCTACGGAGTGTTACAGCTCAACTTCTTCAATGTCGCTTGGCTTCCATGTTTGGTCATACCAAGCTTCTTGAGGGCCGTAGAGTCTTAGAATCGTGAACCAGCCTTTGCCTGGAACCGTTTCTATCCAGTTTGCCTCTTTGCCTTTTGGTGCGGTTGGGCCAAAGTACAGATCAACCGAACCATCTTTATTTTCAATAAAATCATCACGCTGGTTGTTCTTACTTGGCAACGGTTGGCTGGTTTGTAGCTCTGAACGTGTTTGCGTGTCGTAAGCCACAATAGACCAGAAGTTCTTAGCAGGAACGTTCGCTGGAATATTCAACTTATAGTGCTTGCCACCATCGAAGTATTCACCGTCTTTCGCTTGATCAAGCAGCGCGTATTGAGAGCCCTTTTCGATAAGCTTCAACGCCATCGCGGGTGTATTTACTGTCGCTACATAGAAGAAGTAAGAACGTGCATCTAGGTTGCGTCCACCTTCACCTTTGTCGACTAACCATTGGTAATCTTTGCCGATAAACGCCGTTTTCCATAGACGGTCTTCATAGATGTAAGCTTTCTTGTCTCTTGGCTGGAAGTACAGGGATCTAGCTGTTGCATTACCAATCGCGACACCATCTTTCATCAGCTTTTTCATGCGTTCATCGGGCGCAAAAGGTTTGTTCTTTTGAATGCCAATGCTCGACATTAAACCACGAAGCTCAGGGTCGATGAATGAAATCGGCTCTTTATCTAGCACGGTTTTAATCTCTGTGTAGAAGTGCTCGTCATTTGCATGAATGGTATTGAACGATTTTCCACTCCCCGAGATGAACTCCATTTCCGGTTGATCATCTTTCTTCGCTAGTGGGTAGATCTTCAGCTTCTCTTTATAGGCTTTGACTGCAGCATCGGTTTTTCCATCTTTCAGGAACCCGCGCGCAATAAACCAGTTGGTGTAGCTGGTGGATTGTGAAACAAAGTAGCCTTCAGGTACTTCGCTTTCGTAGCCCGGAGGAAGAATCAGGTACTTACCACCTTTGCCTTTATCTGGTCCCACGATGCCTAGGTCGGTAACAAAACGGAAAAACGCATCGTTCACCGTCGTTGGTCCCATCCCTTCGGGTACTTCAATGACGGTTGGGCCATCTTTCTCAAGGTCGAGGAAAACCGAAGCATAAACCGTGTCGGTGTTACCGGTTAGAAATAGCGGATTCGAATCCATCAAGTTATCAAACACCACCACTTGGTTTGATGAAGTTGAACCAATCTCAGCGTGACCAACGCGCAGTGCTTCAACCGAAGCCATTGGAATCGCATTGAGGAACACCTCTGTTGAGCGAAGGGTATCTAGGTTGTCATACAGCTTTTGTGCGGTTTTAGCCGTTGGTGCACCATCTTTAAAGTTCAGCTCACCAATGCTGGTTTGCACCGTATCCGGTGTCATAATGCTTGGTGGAATATCGGTATTGTAGTTTTCCGTAGCCAGTACTTGGTGTGAGATAAAGAGACTGCTCGCCAACACAAGTGCTTTCAGCTTCGACTTAATCATGATGTCACCTTTCAGTTTCGTTTCGATGTACTTACTTTATGCTAGTCGAAAAAACATATCTGATACGTGGCAGGCTCAAAATTGAGCTTCAAAGCGAGGAGCAAAGTGAAAGGGTACGAAGACGATCGCAGAACAGCGTGGATACACTGCAATAAATAGTTTTGTAGATAAAACAAAGCCCGCACTTGGCGGGCTTGTCAGCAACTATTGAAATCTTTTTACTGCGTAACGGGTTTGACCGTTTTGGTTTGTCTTACTGCAAGAATCAGCTGAGGCAACAGCGACATCACGATCATACCCGTCATCAGTGAGTATTGAACCGCAGTGAAGGATTCGCCCATCAACACCATACCTGTCACGATACCTGCAACTGGGTTAGCGATGCCACCAAAGGTGAAATCAACCACAGACATACGTTGCAGCAACCACACATACATGCCGTAACCAAGTGCCGTGTTTAGCCCAATAACCCAAACCAAACCCATTGCATTACGAGTGTCGAAATGAGTCACTGCGTTAACATAAGGCTGTGGGTCGATGAAGGCATGAACGCCAGAAGCTACAGACAAAATAGTACCGCCCAGAATGAGCTGCCATGTGAGTACCTTCCACCAATGCATGCGATTACCCAGTGATTTGGTAATGCTGCTGCCGATAACGATACACATGATTGCGGCGAACATGGCGCCTAAACCGATAGGGTTCAATGCGATTTGACTTGGGTTGAATAGAACCCAAGCTAGGGTGATCAAGCCAATACCAGACAGGGCTTGAATCAAGTGTGGGCGTTGCTTTTTCACTATCCAGTGGAAGATCATCGCGAACACAGGTACAGAGATCATACCCACGCCCGAAATCGCTGAAGGCAGCGTTAGTGCCATTACGAAGATCAAACCAAAGAAGGTCGCGATGTTGATAAGGCCTAGAGTGAAAATGATTTGCCACTCGCCTTTTTTCGGCAGTGTTGGTTTTACCGCTAGCAATAACAAACCAGCAGGTAATGCACGCAAAGCTCCTAATAATAATGGTGGCCACTCCTGTAGCGTAAATTGCGTTACTGCATAAGTTGTTCCCCAAAAGAATGCGGGGATCATTGCTAATAATATGTTCATCTAAAATATCTTTACGTTAAGATAACTATTGTGTGAACTGTATACTGAGAACTAGTGGTTGTAAAGTATCTTTATGTTAAACTAGTTTAAAGTAATCAGACTAATAACGGAGCTAGATTGCAAATGGATGCCATCGACCGCGTTGTAGAGCAATGGGCAAAGGAAAAGCCCGAATTAGAAACTGAGCCTATGGCAATGATGGGCCGGATTATGCGTATTGCCAAGTATATGGAGACGCAAGTTGCCGACCTGCATAAAAAGTACGACATGAAGTTGGGCGAGTTTGATGTATTGGCAACCTTGCGACGCTCTGGCAAGCCATACCGACTAACGCCCTCTGAGCTTATTGGATCAATGATGCTGACATCAGGTGCGATGACCAATCGTCTTGATAAGCTGGAAGCCAAAGGGCTAATAAGTCGCGAGCACAGTAAAGAAGACCGACGCAGCGTTAGCGTTAAATTGACCAAAGATGGTTTAGTTCTGATTGATGAGATGATGACTGAGCATGTCGAAACGCAGAAAAAACTGGTTAAGTCTTTATCGGCTAGCCAGAAGAAAAATACCAATCAACTTTTAAAAGCTTGGTTGAGTGCTTACGAGTAGGTTCGCTTATCTCTTTTTAGATTCATTAAAAAACCGAAGCATAAGGCTTCGGTTTTTCTTTTTTAAGTTATCCCTATTTCTGGACTAAGCTTGCAGCATTTCGTCGCTAAACAGTTCTGCGCAACCAATTCCGTTGATGGCGCAGCTTTCATCGATGTCTGATATGTCACCGCTGACGCCAATGGCGCCGAGTACCGTTTTATCCTTGTCTCGAATCAGTAAGCCCCCTGGTACTGGCACCATGTTTCCGTGTGCGAGTACGTTCACGGCGGAGATAAATGCAGGCCTGTTATCAGCATCTTGGGCTAGTTTTCTTGAGGAACACCCTAGTGCGAGTGCGCCCCAGGCTTTAGCAATCGCGATGTCTGGTCGCATCATGCTAGAGCCATCTTGACGTTGCAGAGAAATCAACTTGCCACCGCTGTCTAACACAGCAACAGTGAGTGGCTCTGTGTGAATCTTTTTGCCTGCTTTAAAGGTGCCATCTATGATGGTTAATGCTTGTTGTAGAGTCAAACTTCCCATGTTATCTCCTAATTTTCAGGGGCTTGGCTAATTCAAACAGACCTTAATCAGTGTTTAATGATCTGTTTGAATTGCCGCAAGACGCCTAGCTGGATTCTTGCAAAAGCCCATAGCTGGGTAAAGTTAGGAAGGCGGCGAACTCTTCGGCTGTAGAAAGTTGATAGAAAAGATCGGCCGTCTCTTCAAATCGACCTGCTGCATAGCGCGAGTCACCGACTTCGTGTTTTATTGTGTCTAGCTCTTGGTAAAGCCAAGAGTGGAACAGTTGTTTGGTAAAGGTTTGCCCGTCATTCAGCGTGACGCCATGATGGATCCACTGCCAAATGTTGGCTCTTGAGATCTCCGCGGTGGCGGCATCTTCCATTAGTCCGTAGATAGGTACACAGCCGTAGCCTTGGATCCAAGCTTCGATGTAATACAGCGCAATACGGATATTCTTGCGCACGCCGGCTTCGTCGCGGCTGCCTTCACATGGTTTAAGTAAGGTGTCGGCATTGATGGTGTGCTCAGGGCTTTGGAAATCCACCTGATTTACTTTGCCATCAAGGTGCTTGTCGAAGATCGACATCGCTAAATCAACCAGTGCAGGGTGCGCGACCCATGTGCCATCGTGACCGTTTTGCGATTCTCTTTGTTTGTCTTCAATAACCTTGGCGGTAACACGTTCCATCTCTTGTGGATCTTTTGTTGGAATGAAGGCTGACATGCCCCCCATCGCCAGTGCCCCACGAGCGTGACAAGTGCGAACCAGCAGCTGGCTGTAAGCGTTCAGAAATTCTTGATCCATGCCGATCCCATGGCGGTCTGGCAAGATACGATCTTTATGATTTTTCAGTGTTTTGATGTAGCTGAAGATGTAATCCCAACGACCGCAGTTCATCGCAACGATGTGATCACGCATGGCGTACAAGATCTCTTCCATTTGGAAGACGGCCGGCAGTGTTTCAATCAATACGGTCGCACGGATGGTGCCTTTTGCTACGTTGAAATAGTTCTCGGAGAAACTGAAAATGTCGTCCCACCACTGTGCTTCTTCCATGCTCTCTAGCTTGGGAATGTAGTAGTAAACGCCTAAGCCTTGCTGCGCACGTGATTGATAGTTGTGGAAAAAGTACAGCGCAAAGTCCATCAAACAACCAGCGATAGGTTGATTGTTGAATTGAATCGATTGTTCAGGTAGATGGATTCCACGAGGGCGAGCAATTAATAACGCAGGCTCGCTGTTTAGCTGGTAGTTCTTTTGTTTCTTCTCATCAAAATAGCTGATGGTGCCTAAATTGGCATCTCTTAGGTTGATTTGCCCTTCGACCATGTTGGCCCAAGTTGGGGAAGACGCATCCTCAAAGCAGCACATGAAGACTTTCGCACCTGAGTTTAATGCGTTGATCACCATCTTTCTCTCGATAGGACCTGTGATCTCTACGCGACGATCTAGTAGCTCTGGTGGCGGTGTTGCGACTTTCCAGTCTTTATTCTGACGAATAGAGACAGTGTCCTTTCTAAAATTAGGTAGCTCACCGTCATCATATTGCGCTTGTTTTATGTCGCGATCATTTAGCAGGGCATGACGGCGATCTCCAAACTTGTTAACGATAGCTTCTAAGAACTTCAATGCATCTTTAGACAAGATCTCTTTGTACTCGGGGTTGTCTATATTCCCAAGTACCTGCATACACAGTGTTTCTTCTCTTTCTTTCACGTCATTCATCATTGTTTGTCTCCTTTACACAATGCGATGTTATTTTGTATACAAAATGCTCTTTTTAGCGATATTTATATTGTAGAAATTGTAAACAAGCAAATGATATTTAACATTTATTTATCATTTGATCTTTTTGTAATTTATTTTCATGTAAAGATATTTTATGTAAAGCAATGAATTGTAAGCTTTTCAGGCTTAATTGTTGTTCAATAGGATAGGTTGATGTAACAAAATTGTTTCAAATTGGGCTTGATAAATGCTGAGGATGATTCATAGTACACAAAAGTTAGTTTAATTGTATACAATCTGAACTGGAGGTTCGAATGGCAATTATGAAAGCGATTGAAGCAGCGGTAGAAGTGCTTAAACGTGAAGGAGTAGACATCGCATTTGGTGTTCCCGGCGCAGCAATTAACCCTATGTATGCAGCTATGAAAAAGCTCGGAGGAATCGACCACGTCTTAGCTCGACATGTAGAGGGTGCTTCACATATGGCTGAAGGTTACACACGTACTAATCAGGATAATATTGGTGTGTGTATTGGTACTTCTGGCCCGGCAGGAACGGACATGATCACGGGTCTTTATTCTGCATCCGCTGATTCGATCCCTATCCTATGTATCACTGGTCAGGCTCCGCGTGCTCGCCTTCATAAAGAAGACTTTCAAGCGGTCGACATCGAATCGATTGCCAAACCAGTCACTAAGTGGGCAACCACGGTACTGGAACCTGCTCAAGTGCCACGCGCATTTCAAAAAGCCTTTCATTTGATGCGTTCTGGACGTCCTGGCCCTGTTCTGATCGACCTGCCTTTAGATGTGCAGCTGGCTGAGATTGAGTTCGATATTGATACCTATGAGCCGCTTGAACCATACAAACCACAAGCAACCCGCGCGCAGGTTGAGAAAGCATTAACCATGATGTCTCAATCGGAAAAACCTCTGATTGTATCCGGTGGTGGTGTGATCAACGCAGGCGCATCTGAGCTGTTGCAGCAGTTTGCTGAAATCACAGGCGTACCTGTGATTCCAACCTTAATGGGCTGGGGCTCTATCCCAGATGACCACGAGCTAATGGCAGGCATGGTGGGGCTACAAACCTCTCATCGTTACGGTAATGAAACCATGCTTAATTCTGATTTCGTGTTTGGTGTGGGTAACCGCTGGGCTAACCGTCATACGGGCTCTGTCGATGTTTACACCGAAGGTCGTAAGTTTGTTCATGTCGATATTGAACCGACTCAAATAGGTCGCGTGTTCTGTCCTGACTTAGGCATTGTTTCAGATGCAAAATCAGCACTTGAGCTCATGGTTGAAGTGGCTCAAGAGTGGCGTGATGCTGGCAAATTACCAAATCGAAATGCTTGGGCAAGTGAGTGTCAGGAACGCAAATCGACCATGCTACGCAAAACCAATTTCGATGAAGCGCCAATGAAACCGATGCGAGTTTATGAAGAGATGAACAAGGCATTTGGTCGTGATACTTGCTACGTGAGTACCATTGGCTTGTCGCAAATTGCTGCCGCTCAGTTCCTGCATGTTTATAAGCCTCGTAACTGGATCAACTGTGGTCAGGCTGGCCCACTAGGTTGGACAACACCAGCCGCACTGGGTGTTCGAGCGGCCGATCCAAGTCGCGATATTGTCGCTATCTCTGGTGACTACGACTTCCAGTTCATGATTGAAGAGCTGGCGGTAGGTGCGCAGTTCAATTTGCCATATATCCATGTACTCGTGAATAACTCCTACCTAGGCTTGATTCGCCAAGCGCAGCGTCAGTTTGATATCGATTACTGTGTGCAACTGGCATTTGATAACCAGAATGCGCCAGAGCTTGAGGGTTACGGTGTTGACCATGTAGCGGTAGTTGAAGGCCTTGGTTGTAAGGCGATTCGAGTTCGCGAACCAGACCAAATTGCAGCAGCGTTTGAGCAAGCCAAAGAGCTAATGAACAAGCACAAAGTACCTGTGGTTGTTGAGCTGATTTTGGAGCGCGTTACCAATATTTCTATGGGCGTAGAGATCAACGCCATCAATGAATTTGAACCGCTTGCCGAAAGCCGCGGCGATGCGCCAACCGCGCTAGCGTACAAGTAATCACGAAGTAATGTGTATCCGTAGAGTGAGATTGAGCTCTACAGAAAGCCTCCAATAGAGCAAGGCTTCACCAAACCACATTAGCTTCAACAAACAAAGAGTAAGGACAGAGTCATGGCAAAATTTGCAGCAAACTTGTCAATGTTATTCACGGAAGTTGATTTTATGGATCGCTTTGAAGCCGCCGCAGAAGCGGGCTTTCAAGGTGTTGAATACCTTTTCCCATATGCCTTTGATGCGGATGAGATTAAACAAAAGCTTGATGCTAGTAATCTAGAGCAAGTGCTATTTAATTTGCCGGCAGGGGATTGGGACGCTGGCGATCGTGGTATTGCAGTTGACCCAGCACGCGTTGAAGAGTTTCAAGCGGGCGTACCTAAAGCGATAGCCTATGCCAAGAAACTTGGTTGTAAACAGGTGAACTGCTTAGCGGGTATTGTCCCACAAGGTGTCACTCAGCAAGACGCTCAGGCGACCTTTGTGATTAACCTTCACTACGCCGCAAACTCTCTGGCTGCCGAAGGCATTAGCCTAGTGATTGAAGCGATTAACACGCGCGATATTCCGGGCTTTTTCCTGAACACCACGGAGCAAGCGAAAACCATCATTAAAGAGGTGGCGAGCGATAACCTCTCTATCCAATACGATATCTATCACATGCAGATTATGGAAGGCGATCTTACGCCGACCATGCAGCAGAACATTGGTCAAATCGCTCACGTGCAGCTGGCTGATAACCCAGGTCGACACGAGCCGGGTACTGGAGAAATCAATTATCCATTCGTACTTAACTACCTTGATGAGCTTGGCTATCAAGGTTGGGTTGGCTGCGAATACAAACCGAAAACGACAACGACAGAAGGCCTTGGTTGGCTACACCAGTACCGTTAATTGCGTCTGGTAACCCTCAAACGTTAAGGAGAACAACATGTCTAAAATTGCATTTATCGGAACTGGCATCATGGGTAAACCTATGGCGAGTAACCTTCAAAAAGCGGGTCATGATTTGATTCTGTCGGATCACTTCAACGCTGTTCCCGCCGAGCTGGTTGCAGCAGGCGCAACGGTTTGTCATTCCCCAGCCGAAGCCGCAGAGCAAGCGGATGTCATCATTCTTATGGTGCCAAACACGCCTCAAGTAGAGGAGGTACTGTTTGGTGATAACGGTGTCGAGCAAGGCCTAACTGCAGGTGGTGCAATGGGCAAGCTGGTTATCGATATGAGTTCAATCTCGCCAATCGCGACCAAAGCCATTGCAGCACGTATTAATGAAGGCGGTGCTTCATACTTAGATGCTCCAGTTTCTGGTGGTGAAGTGGGCGCGATCAATGCCGCGCTAACCATCATGGTGGGCGGTGAGCAAGATGCTTTTGATAAAGCACGCCCACTGTTTGAAATCATGGGTAAGAACATCACGCTGGTAGGTGATAACGGTGCAGGCCAAACGTGTAAAGTGGCTAACCAGATCATCGTTGCACTGAACATTGAAGCGGTCTCTGAAGCACTGGTGTTTGCATCAAAAGCCGGTGCTGACCCTGCGCGAGTTCGTCAGGCGCTATTAGGCGGCTTTGCTAACTCTAAGATCCTTGAAGTGCATGGTGAGCGAATGGTTGAAGGCACCTTTGACCCGGGTTTTAGAATTTCGCTTCATCAGAAAGATCTGAACCTAGCACTAACGGGCGCACAAGAATTAGGTGTCGCACTACCGAATACGGCTAACGCTCAAGAGTTGTTTGGCGAGTGCGCCGAAATGGGCGGCGAAGGCTGGGACCACTCAGCACTTATTCAAGCGATTGAGAAACGTTCTGACCACTCGATTCGCTAACCTCTTTTCAATGATGAATACGGGCTAGCATCGCATGTAATGTCGAATCGTGAATCTACTTTGCGCCTCGACAGCACCTCAATGAGTTAGCCAACAGTTTCAAACAGTTTGTTTATAAATCGCGTAGTTTCGTCTCCTTTTATACGCGTTCCCGGTACGAGGCAAAGGTTGAAGTTGTTCCTTTCCAACTTGATCTTAGCAGGCACCCTTTCGCCTTGTATTGGGGTTCTTTTTTTTTCCGTCAACTAAGGAGTGGCTGATGGACATTGATGCTAAGCAGTTTCTGCAAACCCTTTTCTCAAGTGCTGTAAATCAGGCACTACCCAAAAATCACATCGAACCTTTTCTTCCTCAAGACATATTTTATCGCTCGGCTAATCAAGCTGGGCGAACCGTCGTTATTGGGGCTGGGAAAGCGGCAGCATCGATGGCCGCTGAATTGGAAGCCGTATGGCAAGCTAAGCAACAGCAAGATCTCGCACTGCGTGACCTTGAAGGTTTAGTCGTGACCCGCTACGAACACACCGCATCTTGCGAACACATCGAGGTGATTGAGGCGGCGCACCCAGTTCCGGATGCGATGGGATTGGAAGTTAGCCACCGGATGTTGGAATTGGTGAATAACCTCAGTGAAGACGACACCGTGATATGTCTTTTGTCAGGAGGTGGCTCTGCATTACTTAGCTTGCCCGGTGGTGATATTAGCTTGGCAGAGAAGCAACAAATCAACAAAGCACTGCTTAAGTCGGGTGCCGCCATTGATGAGATGAACTGTGTGCGCAAGCATCTATCTTCGATAAAGGGTGGTCGATTGGCAAAAGCAGCCTACCCAGCAAGAGTGGTGTCATTGGCGATTTCAGATGTGCCGGGTGATGACATCAGTGTGATTGCATCGGGGCCAACCGTACCGGACACCACCACGCGTTTTGATGCGATGGCAATTTTAGAACGCTACCAAATAGAAACACCACGCTCGGCATTTGAATGGTTGAATAATCCAGAGTCAGAAACCGTTAAGCCAGATGACGTTTGTTGGAAAAACGCCGAGCATCATATCATCGCAACCCCAATGTCTGCGTTAGAAGCTGCCGCCGCAGAGGCCGAAGGTTTAGGCATTCCTGCGTATGTGCTGAGTGATTGCATTGAGGGAGAGGCGAGAGAAGTGGCGAAGGTGCACGCTGCATTGGCCAAACAAGTTGCTAACAACAAGCACCCATTCGAGACCCCTTGTGTACTGCTTTCTGGCGGTGAAACCACGGTAACGGTTAAAGGCAATGGGCGTGGTGGGCGCAATTGTGAGTTCCTTTTAAGTTTGTATAACGAGCTAAAAGGACAGGACAACATATTCGCTTTGGCCGCTGATACCGATGGTATTGACGGTGTGGAAGACAATGCAGGGGCATGGATAACCCCACAAACATGGCAAGAAGGCACTCGCTTGTCACTTAAAGCTGATGATTATCTAGAGGCGAACAATAGTTATGACTTTTTCAAGCAAATGGGCGTGTTACTGACGACTGGACCCACGCTCACTAATGTAAATGACTTCCGTGCAATATTGATTCTTTAATCTGAGCCATTGGAAAACACACTGTTGAATGGTCGTTCTTCTGCAAATAAGAACGACCATTTTATTGCTATCAATGCGGTGACCTCGAGTTCTGAGATTATCTTCTGGACTAATGAAGCACGTTGATTACTATGGTTTAAGTAATGAGCTGTAAAGGAAGTACTATGTCTAGGATCAGACAAAAGAATCAAGATTTAATCATCGAGGTCGCGTGTGAACAATTCGCCACTCATGGTTATGCCGCAACAAAAATGGCCGATATCGCGAAGGCGGCCGACATCCCCAAACCCAACGTATTCTATTATTTCAGCTCGAAAGACAAACTCTACAATGCCGTTCTAGAAACCGTTACGCAGCCGTTACTTGAAGCGTCTCGCCCTATTGAAGATCTGAGTGATCCCGTTGAAGCTTTATCTCAATATATTCAAACCAAATTGATCATCTCTCGCGACCATCCACACGCTTCTAAGGTATTTGCCAATGAAGTGATGTCCGGCGCTAAAGTGTTGCCAAAAGAGATCGGCGATGAGCTGTATAACCAATCTCAGATGATCCTCGATAAGTTCTCCACATGGTCAGCACAAGGCTTAATGGATGACGTTCCTGCACACCACCTGATGTTTACGATCTGGGCGGCAACCCAAACCTACGCCGATTTTGGCTGGCAGATTTGCAGCGTGATGCAGAAAGATAAGCTCGATGACAAAGACTACGAAGAAGCCGCTGAGTTCATTACCCAGCTAGTGATTAAAGGTTGCGGTGTGAAAGGAAAGGTGGAGTAGTTTATTGTTCAGGTTCATTAAAAAGGACATCACACGATGTCCTTTTTTGTATGCGTTGCTTTATGGAAGAGTGACCTTTAGAAGTCGGCAATAATGCCTTGAAGTTCGATATTGTCTTCAACAACCAAAATACGACTGCGCTCAAGCATCTCTTGTTCCCACCTAAAACTCTACGGTCAGTAAAAATGTAACCTACCTAAAATTATGTCGAACTTATCTCTAATGGTTAGCGTTGATCAAAAAATGAAACTTCATCAAATTCTTTATAAATCTAGCATCGACTTTGACTTTAATTCGACAAAGCCAGTTCAATAATAGATTTCATCAATAGGTGAGGGTCGAATTATGAAAACTAAAATTATCGCGCTTGCAGCACTTCTCGGAGTTTTTACAACTCAAGTATCAACAGCTCAAGCAACAGAGTTGATCGGCCATGTTCAAGGGTTGAACAAACACAGCGTTGTGGCAGAAGTGCCCGGTGTTGTAGAGATGAATAACCTCGAAGTGGGTGATGCCGTAAACCAACAACAAATACTGGCTCAGATTAAAGCCGATGATTTTAAGTTTAGCGTCAATAAGGCCAAAGCAAATCTAGCGCTTGCAGATGCGGATCTTGCGCTACGAAAAGCAACCTACAATCGCTATCAAGCACTCATTAAGAAGAACAGCTTGTCAGTTGGGGAACTCGATACGGCTCGAGCAGAATTTCTGAGTGCCAAAGCCGCGGTTTCTGTCGCTCAAATTGATTATCAACAGTCTCAAGTGGACCTAGAAAACACTCAGATTGAATCCCTAATTTCAGGTTACATCTCCAATAAACCCACGCAATCTGGGGCTTGGGTGAGCGAGGGTGATTTGCTTTATGAAGTGGTTAATATCGACAAGGTGACTTTGTCGTTCATGGCGAGTGAGTATGACTTAAAGCAATTCAGCGTTGGTCAAGAAGTGGTGGTGTGGTCTGAAACCAATCCAGAATTCAAGATGGAAGCAAAAGTGCAGCGCATTGGCGTCGAGATGCAAAATTTGACCTACCCAGTATTGGTCGAGATCACCAACCAAGGCCATGAGTTTAAGCCAGGCATGTCAGTTTACGCTTCGACAGATCTTTCCATTCAAGGCATCACAACGGCTCAAGTGGTATTGGATCAAACAGCATCAAATGAAGGTAAAGGGCAGTAACGATGAACTTCTTAGCATACTCCGCGAATCGTCAGTTTTTGGCTCGTATCATCACGGTTATGGTGTTGCTAACAGGTGCTATGTCGTTAATGCAGCTCAATTTTCAAGAGTACCCAGATGTTGCGATGGACACGGCGGAAATCGAAACCAGTTACCCCGGTGCAACAGCTCAAGACATTGAATTGAACATTACTAATCCAATTGAGAAAGAGCTTCGTTCAGTGGATGGTATTGCGTACTTTTCGTCTGAATCTTCGGAGGGACGTTCTTTCATCGAGGTTGAATACCTTCCGGGTGAAGATGCTGCAGTGATCTTGCGAGACATCCAACAAGCAGTAGATCGAGTTGGTAACCTGCCGAAAGACATAGATTCGCCGCCGGTTGTGACTCAGCAGAAAACCTCTTCTTTGGATGTGTATCACTTTGGCGTCAGTCTAGCGGGTAGCAACTCAGATACCGCGTCTTTGCAGCACTACGCCTATCAATTGGAAAAGAAGATCAACAACCTTGGCGGCGTCGGTTCTATTACGATGTCTGGCTTTAACGAACGAGAGTTTTGGGTTGAGGTCGACCCTGAAAAAGCACGTCGTTATCATGTTGGTTTTGATGATATCAGCACCGCGATCGAGCAGCATAACCTGTCACAGTCGGGCGGATTTGTAGAGTCATGGAGCCAAGAGCAGAAGATCGTCACCATGACCAAAGTAGAGTCGACGGGTGATGTGTCTAACATCGTGATTAAGGCACTGGATTCCGGCCAAGTTGTCCGTGTGTCTGATGTGGCGACTGTTATCGATACTTTTGCGCGAGCAACCGAAGATCCGGTAATGAGTGGGAAGCCTGCGATAGTTTTCTCGATCACCAACAGTGGCAGTGCGGATGTGATTGCCACCATCGACAGCATTAAGGCGTTGTTGGACAAAGAAAGCGAACGTATTGGCGACCAATTCATTTTTCAAACCAGCCTCGACCTTGGTAAAGACATGGGGGAGAAATTCTCTATCGTGGCGACCAATGGTGCAATAGGTTTGGTGTTGGTGCTGCTTATCTTGAGCATGATCCTACAACGTCGTGTCGCTTTCTGGGTGTCGGTTTCTATCCCATTTTGTGTGTTCGGTGTGATGATGGTTCTGCCAATCATGGGGTTGAACTTAGACAGCATAACCTTGGCAGCTTTGCTTTTGGTGATCGGTATTATCGTCGACGATTCAGTGATCATTGCCGAAAGTATTTTCCAAGAAAAGGAAGCAGGAAAAAAAGGTGTCGATGCTGCGGTGTCAGGGACTTTAAAAGTAATCAAACCATTGATGGCGAGCCTAGTGACAACGGCCTTGGTGTTTATCCCGATGATGTTCATTCCGGGCACCATGGGTAAAGCCGTCTCGGTGATCCCAATTACTGTTATCGCAGCGCTCGTGTTCTCATTCATTGAATGTACGTTTACGTTGCCTGCGCACTTGTCTTCTGCGAAAGAGACCACCCAAAAAGTCGAAGAAAAAGACCGTTTTGAGTGGGTTTCGAACCGTTATCGCTCACTGCTCAATATTGCATTGAACTACAAGAAATCAGTGATCGCAGTGGCTATTGTTAGCTTCGTAGCTTCTGGTTATTTAGTCTCTTCGTTGAAAGTGGACATCTTCCCAACTGAGGCGGGAAAATACATCGATGTGTACACTGAGGTGAAAGCGGGTACGCCATTATTAAAGGTGCGAGATGCTCATCACGCTATAGAGCAAGCAATCGAATCTCTGCCAGAAAGAGAACTGGTTAGCTACGAATTGGTTTACTCATCTCCCGTATCTCAGGGCATTATTAACCTGACAAACTTTGACCAGCGCACCCGTTCAGCCGAACAGATTATCGCGTCACTTAACGAAGAGTTGGCAGCTCTGTCTGAAGACATGTTTATCAAGTTCTCTATTGATGCAGGTGGCCCACCTCCCGGTGACCCAGTTGAAATCCGTGTGCTCGGTGGAACAGAGAGTGAGCGCAACCAAACCGTTGAGTTAGTGATGGCTTGGCTAGAAGATTATAAAGGCGTGACCAGCATTAATCACAGTGAGGCACTGAAAGATCCTCAGTTGAATATTGTTCCTCAATATCACTGGCTCGCGAAATACAACCTCACGGTGAGCGATCTATCGAACGCACTGCGTGTTGGCTTTGATGGTAACAGCGTGACATCCACTTGGCTTGGTGATCAAGAAGTCGATATTCGTGTGGTATTAGATGAGGAATTTCGCGACCTTGAAAAGTTGAAGACCACTAAAATCTACACGGTCGATGGGCAGCAAGTACCATTGAGTCGCTTGGCTATGGTTGAGCAGATCGAAATCCCGCGTCTCATCAAGCACTACAATGGTGAGCGTGAAGTGACGGTATCCGCTGCTTTATCTGACGAGAGTATTAGCCCTGTCGCATTAGCCGATGAGCTAGTCACAGAGCTTACCGGTCAATACCCATCAAGCGTGACAATTAGCGTAGGCGGCGAGGCGGAAAGCACTAACGAAACCATGAGTGGCTTTATGGTGGTGTTCCCTGCCGCTATGGTGGCGATCTACTTCGTGCTAGCGGTGATGTTCAACTCATTGTTACAACCACTGCTCATTATGGCGGTTATCCCATTTGCGATTATGGCTTCACTGATGGCACTTGTGGTTCACATGCAGCCGATGTCTCTGTTTGGATTGATTGGCGTACTTGGGATGACGGGCGTTGTGGTCAATAACTCCTTGGTGCTGATTAACCGAATCAACGAGTTAAGAATCGAAGGTTTGAATGCGATAGACGCCGTGACGCAAGCTGCCGTCAGTCGTCTGCGTCCGATTGTTATGACATCGTTGACCACGGTGGCTGGTTTGCTGCCTCTCGCCTACGGGTTAGGTGGAACGGATGTGTTTATGGGGCCAATGTCGCTCACTTTGGGCTATGGTCTGTTGTTTTCATTACCCGTTGTACTCTTGGTGATTCCGGCCATGTACGCGTTGTTCTTTTCTAAAGGCTCGGTTTCGAAAACTAAGGACAGTTTGCACGTAGAGAGCAGGTTAAACGTCAACATCCGCGAGTCATGAAGCGCGGTTTTGTGACCCGTTGTGCAATAACTCATTTATATTGGATTTGGCTCGATTAGGTATGCCATTTTATTTAAAGATAAGGGTATAGTGTCGCAAAAATTGGCGGCACTTACTGGTCCTCAAAGCGAATAGCTCAGAACACCAAAGTGAAGCTTCTAACAATATTACACGCACAACATATAGGTTTAGCAATGACGCTTAAAAGCTTGGCATGCACCATTAGCGCAGTTCTACTGGCAGGTTGCGGTTCGACGGTCGCGACTCAAACATACAACGCTGATCTGATCATCAAAAATGGACAGGTACTGACGATTAATTCAGAAATGGATGTGATTGAAGATGGTGTTGTCGTCGTGAAAAACGATCAGATTATCGCGGTGGGTAACGAGGATTTGATTATTCAATATCGCGCTGAAAAGGTGATTGATGCTCAAGACGGGATTGTTATGCCGGGCATGGTCAATGCTCATAACCATCTACCTATGATTGCGTTTCGTGGCTTAGGCGAAGAGGGCATTTCGAATCGCTTGTTTGCTTACTTCTTCCCGCTAGAAGCAGAAAAGCTGAGCCGTGAACTGATTTACAACGCAACCAAGCTTGGCTCTATCGAGTTGGCGCAAAGTGGTGTCACAACCTACGCCGACATGTATTACCACATGGATGAAATGGCTAAGGCGACCAAAGAAGTCGGTCTACGCGCCGTGCTAGGTGAAACCGTAATTAAGTTTCCAGTAGTCGATGCCAAAGAACCTTATGGCGGTATCGCGTATGCCGAAGGCTTTATCGAGCAGTACAAAAACGATGAGTTAATCACACCCGCTTATGCACCACACGCGGTATACACTGTGAGCAAAGACAAGCTGCAAGAAATCAACAAACTGTCTGCTCAATACGATGTACCGGTATTAATTCACGTTGCTGAATTCCCAAATGAAGAGAAGCGCATCAAAGATGAAACTAAGGCAACGTCGCCAGTCGAATACATGGATGAAATTGGTGTGTTGGACGAGCGCGTAGTCATTGCTCACGGTATCCACCTTTCAGAGAACGACCAAAAGCTATTGAAACAGGCCGATGCGGGTATCTCGTATAACCCAATGGCTAATGCTAAAGGCGCAACGGGTATCGCACCTGCATGGGATATGTACCGTGCTGATATGCGAATCGGTTTGGGAACAGACGGCCCTATGAGTTCAAACCAAGTCGATATTATGCGTACCCTAAGCTACGCAGCGAACATGCAACGTTTAAAACATTCTGACCGCACCATCATGATTCCTGAACAGGTGATTGAGATGGCAACATTAGGTGGCGCGAAAGCCCTACACATGGAAGACCAAATCGGTTCTCTTGAAGCGGGTAAAAAAGCAGACATCGTGATCGTAGAGACACAATCAGCGAACATGATGCCAAATTACGACCCATACGCAACCTTGGTTTATCAAGCGAACCCGAGCAACATCGACACGACGATTGTGAATGGTCAAATCGTAATGGAAAATCGCGTGATGCAAACTGTTCAACTGGATGATATTCGTCAAAGTGTCGATGAGTTTGAAGCCGACATTACCGAGTTTGCCAAAGAACTGTCTAAGAAGGCGATTAAGTCTAAGAGCTTGATGGATTAGGACTTAAACCTGATTCTAGCAATCGAATACAATTAACAAGGCCGACAAGATGTCGGCCTTTTTTATGGTTATTTGATAGCTTGGTTATTCCTCACTTCAGTTAGAACAACTATTGCCATTCGTGATACCACTGCCTAAGAACTCAACCCTAATTTGCTCGACGTCTTTTAGGTATTGGTTGTTGGCTTGGTCTGCCTCATCGAAGTTGTTGAGGGTGACATTCCATGTCGAGAATGGAGTTGGTTGGAAGTACGCATACTCGAACTTATTCGCCACTGCGCCATCGGTGATGATGCTAACGTCATTGGTGGTTGGATCATCTAAGCGGTAGTAAAACGCTCGTGCGACCGGATTAGAACTGAATTGGTAATCCTGATCCTGATAGCGGTCGGCATAGTTACCTGAACTCGATATTCCAAGGTTGAGCTGCTTGCCATAAGGTAAGTTTTCCCCTTCTAAGAACACACGTACTGTAGAGAGTCTAACTCGGTCGAATGAACATAGTTGTGCCTGTTCCAATGGAATAGTGAAGTTCAACTCACCAGTGGTTGCGAAGCTATCGAGTTGCTCTGGGCTAGAGATGGTGTAGTTGTCGATAGTGAAGTCTTGTGGTGCTGGCTGGAATGAAGAGAGTGCATTCACATACTCACTTTCGATGGACGCGAGGTCAAACTGGTAGTCCAAGTAACTTTTATTCAGCGAAGGTGTGATCTCACTTGGTTTCAACGCCCAGTATTCGTATGCCTGAACATAGTTAGATAAAGCCACATACATTGGTCGTTTGAAGTGCATTAGCACTCGCGACAGCTCACGCTCGATGGAGTCGAAACTTTCGCTGTCTACCTGATAACCCTCAATGGCGTCACTCAATCTTTGCTGTTGATTAGCGGTGACGTTTTTGGTCAATAATAGGTCGACGAGTTTGGCTTGCTCTTGTGCAAAGTTAAGCTGAGTGGTGTTAATTGCTTTGCCTAATAGCACCTGTTTTTCAAGTTCGACTAAGTATTGTCTCGCGCCCTTAATTCCCAAGGTATCAGCAAGTCTCAAGTTACTGCGGATCTCGGTGATCATCAGGTCCCAAGCTAGATTACTCTCATTCAAAGTCGGAATATTAAAGTCAAAGCCATCCATCGCTTCGGAGATCTTATGAAGTTTGATGGTCGATTTCACATCGTCGGTGAGCTGTGCGATGCCCGAAATGGTCTTAGTAACGCTATCAATGCTCCCCGTGACTGATTTGATATTGGTGACTAAGTTTTTCGCTTTATCTAACGCCTCTGGGGTTTTGGCCAATTGTTCGGTAAGGTCGTTCACACCAGATAGATTCCCGGTGAACACGCCGCTGATAGCACTGCCAATCTCTGCGATGGCTTTGAAGATAGCCAAGGCTGCATTGAGCTCTTGCTGAGTTTTCCAGTTTTCCACGCCGACCAAGTAAGTGGTTCTTGCACTCAGTGTCACAAGCTCCTGAGCTTTGTATTGGCTGTCGATTTCGGTCAGGCTATCGCCTATTTTGTCTATATTGGATTGAGTTTGAGTGATGATCGAGTTTTGCGCTCTAAGAACGTCTTCAACGTTAGCGAGTGCTAACTTCGCAGCTTCAATCTTGTCTTCGATCACCGTACTTCTGTCTTGAATGACATCCCATTGCGCTTGATACGCGATCATTGCGTTCAGGTACGCTTCGTATTTGCCTTGGTAGAGCACCTTGTCGAGATAAGGCACATAGTTGCTCTCTTTAGTGCTGAAACTAATGAACTGTTTAAAGGCAACGCTTTGAAGGTACAGGTCTGAAAGGATAGGGTCATCTTCCACCACTGAGCCTGCGTGACGCAAACTCTGCTCAATCCAGTTAATCAGTTCGAGGCTAAGCTCTGGGTTGGTGTCGAATAAGCTGGCAGCCATATCAAAAGAGCGGTTAACAATGTCGGTAAAAGGTGTGGTTGCCAGTTTCATTTGCCCTGTAATGTTCGAGTCGATGGTGGTTCTGCGGTAGTGTTCACCTGCTAGTACCACAGAGGTTCCATCGCCGTCTTCTGCAGAAAGGGCATCTCGTGTGATGCTGCCATCGTTTTGGAAGGCGAGGACATTAATCGGAGTTTCGATCTCTCCTGCAATCACAGTCACTGATGCCGCCGCGCCTTGTTGCCCGAGAACGAACGTCGGGGCACCTTGACCGACAATTTTACGGGCAAATATGAGAATGTTTTGGTTATTCACTACCAAGTTGAAGTTTTCAGGAACCTCAATGGTATCGGCGAAAACGACGATCTTTGAGGGTTTAGTCACGTAGAGGTTCTGCTCCGCAATCCAGTCACTGAGGTTGATGTGAAGATCAGATGTAGATCGAGAGAGAACATCGACATCGGAATAAGCAGATTGAACCCAAGTTGGGTATTCGGTGGAATTAGGCAAGTTATTAAGCTCTAGCCAGTCACTAGCAAAAGCTTGTGGAGATAATGAAAGAGAAATAATAATCGGTAGAATTCTCATATTAATGTCCTGTCGAAATGAGTATTAGCCAAATTTTGGGTAGCAGAAACCAACACCTTATTTTTCATAAGGCGTGGTGTTCTGTTGTTATTTTGTTTTTATTGGTCTTGCTGCTTTAACTTATAGCGAGGCGTCGCTTTGCCGAGCTATTTGTCGATGGTTATGGACTATTCCATTTCTTGAATATAAGCATTATTTGCAAATGCCTTGGCTTTCTCGCTGATGTTATTCCAGTTCATTTCTGAAACCGATGTATTGGCTAATGCGCCGATAGCACCAAGCATTGCGTCGTCTTTCATGATGTCGGCATTGTTTTGAGCTTCATCTAATGCTGCAAGCAGTGATGTGAAGTCGGTATTCATTTTCTGCCAATTTAACTTCAGCTTATTAATATGTGGGATAGCGTTTTCAATTTGCTGAGATATAAGATCAATGCTTTCTGAAGAACGATGGTAAGAGTTATATACCTTTTGTGTGTAAGACAATTGTTCTTCTAAATCTTTAACTTCATTTTGCAGTTCATTGCGAAGCTTACGTGCTTTCTCTGCTTTATCTCCGTAGACACCCATGATTGGAACAGCGACCAAAGGGAACCACGCGTAGGTCACGGCGGTAGATGCAACTGTGACATAGTGAGTGTAGTCTTTGTTGAGCTGTGCGATTCGGGTATTGATGTCGTTTACTTGCTGTTGAAGTGCACTGCCATCATCCGTTAGATAGCCGTTATGTGTGCCTTCTAACACTTCAAGTTGTAGCTTTTGCGTGTCTAGCTGCGCAGAAAAGTCCAGCAAGTTATCACCCACATCGGACACCTCTTGTTGGTATCTCAATGAAAAGTTTTGCAGGCTTTTCAGGTAAGCAATCGCCATTTTTCTTTTGCGTTCAACGGCTTCAATATCTTCTGGTAACGGTGAGAATGCCTTTGCCAACATCTCATTAAGGGCGTCGCTTAGTGGGTTAAGCATGAAGTCTTTAATTTGGACGTAATTGGCCAAGCTTAATGACAGGTCAACGATGCTTGGATAAAGCTCTTTTTTCCAATAGAAGGCGGTATCGTGAATACTTGAGTACTGCTGAACCAATGCTTCGAAATTAGAGAAAGGAATGTCGTTAGGAATACTTAAAGTCGACTTCATACTGGCTTCTGTCACGGGCAGTGCCAAAGCGCCTTCAACATAGGCTTGGATCTGATACCACTCTTGCTGTTTGAGAATAAAGTTGTCGGTATCTAAATCAATAAAGACGCCATTCTCACCGATTATCGTATCGTAGGTGACTTGAGGTATGTTTTGTTCAGCTGACGCTTGGTTAATTTGAACTGGCGCTGCTTGAGAAGTGAAAGCAAAAGAAGAAAGTAGCCCAATTGAAATCGAAGATAGTACGAGTGTTTTAGTGATTTTTTTCATCATTTAGCCCTGTTAGATTTGTTATTAGCTTTTTACAAAGACAATAATCCCCCTACCATTCGATGGCATTTTTAAATATTTATGAAGGGTTATTGAATAGTTTTATATTGTTATTCTTATAATTATTTTTTTGTTTTTAAATTGACTCCTTTAATGTGTTTTTTTGTTTTTATAAGATTTGCTCAATCTATAGTAGATTTATAATGAAAAGTTCTATTTAGATCACACATTTGAATTCATATTGATTGATTGTTGATCTATTGAATTTAATGATATTTAAGTCACTACTCTTGTGTCTTTTGTCAGGCTAGGTATGGAAAGGTCTCGAGAGGTTTTTATTTTATTCATAAATGCGATAAGTGATAAAATTATAATTATCCTCATAATTTCCATTATTACTAAATCTGTTGATTAATTTGATGAATATATAAATAGAACGAGCGTTTTAAATTTGATCTGTGCCAAATAAATAAGGGGTTTAATATTTAGCTTTAATTAAATTAGCTGAATTTAAATTAGTAATTATTAAATTAGAGATATTAATTATAGGGTGGAGGTTGATTGGGTATTTAGGAGGCGAACAACCAATAGGATGGCGTATTTAATAGTCAGGAGTGAATTTGTATTAACAGTATTAAGGAAGCTTGTCCATCATCGTGAGATATACACTGCTTGATGGACAAGAATTGGCGTTAGTTATTAATTCATCGCCAACTTACCAAGCTTCATTGCAGCAACGTGGTGGCGGTGCATTAGTTGCTCCATGTCTACGCCAATCACTGTGCCATCGTTAACTCGCCATTTTCCGGCAACCATCACTTTATCCGCTTGTTGAGCGCCGCAGAGCAGTAGTGCAGCTAATGGATCGTGGCTGCCCGAGAAACGAATATCGTCAAGTTTGAACATTGCGATGTCTGCTTGTTTGCCGACCTCTAGTATACCAATGTCGGTTCTGCCCATTGCAGCAGCAGAGCCTGATGTCGCCCAGCGCAGTGCGTCGAAGTGAGATACGTTTGCTGAGCCATATTGCAGGCGTTGTAGATACATCGCCATGCGAACTTCGGCAATCATATTAGAGCCGTCATTTGAAGCTGAACCATCGACACCCAATCCGACTTTTACGCCAGCCGCTTCGAGGTCGTTGTTCTTACAAATACCGGAAGCCAACATCATGTTGGAAGTTGGGCAGTGACTGATACCAATGCCCGCTTTACCCAAACGCTTGTTCTCTTCTGGGTTAAAGTGAATACCATGAGCGAGCCAAGTGCGTTCATTGAGCCAGCCCACATCTTCTAGGTAGTCGACAGGGCGCAGGCCAAACTTCTCTATACAGAAGTCCTCTTCATCGAGCGTTTCACATAAGTGCGTGTGCATCATGACGTTTTCACGTTCGCTGATTTTGGCTGTCTCTTTCATCAGATCAGTGGTGACCGAGAATGGCGAACAAGGTGCGAGTGCGATTTGAATCATCGCCCCTTCATCACGCTGGTGGTAATCACGAATCAAGCGTTGGCTGTCATCGATGATGGTTTGTTCGGTTTGAATGGTGTGTCGTGGCGGTAGCCCACCTTCATCTTCCCCAAGGCTCATAGAACCGCGTGTGAATATGGCTCTAACGCCTAGTTTTTCAGCGGCCTCGACTTGTAAATCAATAGCGTGCTCAAGCCCATTAGGTAGCAAGTAATGGTGATCAGAGGCGGTAGTACAACCCGACATCATCAGCTCAACCAGAGCTAACTCTGTAGCAAGGCTCATCATCTCAGAGTCGAGGTTGGCCCAAACAGGGTAGAGGCTTTGTAGCCAATGGAAGAGCTCTTTATTCAGTGCGCCGGGGTAGGCACGCGTTAGGGTTTGATAGAAGTGGTGGTGCGCATTGATAAGCCCAGGGGTCACAACATGACGAGAGGCGTCGACGCTGTAATCTACGGGTAAGGTTGGCTCTTTGTGTTTGCCAACCAGCTCAATGATTTTATTACCTTTAATGACAATGCCGCCTTCTGCATCAGCGAGTGAGCCAGTGTAGATTGCGAGAGGATTCTTAATCCAGATGGTTTCCATTCATAGTAGTCCTTAGCCATCTCAGCCTTTTCAGGGAAGAGGGTCTTTGTTGGTATTTGCTGTTGATAGATAAATTCGAATCAAGGGCGATGAAACATTCAGTGTTCTCGTTACGCCCGTGATTCTACGGAAATCGGTTTTACGCTCATTGGCGATTCATCTAATTCGTTTTTGGTTCAGGGTTTTCTGATGCCGTTTGAACGTCAGCTTCTGTTGTTGCTTGTTGAATCTCTAGCTGCTCGTTTGAGTGTCGTTCTTCTTTAGCTTGTTCTTTCATTTCTAGCTCAACTTGCGCTTGGCTTTCGGCTAACGCTTCTTGCTCTTCTGCGCGTGAAGACTTAGGCAATACAAGGTTAAGAACAACCGTCATGATGGTGCCAGTCGTAATGCCAGAGTGTAGGAAGTTGGCCAAATCATGTGGTAAGTGTTGCAACAATCTTGGCTCGAAGGTGACGGCTAAGCCAGACGCCAACCCTACACAGATTACCAAGGCGTTTCGTTTGGTGTCTGCGGCCTTGATCAACATGCGGATACCCGCGTAGGCAATCATTCCGAACATGACAAAACCGACGCCGCCTAATACGGGTTTAGGAATCGTGACGGCAATAGCGGCTAATTTCGGGAATAAACCGCCTAAAATTAACAAACCACCTGTTGCAGCTACTACATAACGACTTGCTACACCAGTGATGCCAACAATACCAACGTTTTGGCTAAATGACGCCAATGGCATCGCAGTGAGAATTGAAGAGAGTGTGCTACCAAGGCCATCACCTAGTAATCCACGTTTTAGATCTTTACCGCTGACTTGGGTTTGGCAGTTGTTGCCAAGCGCCATGAAGTCACCGGTTGCTTCGGCGATAACCACGATGTACACCAAGCTCATGCTGATGATGGCACTGGCAGAAAAGGTAAAACCATATTTGAAAGGTTCAGGACCGCCAACCCAAGCTGCAGAACTGATTTGCTCAAGATCAACCATACCGAGTGATAGAGCCACAATGTACCCGCCTGCTAGGCCAATCACGATAGCCGAAGCCGCAACCGCGCCTTTACAGTAAACCGATACGCCAATCACGATCCCCAAAGAGACCAGTGCGAGAAACAGTTTTGGTAGCGTAGCGAATTGTTCAGTGTTGGCAGGGGAATCGCCAACCCAGTTCATGGCAACCGGTAAAATGGTTAAGCCGATTAGGGTAACCACCACACCACTTACCACGGTCGGGAACAGCTTGCGAACCTTGTCCATGTAGAAGCTGGCACCAATGACCACGAATGAGCCGATAAGCGCCGAGCCCATGATAGCGGCGACACCACCTTCGTTACCGATCGAAATAGCCACACCTAAAAAGGCGAAGCTTGAGCCCATAACAACGGGCAGTCGAATGCCAACAGGGCCAAAACCAAGACACTGCGCGACGGTCACAATACCTGATGCCAATAGCGCAGCATTGATCAGCGAGACGATCTCTGTGTTCGGTAAGCCGATAGAGGCACCGACAATAAGAGGGACAGCGACGATGCCACCAATTGAGGCGAGCATGTGTTGTAAAGCGAGTAGAAGGGTTAGCCCATGAGGCGGTCTTTCATTAAGGGTGTACAGAAGTTTCATTTGATATTCCTCTGCCTGCGTTTCCGTTTACAGGCGATTGGCGGTCAAATAATGACTTCTACAAACTGCGTAGGGTCATAAAAAAGTGCACTGAATCGGTAGGGTTTCTGCTCTTTCGTCATCAATGCAATTAGCTTTCTTAAAAATCATGTTGTTGCTTGGCTTGCGAACGAGCCAAGCAACGCTGTGAGCAATCAAGAAACGACTGCTCAGGAGTTTTAGGGTTAACCGATGAACACCAGCTTGGCGATGAAAATAGCCGCTAGGAAGTACATCGAGATAGATACATCTTTGGTTTTACCTGTCGCCAGCTTAAGCACGGTGTAGGTGATGAAACCCAGTGCGATACCGTTCGCGATAGAGAAGGTAAGTGGCATCATCAGTGCAGTGATTGCGGCTGGAGCACCGTTAGTGAAGTCTTTCCAATCGACGTGCTGCATGCTGCTCATCATTACGAATGCTACGTAGATCAGAGCGCCAGATGTAGCATAAGCGGGGATCATGCCGGCTAGCGGTGATAGGAAAATTGCCGCTAAGAACAACACACCAACCACAATTGCTGAAAGACCTGTACGTGCGCCTGCTGCAACACCGGCTGCACTCTCTACATAACTGGTTACTGGCGGACAACCCACACACGCACCTGCCACGCTTGAAATACTGTCGGCTTTCAGTGCTTTGCTTAGGCCTTCAATCTTGCCCGTTTCAGGGTTGGTCAGGTTTGCACGCTCAGCCACGCCCATCAAGGTACCCGCGGTATCGAACATGTTTACAAAAAGGAAAGCCAAGATAACGCTGATCATCGATACGTTCAGTGCGCCTGCGATATCCATTGCCATAAAGGTAGGAGCTAGGCTTGGTGGTGCAGCGAAGAAGCCATCGTAGTGAACTAGGCCAAGCATCATGCCGACCAGCGTTACACTCAAAATACCGATAAGTACCGCGCCAAATACTTTACGCTCACTCAAAACCGCAATGATCAAGAATGCAATCGCAGCAAGCAGAGCTTCTGGTTTGGTGAAGTCACCCAGTGAAACCAAAGTTGCTGGGTTTTCGACGACGATACCTGCTGTTTTTAAGCCAATTAGACCTAAGAACAGACCAACCCCCGCAGTCATGGAATAGCGTAAGCTTTCAGGAATACTCTCGATGATCCATTGACGGACTTTGTAAAAACTCATCCCGACAAACAAGATACCGGAGATAAACACCGCACCCAGTGCTACTTCCCAGCTGTAACCCATTTCGCTCACAACTGTGAAGGAGAAAAACGCGTTCAAGCCCATGCCCGGTGCAAGGCCGACAGGCCAGTTCGCGAACAAGCCCATTAACAAACAACCAATCGCGGCACCAATACAGGTAGCGACAAATACTGCCCCTGCATCCATGCCTGAAGCGGCCATGATTTGTGGGTTAACGAAGATGATATAAGCCATGGTCGCGAAGGTGGTGACACCGCCGACTAACTCATTTTTTACGCTGCTTCCGTGTGCCTTAATCTTAAAGAGTTTCTCTAAAATTCCGTTGTTCGCATCTTGGTTGAGTATTTCTGTTTTACTCTCACTCATGTCTGCAAGTCCTTTTATGTTGTGATCCATTTATTGAATACAGCGAGATTTCAATATTAAGTTTTAAGGTTTTTCCTAGCGCTAAGCCTCTATTAACGAGTTTCTCGCGACTCATTTTCTAACTGTTAACGTTGTTAGTATTTTTATATGAGCGTGTTTAGTGAGTGCACACCTTTTGGGATGCACACATCACGCATGAATCTGTTTATTGTTGGGTGGTTGAGCCTAGATCGGGATTCTAAGCATCGGGACTAACTGCCCCGATAAGTCGAGAAACTGTATGGTGAGACTAAAAGCGGAACATGGTAGTGCGCATCGGGATCATCCAAGCCGAAACGAATCACCACATCGTCTAGGAAAGGCACGCCATCCAATTCCACACCTTTGCTTTTGTAGTAATCGGCTACGTAGAACACCAATTGATATTTCCCCGGTCGGAACTCATTCCCAGCCAGAATCGGCGCATCGGTACGGCCATCTGAGTTGGTGAGCACGGTCGCCAGCTTTTCTGTTGAGTCTTCGTTGACCTTATAAAGCTCTACCTTGATCTCTGCGCCAGGCAAGCCGTGTGTGGTGTCTAATACGTGTGTTGTTAATCTTCCCATAGTCCTTTAATAGCGCTTTTGGCGCTCCTCTGTTCCGTGGTTTGTTTGTCCATATCGACCTTGCAAAAGAGTGCAACTGGTCACTTTGTTATCACTAACTATGTACGAACTGTACACAATTAGTAAAGTGAATTGTTGGAAAAATGTTAACTATTGTGTCTTTTTTTCTGACTTTATAGATCCTGATTATCGTTTTTTGGAGAGGTTGTTATTTATTAAGCTATTGTTTTTGAACTGTAAAAGCATCTAGATTTAACTTAAATAACAAAATCTTTACATCGAGATAAATAATTGTATACAATAAATGTACAGGGGTAAGGTTGCTCGGTTTTGAAATAACCAATAGCGGAATCACCAATAGAAGAATCATATTGATGAACCCGCTAAAGAGCGGCTAAGCCAACCACTTATGTTAGGAGTACTTGGATGAATAAGGATTATTCAAGAAATTTGATCGGTTACGGAGCTAACCCTCCGAACCCTCAATGGCCAGGTAATGCGCGCGTCGCGGTTTCTTTTGTATTGAACTATGAAGAGGGCGGTGAGCGTTGTTTGTTACATGGAGACGACGAGTCTGAAGCCTTTCTCTCAGAGATCCCGTCAGCACAACCGATCAAAGGCGAACGTCACATCAGCATGGAATCCATCTATGAGTATGGTAGCCGTGTAGGTGTGTGGCGTGTTCTTCGCTTGTTCGATGAATATGAAATCCCACTGACTGTGTTTGCGGTCGCGATGGCAATTGAGCGTCACCCAGACGTAGCTAAAGCCATGGTAGAAGCAGGTCACGAAATCTGTAGCCACGGTTATCGCTGGATAGACTATCAATATATTGATGAGTCAGAAGAGCGTGATCATATGACCAAGGCGATTGAGATTATCCAACAGGTGACGGGTCAACGACCACAAGGTTGGTATACCGGTCGAACGGGGCCAAATACGCGTCGTTTAGTCGCAGAAGAAGGTGGCTTCCTTTACGACTCAGATGCCTATGACGATGACCTGCCTTATTGGCACACCGAAACCGGTCACCCACAGCTAGTGATTCCATACACACTTGATGTGAACGATATGCGCTTTTCAACTGCGCAAGGCTTCAACTCTGGTGAGCAGTTCTTCCAGTATTTAAAAGACACTTTTGACACCCTTTATATGGAAGGCGAAACCGCACCGAAAATGATGTCGGTTGGGCTGCATTGTCGTCTTATTGGTCGCCCCGGTCGTATTGCTGCATTAAGACGTTTCTTAGATTACGTAAAACAGCATGACAGCGTGTGGCTATGTCGTCGAATCGATATCGCCAACCACTGGCACCAACATCACCCATACAACGAACAACAAAATTAGAACGAACAGCAAGGAGGCTTAACGTGACTGAATTTCGATCTTGCCAACCAACAACCATGAACCGCGATACCTTTGTCGCGCACTTTGCTGATGTTTACGAACACAGCCCATGGGTTGCTGAAGCGGTATATGACCAAGGTTTGAATGCCGAAGACGATCATATTGAGAATCTTCATCTAAAAATGGCATCGACCTTGTTAAATGCCGATCAAGGTAAACAGTTGGCTTTGATCAACGCTCACCCGGATTTAGCGGGCAGAGCAGCAGTAAACGGCGAACTTACCGAGTCGTCGACCAAAGAACAAGCGGGGGCGGGCATCGACCAATGCAGCGCCGAAGAATTTGAAAAATTCACTTCTTACAACAAGAGCTACAAAAGTCGCTTCAATTTCCCTTTTATCATGGCGGTGAAGGGAGCCAATCGTTACCAAATTCTTGAGTCGTTCGAGATGCGATTAGGAAATGATAGTGAAACTGAGTTTGCTACGGCGATTCAAGAGATCAACAAGATCGCGATGTTTCGTCTCTGGGATATGTAAGTTAACGGAGTTAACAGCTATCTCAGCCCAGTCTTAGTGCGCTAAAGGTTTGATTTGTAAAAACATAAGCCACTAAGTTCTCATTTTATTATTACTTGATTAATTTCATAGGATTACACGGACATGACCCATAAATTTGAACAGTACATAAACCTTGCAGACGAAAAACTCGGCGCAGAAGCTATCTTCGCAACCGACGATTTTTTCGCAGATAAAAGCCGTCTACTCAGCCACGCAGCACCAGAGTGGAAAGACGACTTATACGACGACAACGGCAAGTGGATGGACGGCTGGGAAAGCAGACGCAAACGCGGCGAAGGTTACGATTATTGTGTCGTTCGCCTTGGCCTAGCTGGCACCATTGCTGGCGTTGATATTGATACCTCATTCTTCACAGGTAACTTCCCACCTTCGGCATCAATCGACGCGTGTTATTCACCACAAGGTGAGCCAACTGACTCAACAGAGTGGCAAGAAATTCTGCCATCAATGGCACTACAGGGTGATCATCATCATCTTGAAGACATCGAAAGTGACCAAGTATTTACACACCTACGTTTGAACATCTACCCAGACGGCGGTGTCGCACGCCTACGTGTTTATGGCCGACCAAGCGTGGATTGGGACGCAATAGATTCTCAGCAACAAGTCGATCTAGCAGCGGTTGAGCACGGTGGCCGAGCACTCGCATGTAGCGATGAGCACTATGGCAACAAAGCCAACATATTAGGCCCAGGCCGCGGTGAAAACATGGGTGATGGCTGGGAAACAGCACGTCGTCGTACACCGGGTAACGACTGGGTAATAGTGGCACTAGGCCACCCAGGTAACATCGAACGTATCGTTGTGGATACTGCCCACTTCAAAGGCAACTACCCAGACAGCTGCTCAATCCAAGCGGCTTACGTGAAAGGTGGCACCGACGACCAAGTGGAAACACAAAGCCTATTCTGGCGTGAACTCCTGCCAGCACAAAAGCTGCAAGCACACGAGATTCACGAATTCATTTCTGAGGTAAACGACCTTGGTGCGATTACCCACGTACGTGCAAATATATTCCCAGATGGTGGTATCAGCCGTTTGCGTCTATTTGGTACGAAAGCGAAATAGGTAAGGAAATGAGTATGAGTAATGGAATACGTCGTTTATCTATCGAACCGTTAACCAAGCAGGCTTTTGCAGAGTTTGGCGATGTTATCGAGTCCGATAATAGTGATTTCTTCATGATCAACAGTGGATCAACACGTCGCTACCACAAGCTAGCGACAACGGATGTGCAAGACCAAGACGGAGAAGCGATCATCAGCATCTTCCAGGCCACGCCGTTGAGCTACCCACTGACCATCAAAATGTTAGAGCGTCATCCACTTGGCTCTCAGGCATTCGTTCCATTACTTGGTCAACCCTATTTAATTGTTGTTGCACCAAAAGGCGATAACCCAACGTTAGCCAATAGCCGAGCTTTCTTGAGCAACGGCCGTCAAGGAGTGAACTATCACAAAGGGGTGTGGCACCACCCAGTTCTCGCACTCACTGCTCAAGACCAGTTCTTGATTGTCGATAGAGGCGGAGAAGGACACAACTGTGATGAAGTTTATTTCGAGAACGATCGAGTGGCATTGCATTTGGAAGACTTGCCAACGGAAGACAACAAGGAAGAGCAACGCTTAGCTAAAGCGTTGTGATACAGGAGTTTATTATGGATCCGCATATTACAGAGTGGTTGAATTTAGCGATTCGCTGGATTCACATGATTGTTGGTGTTGCGTGGATAGGCGCATCATTTTACTTTGTTTGGTTAGAGAACAACCTTAACCGAGTTAACCCTAAAACGGGCCTTTCAGGCGACTTATGGGCGATTCACGGCGGTGGTATTTATCACCTAGAGAAGTACAAACTTGCGCCACCAGAAATGCCAGAGCACCTGCACTGGTTCAAATGGGAAGCCTACTTCACGTGGATCACCGGTGTGTGTCTACTGGGTGTGGTTTACTACCTTAACGCGGAGATTTACCTGATTGCACCGGGCTCTGGCCTTGATTCAACAACGGCAATCGCGATTGGTATTGGTTCATTCGTTGCTGGTTGGTTTATCTACGACTTACTGTGTGACTCGCCATTAGGTAAAACCCCCGTGTTGCTTGGCGTTGTGCTGTTTGTGCTGCTCGTTGCTGCGACATATGGCCTAACCCAAGTGTTCAGTGGCCGTGGTGCTTACATCCACGTGGGTGCCATCATTGGTACCATCATGGTGGGTAACGTATTCCGCGTTATCATGCCGGCGCAGCGTAACTTGGTGAAAGCGATTGAAGAGAAGCGCGAACCGGATCCGGCATTGCCTGCGAAGGGCTTACTGCGTTCTCGTCACAACAACTACATGACACTGCCAGTGCTGTTCATCATGATCAGTAACCACTTCCCAAGTACTTATGGTTCGGAATATAACTGGTTGATTCTTGCTGGCTTAGCGGTCTTCAGTATCTTGGTGCGTCACTACTTCAACACCCGTCATGGTAGCCAGAAGTTTGCCTGGACAGTGCCAGTCGCGGCTCTGGGTATGATTACTCTCGCGTTTGTTACCTCACCTTACGCGAAAAAACAGATGACTCCGGTTGTGCAAGCGCCTGTGGTTCGAGAAGCGCAAATGAGCGCGACAGAATTGGCTCCAGAAGAACTTGCTGCGAACAGTACCGCTTCGGCAACGACTGATGCTCAACAGGCTCCAGCACACGCAACGCAATCTGCGAGCGCAGGCGTCAGCTTTGAAACCATCAACAAAGTCATTCAAGAGCGCTGCTCTGTGTGTCACTCATCAACCCCTAGCCACGCCGCTTTTGCTGCTGCGCCAGGTGGTGTCATGTTTGATACGCCGGAAGAGATTAAAGCAAACGTCCCAAGAATTGTTGCTCAAACGGTAACAACCAAGGTGATGCCGCTCGGTAACATGACTCAAATGACTGATGAAGAACGCGCACTCATCGGCACTTGGGTAGAGCAAGGCGCGACGCTTCAATAACCGTACTTTGCAATAACAGTACTCAGCATCCTTTACCTAAGAGCATGAGTCTTAGGTGAGGCTTGGGGAGAGTTTGGTTTACGGGCACGCGCCAAACTCATCCTACCCTGTTTCCCCGGTTCCTATAACCGGGGCTTTTTGTTTTTGCTAAGAACTCTCGAAGCATCTCGAATATCTTTGGTTTGGCCACTAATTCCAAGTTTATTACTTAACAATTTTACGGTTGTTACGTTGTTAACTATTTATCTTATCTTTCGTTTATCGCCTTTTCTTTTCTATGCGTTTAAGTTCATTGTGTGTGGTAATATATTTTCTTTTAAAATTATCTAACTAAATGAAATCTTTGTTTGAACATTTTGTAAATGCTACGAGGCATATGCAGAACGTTTACATTACTGTCTTCTTAACCGCAGTGGTGTTATTGAAAATCACCTTGTCAATTTATACGTCTTCCACAGAGACTACTTTGGCTGAATATTTTGCTGGAAACCTTTTGCCAGAACTCTCTGGAATGATTATCGAGCTAGTGGTTATTCTCTTTGTTATTGATGCGATTCAAGGTAAAGAATTAAAGCGTCGAGAAGAAGCAGATAGACTCGAAAATTTGCGCAAGCAAATCATGCTTGAACGTCGTCTTAGAGCTCAATTGAGGTTTCTTACGAGACGTATTTTTAATGATGTTGAGCTTTCTGGTGGAGAAACGGGGGCTAGCTTTCTGTTTCATGCTGCTGAACATGAGAAAAATCAACAGACACTTGAAGAGTTTAAGAGTTCTTTAGAAGAGGAGCTTCATAGTGACTTGTTTAAAGAAAATCTACTTGAAGTTTGCTTAACTGAACAGCCGCTAATTCTTGCCTTGTCACCAGTTTGTTCGGAGCTGAGCGACCGCCATGTTAAAGCTTGGATGTCTATTGCTCATTATCTTCAGCAGATTAATGCTGGAAATAATATTACTCAGAATACAGATAGGTTGATCGCATGGATCGCGTTTTTTGACAAGCAAACCGTCAGCCAAGGTTTGGTTGTTTAATTGTTTAGGTATGGTGTTACTAAGTGATCTTTGTGCCAGTAGGGTCGAGGTTGTTTGTTAAAAACTGCGGTATGAGGAATATGTTACTAGTGTTTCGATGTAGCAATTAGATTCTTCAAGGTTCACCACTAAAATTTGGAGTTTATGTATGCCGTATGAATTAAGTTCGAGGTTAGTTATTGGTGTTGCTTCTAGTGCAATGTTTGATTTGACTGAGTCTGATTCTGTTTTTCGCACGAAAGGCGAAGAAGAATATAGAAAGTACCAATCTGATAATATCGACGCACCTTTAGATAAAGGAGTATCTTTTTCGTTTGTAAAACGATTGCTCTCTCTAAACAATTTAAGTAGTAATCCAGAGTCTGACCCATTAGTTGAAGTTGTACTATTGTCTCGAAATGACCCAGATACAGGGCTTCGAGTTATGAAATCAATTAAACATCACAATTTACCTATTTCACGCGCAATTTTTATGCAAGGTAAGTCTCCGTATGAGTATATCCCTGCATTAAGCATTTCTTTGTTTTTGTCTGGTAACTCTTTTGATGTCAAAGAAGCGATTGCGTTGGGTTACCCAGCTGGCCATGTCATGAAATCGACAATTATTGATGACGATGATGATGACTTAAGAATCGCGTTCGACTTTGACGGAGTTCTTGCTGATGATGAGTCAGAAACTGTTATGCATACAACTAATGATCTTAGCCAGTTTCATGAACATGAAACAAGGAATGTTTTACAACCTCACAACCCTGGTCCACTGAAGGAATTTTTGGTCAAAATATCAGCTATTCAAAAAATAGAAGAGAAGAAGAAGAAGTCAGAGCCTGATTATAAAAATAGACTAAGAGTATCAATTGTGACTGCTAGAAATGCTCCCTCGCATGAAAGAGCGTTAAACACGTTGAAAGAATGGGGAGTGATGACAAATGATGCATTTTTCTTAGGTGGGGTTGATAAAGGTTTAGTCTTAGGTGTTCTTAAGCCTCATATATTCTTTGATGATCAATCTGGTCATTTAAGTTCTACTAGTTCTGTAGCACCTTCAGTCCATATACCGTTTGGTGTCAAAAATTTAGAATCAGTTTTAGAAAAATAACTTGTGTAAAAGAACGAATAGGTGTCCCTAACCATCATTCATCTTGTTGGTAGGGCACCTAATTGATTGTGGAAAATCTAACATTAGAGAAATGTTTTGACGTAGGTAGTTCCGTATAAGAAACTTGATATGAATCTCTACCCGTGGCATTTTCTTTTCCAAATTGACTTTAATTAGGACAGAAAATGGAAGAGGTGATAGTCGCGTATTTTAGGGCATTAAGCGCGTTCTTCAGATATATGTTTCAGTCGCTAGTGATCGAGTTTATTGGTTACGGTTCTGGCTGGATAGTCTGTAAGGTATTCACTTTAGGGCACTTCCCTTCATTGATCCCAACTGAAAAACAACGAACCAGAATCTCTTATATCGGGGCGATTAGCATCGTGCTATTTCTGTTAGCTATCGGTGTGTTCAATACCTTTTAATGCTTAGAGTCAGTCATAGAAGCGAGTAAGTATGAAATTCTACCCTGCTGAACAATACCAAACGGCTTGTCATGAAATGTTTGCTCGATATGAGCGTGACATCAAAAAGCTTATTCCTAATGCGAGAGTCGAGCATGTAGGTGCATCCTCGATTCCATCTGCAGTATCTAAAGGCGACTTGGACATATTCGTCGGTATTGAATCAAGTGAACTTGAGTACGCCGTTGAACAACTCACAACACTTGGCTTTAAAGAGAAACTCGATACGTTAAGAACACCCGAGCTGTGTATGTTGGAGTCTACATCTTCAGATGATGTGGCGTTGCAATTAGTCGCTAACGGTTCTGAGTTTGAATGCTTTCTAACGTTTCGTGACAAGCTACGTGCGAATCCGGCATTAGTTCAGCAATACAACACCCTCAAAATATCTTGTGAAGGTTGGCCGCAAGAAGAGTACCGTGAAAAGAAAGCGCATTTCATTGAGCATGTGTTGGCTTTGAAATAGCACCAGTGCGTCTCACCTCTCATTGTCCAATTGACAGAAATCTTATTAATACAAAATGTTAAGTAAAAAATCATTACCTCTGGAAATTTACTTTCTTAAATTCCCTTCAGCCTATCTTATTGCGTTTCATAGTCGAAATTTAAGCAACTAAGTTCACATATATTGCATGGTGTATTAGTTTTGGTATTTGTTTGTGTTATGTTTTTTCTCGATTTTATAAAGCGTGTCTTATCTATTGAAAGCAAAGTGTTTTCTTTCGAATTAATTTCAAGATTTGTCTATCAGTACATCAACCTAACGCTATCAAAAATCGATTTCTCGACGTTCATAATCAATATCACTTTAGGAAAGGACATGTCTGAAGTAGTAGAAAATACACCCGAAATTGTGCTCGCATCTCGATGGTCTCGCTTTTGGGCGTTTGTTATCGATGGCCTCATTTATGCGGCTGCTATGATTCCTGTTGCTTTATATACCAATTTGTTCGATCGAGCCGTTTCTAATGGGGCCGTTGAACTACACGAACAAATAATGATGTTTATTTATGGCTGGGTGGTGTTCCTCTTGTGTCATGGCTACTTACTACAAAAAAAGGGACAAACGATCGGAAAAAATGTAATGGAAATTGCGATTGTTGATATGGACGGTAAGCAAATAGGACTGTTCAACATAGTGATCAAACGAATCTTACCTATGAGCATCTTTGTTTATATTCCTGTTATTGGTCAGTTTATATCGATTCTTAATTACCTGTTTGTTTTCCGAAAAAATAGACGCTGCTTGCATGATTTAATCGCAGGCACTCAGGTGGTTAGTGTGGCGGTACCTAGAAATCTAGATTTCAGTACTATCGAATAATTCCAAAGTAAGCTTTGTCTCGGTAATTACATGCTCAAATAAACAGCGCCAGCGCCAATTCTTGGTGCTGTTTTTACTTTCCTCTTACACTCTTTTCTAATATCGAACCTAGTATCAAATTACTCTTTGTCATACAGGCAAGTAACTCATTATGAAGCACTTCTTCGATAGCGAACTCATGCTCTCTAGCTCCTTGAATTTCGTTTTGCTATCCCTTGGGCTAACGCTCCTCTTACATATTCCAATTTGGTGTGGCTTCAACTTGAGCCGACGTAAATGGAAATTGATGGACTACTTGTGGCCGCTGCTCGCGGGTATCGGCATGCTAGGTGCGGTGTCTGAAATTCGGGCATCGGTAGCCGCTGATTGGGTTGAGACTGAACAAACCAGAGCGGTCACTATTTTAGAGTCGATTCAGCAGTTCTCTTTGGATAAATTAAGAAGCGACATCTGCACAGGCCAGCCATTTTTAGACGCTAATGGACAGCACCATGAAGCGTGTTTGTGGTATTTGAATACAGCTATCACATTCAAAGATGTCGATTTCACTCTGTTGCCCAACGCCGCTGATTTCACGGTTCCTGCGCCTAGCGTGTCGCTGGTGGAAAGCGACGCCGTGTGGGTGAGCGGCATGCTAAGTCAGTATGAAAAGCAAAAGAACCAATACATTAAAACCAGAGAAGCGCAGGTGAAGCAGCCACTAGAAAGCATCTTCTGGTATGTGAGTCCTTACTTAGTCTGCTTCGCAATTGCGCTGCGTTTGACGAAAGTGACCGCAGAGCTCAAATTAGATAAATGCACGTAGTTTGGTTTCTCAGTAATTATATAGAAAGGTGAAGTAATGAATGTGAGTGAGTTTTCTCGGTTGGTGGATTTGTCTGCCCATACGCTTCGCTACTATGAAAAAATAGGTTTGCTGAAAAATATTCAACGAAACAGCAGCGGACATCGAGTGTATACATCGAAGGACGTTACTTGGATTGAGTTTGTGAAGCGCCTTAAAGACACCGCAATGCCACTGGATGAAATTCTAGAATACGCAAAGCTGAGGGAGTTAGGGCCAGAATCGGCCTCACAACGCCAAATGTTACTTGAACAGCATCAACAGAATTTGCGTTCCCATATTGAAGAACAGCAAAAGCATCTGGCTGCGCTAGAGCAAAAAATTAGTTTGTATCGAGATGGAAAAGTCCGTTGACTTAGAGTTGACTCTAACTTGTAAGGTGTTCCTGTAACCCCAAAAAACAGGAACATTTCCATGAATCAATCACGTTTTGAAACTGGCTTAGAAAGACTGAATCATATCGACGGAGAAGCAGGGCAACAGGTTATTGAAAGCCTGAAAGATATCTGCCCTGATCTTGCCAAATATACTATCGAATATCCCTTCGGTGACATCTATTCACGCCCCGGTTTGGATTTAAAATCGCGAGAGATTGCGACCGTGGCAGCTCTCACTGCACTTGGCAATTGTGCGCCTCAGCTTAAGGTGCATTTAAATGCAGCGCTTAATGTCGGTTGCAGCGAAGAAGAGATCAAAGAAGTGATATTGCAGATGTCGGTCTATGCGGGGTTCCCTTCGGCACTTAATGGCATGTTTGCTTTCAAGGAAGTGCTTGCTGAGAGAAACACAGCTTGAGATAAATAGAAAATATAGTCTGAAAAGGGAGCGTCAACTCTGCTAAGTTGCGCTCCCTTTTTATTGATTGGCTAAGTTTTAAAAGTCGTAAACCTGAACGTTCGTGGTTCTTCAAGACGACAAAGACAGCGCGAATGACAATAAGATAGGCAAGGTAACCACGCTCAGGAAGTTGCCGAACAACACCATGGACGCGACCTTGGGTGGCTCTACATTGAAGCGTTCTGCGAACAGGTAGTTCATTACGGCGGGTGGCAGCATGGTGAACAGCACCATCATTTGTAGGTGCAGCGTAGGTAGCGGGATAAATAAATAGATGATGGTAAAGGCGATGGCGCCAGTAAACAGGGATTGAACGGTGCACAACAAGCCGACTTTTAATCCACTCAGCCTCAAGTTGACCATTTGCGATCCCAGCGATAGCAGCATGATAGGCACGGCTGCTTGCCCAAGCAGTGAAGTGGCTTCGTAGATTGGATTCCACACCGCAATGCCAGATAGGTTCAACGCCATTGCTAATGCGGCGGCTAAGAATATCGGCATCTTGAGGATCTGCTTGATCGGGTTACCTTCGCTTAGTAACGCCAAACCGACACTAATGTGCACACACGCCGATACCACAAACAGTAATACCGCAGGGGCTAATGCGCTTTCGCCAAAGGTATACGTGAACAGGGGAATAGCCAGGTTGCCACTGTTGCGGAACATGTGTGGAGGAGCCCAAGCTTTGAAGTTGAGCTTAAAAAGCTTACAGATTGGAATCATCAACAATGCGGGCACTAACACCGCAACCAAAGACGCAGAGATAAGTGGCAGTTGCTCGGTGTCGAGGGGCATGGTGGTCAGCGATGCAAACACCAAAGCAGGAATACAGACATCCATGTTGATGCGATTGATCGGTTTGAAATCGGGTTTGAGCCAACGGCCGACCGCAAAGCCAGCACTGGCTAAAGCAAAAACGGGAAACAGAATGCTGACGACCTGTTCGAACATAGAATTCCTTTCTAGATTGAGTGCTTCCATTTAGCTGAGAAACGAATGTTTTAGAGAGACGCTAAAGTGAAGTATGAAGTCGATATGTATAAACATTAACCTATCAATATAATGACTTGGCGTCACCGAAGATCGTTGTTTGTGAACGGTTAATTTATATTTCTTTGAATGAAGCACAAAAAAGACCAGTGGCATCAGCAACTGGTCTTTAAAGGCTAGATAAATCTGGACGGATTTTTAATTAACGACGGCTGTCGCTGTCTAGCGATTGTTACTCGGTTTTAAGTCTAGCTAACGAGCTTTTGGTAATCTTTGAAATTCACATCGTAGGCTTTCTCACCGTAGATGTAAGTCTCGCTGACGGTTCTGTCGTCACCTAAGCTCATCAATACAAATAGCTTTTCTTCAAGCTTGGTCGCTTGTTCCATTCTAAAGCGCATCAATTGTGTGGCGTGTAAGTCGAGTACCACGAAATCGGCTTCTTTACCGACTTCTAAGTTACCGATCTTGTCTTCTAAATGCAGGGAGCGTGCGCCACCTAATGTTGCCAAGAACAGCGATTTGGCTGGGTGCAGCTTCTTATGTTGAAGCTGCATGATCTTGTAGGCTTCGCTCATGGTTTGCAGGATTGAGAAGCTAGTGCCTGCGCCTACATCAGTACCCATACCAACACGAATGCCGTGCTCTTCCATTTCGGGTAATCGGAATAAACCTGAGCCTAAGAACAGGTTAGAGGTCGGACAGAAAGCGATAGCAGATTCGGTATCCGCTAGGCGTTTACATTCGCAGTCAGACAAGTGAATACCATGGGCAAATACCGAACGTTTGTGCAGCAAACCATAGTGGTCATAAACATCTAAATAGCTGTCACGCTCTGGGAACAGTTCTTTTACCCATTCAATCTCTTTCTCGTTTTCAGAAAGGTGCGTGTGCATGTATACGTCAGGGTATTCTTCAAGAAGTTTACCAACGGTAGCCAATTGCTCTGGTGTACTTGTTGGCGCAAAACGAGGTGTCACCGCGTAAAGTAAACGGCTGCGGTTGTGCCATTTTTCAATCAGTTCCTTAGAGTCAGCATAGCCAGATTCTGGCGTGTCGGTGAGGTAATCAGGCGCGTTGCGATCCATTAGTACCTTACCTGCAATCATACGTAGGTTGCGTTTCTCAGCTTCTTCAAAGAAAACGTTAACCGACTCTTTGTGTACGGTACCGAACACGAGTGCTGTGGTGGTGCCGTTGCTTGCTAGTTCGTCTAGGAATAGCTTCGCCACTTTGTGTGCGTAGACTGGGTTTTTGAAGCGTTTTTCCTCTGGGAAGGTGTAGTTCTCTAACCAATCTAGTAGCTGCTCACCGTAAGACGCGATCATGCCTGTTTGAGGGTAGTGGATGTGCGTATCAATAAAGCCAGAGGTGATCAGCTTGTCTTTGTATTCTTTTACTTCGAGTGTTTTAGGTTGGCGAGCCAATACTTCATCGGCATGGCCTAAGTCGACGATGTGGCCGTTCTCTACCACTAAAACACCGTCTTCAAAATAGTCGTAAGACTCATCGATACCGACGTCTTTTGGGTCGGCGACGCTGTGTAAAATACTGGCGCGATAAGCTTTGCGTTGCGTTGTCATGTTTACTTCCTTTTAATGACTTCAGCGACTTAATGGCCACTGAAGCTTTGCGACTTGTGTTAGGCGATCTTCTCTTCCAATGGTGGTTCGCCTACATCGCTTGGTTGACTGTGTTGATCGGTCAAATCCTGATTTCGATATTGTTTGGTTGGGCGCTTTTGTTCAAGCGCTTGGCCTTGATAGTGTGCGATCAGTTCACCCGCAACCGATACCGCAATTTCAGCCGGATGTTTGCCATTCACGGCGCTAATGCCAATCGGGCAAATCATGGTTTCGATTTGTTCTTGGCTGTAGCCACGTTGCTCTAAGCGGAAGTCGAACTTCTTACGTTTGGTCAGCGAGCCGATCATGCCGAAGTAACGGCTGTCTTCACGGTCGATGATCGCTTTGGTTAAATCGAAATCGAGCTGGTGGTTGTGGGTCATCACAAGGTAATAGCTGTTCGGTGGCATGTGTTTTACTTCGCCTACAGGGTCGTCCGATACAAGCTTTTTCACACCGTGTGGCAGTGTTTCAGGAAACACTTCTTCGCGTTCATCAATCCAGGTAACACGGAAGGGTAGGGTTGCGACAATGTGCAGTAGCGCTTTGGCAACATGGCCAGCGCCAAACAGCACAAGGTGATTCTGCTGAGTGCCAATCGGTTCAAAGCTCAATGTTGCCATTCCACCACAACATTGGCCCAAACGAGCACCTAGGTTAAAGCGTTCCACTTTGAGTGATTTCTCACTGGCAATCAGCATCTCGCGAGCCATTTTAGTGGCCACATGTTCAAGGTGACCACCACCAATCGTAGCGATGATTCGGTCACGAGTGACAAGCATCTTGGTACCCGCATCACGCGGCACTGAGCCTCTGTCTTCAAGTACTGTCACCATCACACATGGTTCGTAGTTCTCTTCCAGTTTTGCCAGTTCGTGAATCCAATTATCCTTAAACATATGCCCTCCTAAATCCCTTCTGTGCTTCCCTAGCTGTTTATTGGTGTCTTAGATACCTATCAGCCCTAAGCCGTTTCTGATTGAGCATCGACCGAGGTCGGAGCCATTTCAGTGACTTCCTGTATCGCCATCAGAACGCGTTCTGGCGTTGCAGGTGTGTTGAGCTTAGGAATCGCGCCATCGACAGCGACATAGCTTATTGCATCTTTCAGTGCGCTCCATACCGACATACCCAACATGAAAGGTGGCTCACCCACGGCTTTCGAGTTGAAGACTGTGTCTTCTGGGTTGCTGCGGTTTTCCAAAAGGTGCGTTCTGAAATCAATCGGCATATCAGCAATCGCAGGAATCTTGTAACTCGCCGGGCCGTTGGTCATCAAGCGGCCTTGTTGGTTCCAAACCAACTCCTCCGTTGTTAACCAACCGACACCTTGCACAAAGCCACCTTCGACTTGTCCGATATCAATCGCAGGGTTCAATGAAGCGCCCACGTCATGCAGGATATCGACTCGCAGAATCTTGTTCTCGCCGGTTAGGGTATCGATGATGACTTCTGAACAAGAGGCACCATACGCGTAGTAGTAGAACGGGCGACCGCGCGCTTTCTCGTGATCGTAATAGATCTTTGGAGTGCGGTAGAAGCCAGTGCTCGATAGCGAAATTTGATTAAACCAAGCCAGTTCAACAAATGAGTTGAAGGTCATGATCTCATCGCGGATCTGCACCATGCCGTTCTTAAACACCACCTCCTCAGGCCACACTTTGAAGTGCGAAGAAGCGAAGTCTATCAGGCGCTGCTTAATGGTTATTGCGGCGTTTTGCGCGGCCTTACCGTTGAGGTCGGCGCCCGATGAGGCTGCGGTTGGTGATGTGTTCGGAACTTTGTCTGTGTTTGTAGCGGTGATCTGGATACGTTCGACATCGACTTGGAACTCCTGTGCAACGATTTGTGCCACTTTGATGTTCAAGCCTTGCCCCATTTCCGTACCACCGTGATTCAAATGAATACTGCCATCGGTGTAGATATGGATGAGCGCACCCGCTTGGTTCAAGAAAGTCGCAGTAAACGAGATGCCGAATTTCACTGGCGTGATCGCTAGACCTTTCTTCAAGATAGGGCTTTGCTTGTTGAACTCAGCGACTTCTTTACGACGTGCGTGATAGTCACTGCTGCGTTCAAGCTGTTCGGTTATCTCAGGTAAAAAGTTGTCTTCAACGGTTTGGTAGTAATGGGTCACGTCACGGCCTTCTTCGCCGTAGTAGTTCGCCTTACGTACTTCCAAAGGATCTTTTTTTAGGTAACGCGCAATCTCATCCATGATATGTTCAATGGTCATCATGCCTTGCGGGCCACCAAAGCCACGGTATGCGGTGTTCGATGCTGTGTTGGTTTTGCATCGGTGACCGACCACCGTTGCATCGCCTAGGTAATAAGCGTTGTCTGAGTGGAACATCGCACGGTCGACGATAGAACTTGATAAGTCTGGTGAGTAGCCACAGTTACCTGCAACGGTAATGTCGGCACCTTGAATCACACCATTGTCGTCAAAACCGACTGTGTATTGGTTGTAGAATGGATGACGTTTACCGGTTTGCTGCATGTCTTCATTACGCAGCAGGCGCATTTTGGTCGGTCGGCCTGTGAGATGAGCAATAACCGCAGCCATACACGCTGGAGAGGCTGCTTGGGTCTCTTTACCACCGAAACCACCACCCATACGACGCATATCAATCACGACTTTGTGCATCGGTACGCCAATCACTTCCGCAACCAGTTTTTGAACTTCGGTCGGGTTTTGAGTCGAGGTGTACACGATCATGCCACCATCTTCGGTTGGCATTACGCTACTGATTTGAGTTTCTAGGTAGAAGTGTTCTTGGCCGCCGATCTCTAGGTCGCCAGAGATTACGTGTTTTGCTTTTGCCAATGCGGCTTTCGAATCACCACGTTGTTGAGTGTGGCTTTCTGTCACGAAGTGTTCTTTTGCCAACGCTTCTTTGACATCAAGAATGGCAGGTAGCTCTTCGTATTCAATAATCGCAGCATGTGCGGCTTTGCGTGCGGTTTCTAGATCGTTAGCTGCTACCGCAATCACAGGTTGGCCGTAGTATTCTACTTTACCGTCTGCAAGCAGTGGATCGCCCGGTAGGATGGCCCCGATATCCAGTTCACCCGGTACGTCTTTGGCTTGAATGGCAATCGCCACACCTTCAAATTCGTAACACGGTGATAAATCTATCTTGGTGATGTTGGCGTGTGCTTGAGTGCTCAGGCGTGCGTATATGTGCAGCTGATTTGGGAACTCTAGGCGGTCATCAATGTATACCGCTTCGCCCGTTACTTGCTTGGCTGCACTGTCGTGTTTAACGCTTTTACCGACGCCAGTTTTTAGGTCTTGTTTTGCAATGGTAACCATCTCTTCGTGGGTCATCGCATGCTTGTTCGAATTAGACATAAGACGTTACCCTTGTTTCGATTTGGTTGTTTTTGTTCTGCTGTTCAATGAAGTAGCGACGCAACATATTGGCTGCCGACAATGAACGGTATTCTTGGCTTGCACGGAAATCGGATAGCGGCTCAAAGTCGTTATACAGTTCCTGCATCGCTAACTTAATATTAGTGTCTGTCCACGGTTTGCCTAATAACGTGTTTTCACAACGCGCCGCGCGCTTAGGCGTTGCAGCCATACCACCAAAGGCAATACGAGCGTAAGAAACCTTGCCATCTTCAATTTGAATATCGAACGCACCACACACCGCAGAGATGTCATCGTCTAAACGTTTAGATAGTTTGTAAGCTCGGAAGCTGTCGTTAGTTGGTTTAGGAATGATGATCTGTTCAATGAATTCACTCTCTTTTTGCGCTGTCACTTTGTAGCTGATGAAGTAATCTTCGATCGGCATGGTGCGTGACTCGTCACCGCAACGAAGTTTGATCTTCGCGTTAAGGGCAATTAGTAGAGGAGGGGTGTCACCGATAGGTGAAGCATTGGCAACATTACCGCCAATGGTGCCTTGGTTACGTACTTGCAGGGAAGCAAAGCGGTGCAGTAGCTCACCAAAATCTGGGTAGTGTTTTTTCAGTAGTGCGTAAGAGTCACTGATTGGAAGGTTGGCACCAATGATTAAGTCAGTGTCGGTCTCTTCGCACACCTTCATGTCTTCAACAAGGTTTACGCTGATAAGTGTTTCTATCTCGCGATGGAACTGCGTCACTTCCAATGCTAAATCCGTGCCGCCAGCAACCAGCTTAGCGTTCGGATGCGCTTGAAAAAGCTTGGCCAGCTCATCGGTGCTTTTCGGGGAAAAAGCGGTGAGGTGACCAAGGCGTAAGTTGGCTTCGGTGTCTTGAATATCTTCTAGCTTCTTGATGGTGTTGCGTTCAAGCTCAGCGAATTGGTCGATCAAAGGTTGATCTGTTGAAAGCGACATCGCAGCATCAACAATTGGGCGGTAGCCCGTACAACGACACAGGTTACCCGCCAATGATTCCATAACATCTTCTTTGCTCGCATCGGGTTTGTTTTTGCCTAGCGCAAACATCGACATGATGAAGCCCGGCGTG